>NZ_JBLYIF020000009.1:0-115172 GCF_048548695.2 Pontibacter sp. JAM-7
GTCGCGCCACATACCAGAATCGCGCCATCCATCTGCGCCGCACCAGTGATCATGTTTTTCACATAGTCAGCGTGCCCTGGGCAGTCAACGTGCGCATAATGACGTGCTGGCGAATCATACTCAACGTGAGAAGTCGCGATAGTGATACCACGCTCACGCTCTTCTGGCGCATTATCAATACCATCAAACGCAACAGCGTTACCGCCCCATACTTCTGCGCATACGCGAGTCAGTGCTGCGGTCAGGGTAGTTTTACCGTGGTCAACGTGGCCGATAGTACCTACGTTTACATGCGGTTTGGAACGTTCAAATTGTGCTTTAGCCATGATCCATTCTCTACGTTTGAGTTGCGAAGCGCCAAATATAGCAAAGGGCAGATATATTGCTATATCTACCCTTCAAATATGGAGCTCAAGAGCGGAATTGAACCGCCGACCTCACCCTTACCAAGGGTGTGCTCTACCCCTGAGCTACTTGAGCATAAAGTGCTGGAGCGGGTAGCGGGAATCGAACCCGCCTCTTCAGCTTGGAAGGCTGAGGTAATAGCCACTATACCATACCCGCCTTGCTGTCGAATGGTGGTGAGGGGTGGATTCGAACCACCGAAGCTCGCGCGTCAGATTTACAGTCTGATCCCTTTGGCCACTCGGGAACCTCACCATCGTTTCGATGCTTCGTTGTTGAAATGGTGCCGGCACCAAGAGTCGAACTCGGGACCTACTGATTACAAGTCAGTTGCTCTACCAACTGAGCTATACCGGCTCACAACAACGAAGTGGCGCGTATATTACTCAGTACGTTTCAGGCTTTCAACCCCTGCACACACTTTTTTTCGAATTTTTAGCTCAACCAACTCGGATGCAACTATTTCTTTGATTTTATTGAATAAAATTTCATCAATCCCCGAATCAAACAGCACCTTAAAAGTCACCGCATAAGGACTGTCTGACACTACCGACGGCTGCACATCCAATAATCCCAGCAAGGCTCGGGCCTGATCTGCATCACGCTCAGAATCATACACCGATAGCGTCCGACGCATACCAGACATGTCCGCCTGAACACCTGCCAAGTCATGCTTTCTTAATGCATCCAGCAACCTCAGCCGCTCAGAGATCGAAACGCCCGCCGGCAACTGCAGCAAGTAACGTCGCTGCAATTCAGTACGTTCTGACTCAACATAGGCGGTAACCTGCCTGTCCTGAAGCCATTGTTGCTGGGCCAGCGCCCTGCTTTGCCGCTGGTAACCACTGATCTCATAACACCAGCCTGAGATATTACCCTGCGCAACTTCTGCCAATGGCTCCTGCTTGGGTTGCAATTCCGTTGCCTGAATCTCATCCAGCAAGCGCAACCGCTGCAAGTCTGCCGCAGCCCGTTGCGCCTCCTCATTGCTGCCTGCCTGCATAGAGAACCAGAAAAACAGCATACAGTTGGCCAGCAATAACAACAGCAAACCCCAGCGCAGCAAAATCATGCCTGGCACCAACGTAAACCATCCAATACCAGATGCTCCCGCAGCTCACCGTGATTGGCCAACTGACGAAACAGCAAACCATCGCCGCCGGTAATGAACAATGTCATTTCAGCCGACAATTCCGACAGTACCTTCTCCTGCAGTGCCGCAAACAAAAAATTAACCCCGTGCCCCACCGCGCTAGCGGTGTCTGTCCCCGGTGTTGTCAGGTGCGCTGTCATCTCTTGCTCTGCAAACCGTACCCCGGCTGTATCTTTAAGCAAGCTCTCGGTCATCAGCCGGATACCCGGCAATATATAACCACCCAGATGCTGACCTTGTGCCGAAAGATAATCCACCGTGACCGCGCTACCACAATCAACGATACAACAGGCACCACGACATTCATTAAACGCCGCTAGCATCGCCAGCCAACGATCGACACCCATACGGGACGGATCAGCATAACTATTCGTCACACCGGCACAGACCGCACTGGTATGGGCGAAATATAAAGGAGAAACAGTGAGCGGCTGCAGCCATTGCCGTAAAGAAGACTCCACAGCCTCCCCTGCCACTGAAGCAATCCTTACCAAATCGAACGTAGTAGACCACGCGTCAGGACGACGCTGTAATAGAGATGTATAAGTCTCGCGACCACTCGAAACACCGCCATCAGATGTAGTGCAGCGCCATTTGAGAAAACTGTTGCCAGCATCAATTTCCAGAATCATAAGCTACGCTGAATACTGATTTCGCCGCCATGATAAGTCTGAACTCCCTGCCCCGTCTCCAGCAACAGGGCTCCGGAAGCATCGACACCCTGACAGACGCCTGCAACCTCTTCTTCACCCACCTTCAGAATAATCGGCTGACCCTGATGCGCATTGTAATTCTGCCAGTGCTCGGCAAACTCGACAAAACCACGTTCACTGAATTGCACCAACAGAGGAATCAACTCATTCAGGCATGACGCCAACACCTGATTACGCAATAAACCCTCGCCACGCATTTCTGTGGCCAGGTCGGTCCATGGCTGATCAATCTGCTCGCCTTGAACATAAGGCATGGCGACGTTAATACCCACACCTATCACCACCTGGCAAGCACCAGAGGTTTCGCCGTTAATTTCCAGCAGAATGCCCGCCAGCTTACGGCCGTTAACCAACAAGTCATTAGGCCACTTAAGTTGAGCACCAGACAAACCCATTCGTTCCAGCGCCTGAACCAATGCCAGGCCCACCACTAGGCTTAACCCTTCCAACGCCCCGATACCCTGATCAAAGCGCCAGACCAGCGAAAAATACAGATTGCGACCAAACGGACTGACCCAGGTACGCCCCCTGCGGCCACGGCCTGCGCTCTGCTGTTCAGCAAGATAAAGATTGCCGTGACAATTCCCACGCAAACAATCACTCATGGCCGCCGCATTGGTGGAAGCCGTATTCAACTGCAGATCAACCTGACCTAATTGCTGACGCAACGCAGGTGCCAACAGCTGATCCAGCTGCCCAGTATTAAGCAGATCCAGTCCGCCTGGAATTCGATAACCGCGCCCTTTGACGCTGTAAATCTCCAGGCCGTCTTCTTCCAGCCGACGCATATGCTTCCAGATTGCGCTGCGACTGATTCCCAGGTGTTCACCCAGCTCCTGACCGGAATGAAACTTACCGTCAGACAAAATGGATAACAGTGATCTGACTGTCATGGCTGTTAGCTAGTCCTTTTCATAAACCAAGAAACTGTAGGCATAGGGATTATCCCCGGAAGGGGCAAAATCCTCACGCGCCACCTCCTGCCATAGTGAATAATCAACTTCGGGAAACCAGGCATCGCCTTCAATATCCGCATCTACCTGGGTTATATAGAGCCGATCCGCCTGCGGCAGCGCCTGACCATAAATTTGGGCACCGCCAATTACCATAACTTCATCCTGCCCATTAATCAGACAGATATCTTCTGCCAAGGCGCAGGCCTCCTCTATGGATGGCACAACCCGCACCCCAACCGGGGCATAATCTGCTTGTCGACTGATAACAATATTTTCCCGGCCCGGTAACGGCCGACCAATCGACTCATACGTTTTGCGCCCCATGATAATCGGTTTAGCCATGGTAACCTGTTTGAAATAACGCAGATCCTCTGGCAGGTGCCACGGCAACGTATTGTTGACACCGATAACCCGGTTTTTTGCCTGAGCGACAATAATCGCCAGTTTCATAAACACTCCTAACAGGGCAAAACTCTGACTTGACCATCACCAATCCGGCCTTTGTCAAAGCAAAGAGCTTTGGTAACATGGCGGGGCAAACGTAAATTTAACCACAGGTGTTAATAACAAACCAATGAGACAGTACCTAGATCTTTGCCAGAACATAATTGATGAAGGTGTCTGGGTTGAAAACAAACGCACCGGAAAGCGCTGTTTGACTGTTATTAACGCTGACCTGACCTACGACGTAGGCGCAGGCCAGTTGCCAATGGTAACCACCCGCAAAACCTTCTATAAATCAGCCATCGCTGAAATGCTGGGTTATCTGCGCGGCTATGACAATGCCGCTGATTTTCGCAATATTGGCACTAAAACCTGGGATGCCAATGCTAATGAAAACACTGACTGGCTTGCTAACCCCTACCGCAAAGGGACCGATGACTGCGGTTTTATCTATGGCAAGATCGGGCGCAATTTTCCTAAGCCTGACGGTGGTAGCATTGACCTGTTGCGCAAAATAGTTGATGACCTGAGTCAGGGCATTGATGATCGCGGTGAAATCTACACTTTTTACCATCCAGGCGCTTTCCATATGGGTTGCCTGCGCCCATGCATGTACAGCCACCACTTCTCCCTGCTAGGAGACACCCTGTATCTGAACAGTACGCAAAGAAGCTGCGATGTGCCGCTGGGCCTCACGTTCAATATGATCCAGGTCTATTTCCTGTTGGCAATCATGGCGCAGATTACCGGACACAAACCCGGCAAGGCGTACCATAAGATTGTCAACGCACACATCTATGAAGATCAGGTGGCACTGATGCGGGATGTTCAGTTGCAACGGGAACCCCTCGACCTGCCGACCTTAAAGATCAATCCTAAGATCAAAACACTGGAAGACCTGGAGACCTGGGTCACCGTGAACGACTTTGAAGTTGAAGGTTACCAACACCACGACCCTATCCAGTACCCCTTCTCTGTATAGATAGCGCCTGTACCGCATAATCTCCTAACAGCACCTGATTAGGCTTGCTGCTGTGCCCAATCAACCTCTGGCAACCCAAAATCATTTCCGGTTCCTACAATATTTACCGGAAAAACTCTCAAGTCGGCACCCCTCCTTACGCTTGCTAACACACCACCCGGTTCTAAACTAATATTCAATAAAGCTAATAGAAAAGCTTATTGCAGCGATGTTAGGCGTGAGGATAAAAACAATGAAAGCCATCGACAACACTGAAACCGCAAGCTGCTTAACCAACCCTGGACGACGCAGAGTTTTACTGGGAGGAGCGGGTACTTTTGCCGCGTTGAGTTTAATCCCTCTCTCTCCGTTGGCACGCGCAGAAGAAAAATTGGCGCTGCCCGATTATGCCGTCTGGAAAGAAGCTGATGCGGTTATTGTTCACAGTAAAAAAACCATTGAAACCAAGCGCGATGCCATTGGTAGCGGCGGCATCACATCCACTGACAGGCTATATGTGCGTAATAACCTGCCGCCACCAAGCGCCGAGGTCATGACCAATGCCGATGCATGGGAAATACGCATAGAAGGGGTCAACCGCCCTGCCACCTTAACCGTCGCAGAGCTTAAAAAGATCGGTGTTGAGACAGTGGTTGCTGTTTTGCAATGCTCAGGCAATGGCCGCGCCTTCTTTGAACATGGCCCCGGGGGTACGCAATGGGCTACAGGCGCAGCCGGGTGCGTTGCCTGGACGGGTGTGCCCTTAAAACAAGTGATCGACAGACTGGGGGGGTATCAAGCCGGCATGCAATATATCACCAGCACCGGCGGAGAAACCCTGCCAGAAGGGCTTGATCAAAAACTCGTGGTAGTCGAACGCTCAGTTCCGCTTCGTGCGCTGGATCATGCCATCCTTGCCTGGGAGATGAATGATGAACCCTTGCCCCTGGCTCATGGTGGCCCGTTACGGATAGTCATACCGGGATACTTTGGTGTTAATAACGTCAAATATGTAAAACAGATCGCCTTCACTGAACAACAAACCACCGCAAAAATTCAGGCCTCTGGCTACCGCATCCGCCCCGTTGGCGAAAAAGGTGCACCAGACCAGCCTTCCATGTGGGAAATGCCGGTGAAATCCTGGGTGACATCACCGGTTAGCCGCAGCAAAGCTGGCATCAACATGATCTACGGTGTCGCTTTCGGGGGCACCGTTCCACTCGAGAAAATCGAACTCTCTATGGATGCAGGCAAAACTTGGCAGGCAGCACGTTTTCTCGGTGCTGATATGGGTCCTTACGCTTGGCGGCCCTTTGTTTTTGCCACTGACCTGAAGCCGGGAACCTACGAAATTGTCAGCAGGGCAACCGATATAAATGGGCAGACTCAGCCCAAGCATCGCACAGACAACGAGCGAGGCTATGGCAATAACAGCTGGTCCGACCACGGTCTTTCATTACAAGTCAGCTGAAGTTCACATGCCTGAAGATGGCATCTTCCAAGCAGGTGCCATCTTCAGGCAACTTTATAGAGGAACTCGCATGCGCACATGCCTATTGCTCGCAAGTACCGCTGTTGTTTGGACTGGCCAACTAGCGGCAGGTGATGCTTTTCAGACGGGACGAGCCCTGTTCACCGCAGTCGCCAGTCCTTCATGCAGCATCTGTCATACGCTGAAAGATGCCGATGCCAGTGGCGATATAGGCCCCAACCTGAATGAGCTGAAACCGACTGTGACTCAAGTGATCAATGTGGTAACCAGTGGCAGCGGAGTCATGCCATCCTTCAGCGAGTCCCTTACCCCAGCGCAGATCAAGGCCGTTGCACACTACGTCGCAACCGCCAGCCGTCTGGAGTAGCAAATGACAGGCGAGGGGTGTTACAGAAACGAATACAGCTTATGTAGAAGTGTCCGCCGATTGCCGATAAGCCAGCACCAGAAGTACCACGCCTAGCACAATCATCGGTAATGAAAGTAACTGGCCTTGGGTAACCCAATCCAAAGCAACAAAACCCAATTGCGCATCGGGTTCGCGGAAGAATTCAACAACGCTTCTGAAGACCCCATACAACAACAGAAACAAGCCTGAAACCGCCATCACAGGACGCGGCTTATGGGAAAACCACCACAGCAATAAAAACAGACAAACACCTTCCAGCGCAAACTCATAAAGCTGTGACGGGTGCCGCGCCAAACCATCACCTGCGCGAGGGAAAACCACCGCCCAGGGCACTTCAGCCGCGCGTCCCCAGAGTTCGCCGCCGATAAAGTTACCAATTCGCCCCGCACCCAAGCCAATAGGCACCAACGGCGCGAGAAAATCGGTCACCTGCATCCAGGTTTTCCCCTGTTTGCGGGCAAACAGAAACATGACACAAACCACGCCAAGCAAGCCGCCATGAAAAGACATACCGCCCTCCCAAATAGCGAACAGCCAGAGCGGTTCCTGCAGAAACTGGTCAAAGTTATAAAACAGCACATAACCCAGCCTGCCCCCTAGAATCACCCCGATGGCACCCCAGAAAATCAAATCAGATACCTGATCTTCAGTCCAACCTGAGCCTGCACGACGAGCACGACGAGCCCCCAACCACCAGGCAGCAGCAAACCCCAACAGGTACATCAGGCCATACCAGTGGATCTGCAGAGGCCCCAGGTTTAAGGCAACAGGATCAATGTTATGCACCCACACAATCACACTCCATTATTATCAGATGTTGGTGATCAAAAATCGCAAACCAACCACAACCAAAAAGCCTGCAAAAATCCGTTTGAGTAGCAGCGGAGGCAGGCTGTGCGCCAGCTTCGCGCCAAACCCGGCAAACAGCGAGCTGGTTAACACAATACCCATAAACGCTGGCAGATAAATATAACCCGCACTCCATTCAGGCATCTGCGGTGCGTGCCACCCGACCCATATATTGGTAATGGCCGCCGCAATCGCAATTGGCAAACCGCAGGCCGCTGAAGTCGCCACCGCGTGTTGCATGACTACCCGCCGCCAAGACAAATACGGCACCGTTAAAGTCCCGCCGCCAATACCAAAGATGCTCGAGACCCAACCGATAACCGCACCTGCGACCGATAGCCCCGGCTTAGAAACGGCTGTTTCACCTGCGTCTGGCTTGAGGTTCAGCGCCATCTGCACGGCAACGGTTAAGGCAAAGCAACCCAGTGCTATTTGCAACCAGCTGCCCGGCAACTGCACCGCCGTATTCACACCCAACACTGCCCCCAGCAAGATACCACCTGTCAGCGGCCAGAATATATCCCAGCGCACCGCTTGTTTTTTCTGGTGTGCCCGCATGGAGCTGATGGATGTAATCACTATGGTTGCCAACGAAGTGGCAACCGCCGCATGGGTAAGCACCTCTGGCGGCATGCCCTGAGCCTGAAACGTAAAAACCAACACCGGGACTATCAGCAAACCACCGCCAATACCAAACAAACCCGCCGCCGTTCCGGCCAGTGCACCAAGCACCAGATAAGTGATAAGGGTCAGCAGCATAGGAGATACCTGTAATAAGGGGGTCAAAAATTGTATCGCTCACTTAGCAGTGATGCGTGCTATCTTATCGGAAATATGCTGATTTTACTTCTGCCATGTGCCTCATCGTCTTCGCTTACCGCTGCCACCCTGATTACCCCTTAATACTGCTGGCAAACCGGGATGAATTTTACGCCCGTCCCACCCGTGCCATGCAATTTTGGCCGGAACAACCTGACTTACTGGCAGGCAAAGACTTACAAGCCGGCGGCACTTGGATGGGCATCAATACACAAGGGCGTTTTGCCGCAATCACTAATTATCGACAGGGCAAAGCAACCAGCATTGAAGGCTACTCACGAGGGCAGTTGCCCGGAGATTTTCTAACCGGCAGCCAGAATTGCACCGACTACCTGACCCAGCTACAGACGACTGCGCACCATTTCCCAGGCTACAACTTACTGCTGGGAGATACCTATGGCTTGTACTATCACTCCAACCAAAACTCCGCGATTAAACAATTAACGCCAGGCGTTTATGGGCTGAGCAATGCTTTACTAGACACACCCTGGCCCAAACTTGAGTTAGCCAAGCAGCGATTTGCTGAGTTACTGAATCAGAAGCTGTTAGACAGCGACTTATTATTAAACCTAATGACAGACCGACACCAACCCGATCCTGGGCTACTACCTGACACTGGCGTAGGGGCAGAGCTGGAACACTTATTGGCACCGGTTTTTATCCAGTCAGAACTGTACGGCACACGCTCTACCAGTCTGTTAGTGCAACACACTTCGGGCCACACAGACCTATATGAAAAGACATACCCCGCTGCGTCATACGACGAGCCTGTGCATTTCACATTACAGGTTCCGCCACTGGGGTAATTAAGAAGGGGCTAAGCTTGGCCTAGCCGGGGATAAAGGGCAGGTAACGCTGGGCAACACCCTGCTCTGCCAGACGCCGGGCAATTACCTGCTGAATCATCTCGGCATCGTCCATCGACATGACCTCTTTCAACAGTGCCTGAGCATCGGTCAGGTTAATCTTACGAATCGCTGCTTTCACTTTCGGTAGGTTAGTGGCGTTCATCGATAATGTGTCGTAGCCCATGGCCATGAGCAACAGCGCACCACCGGGCTCACCCGCCAACTCTCCGCAAATGGATACCGGCACCCCCTCTTTATGCGCTTCTCGAACGACAAAACGTAGCGCCTGCAACACTGCAGGATGATAGCCATTGTACAGATCGGATACCCGCGGGTTATTGCGATCCACTGCCAACAGGTACTGCGCAAGGTCATTGGAGCCAACCGAGATAAAATCTACCAACCGGGCAATTTGACGTATCTGATAAACGGCCGCAGGCACCTCAACCATGACACCAACTTCAGGTCGCTCAATGGCACAGCCTTCCTCTTGCAGCTCCAGCACCGCACGACCAATCTGACGGCTAGCTTCCTGAATTTCATGCATGCTGGTAACCATCGGCAACATGATACGCAGATTATTCAGCCCCTCACTGGCCCGTAACATGGCCCGCACCTGCACCATGAAGATCTCCGGATGATCCAACGTAACACGGATACCACGCCAGCCAAGGAAAGGGTTATCTTCTTCTATCGGGAAATAGGACAGGCTCTTATCACCACCTATATCCAGGGTGCGCATGGTCACCGGCCGTGGACTAAACGCCTTCAACTGGCGATGATAGGTCTGCCGTTGCTCTTGCTCACTAGGAAAGAAGTCGCGGGTCATAAACGGAATTTCGGTACGATACAAACCAATACCTTCAGCACCGCGCTCCAGAGAACGACCAATATCCGCCAACAGGCCCGTATTCACCCACAACGGGATGTGGTGCCCATCTTTCGTTTCAGCAGGCAGGTTTTTCAGCGTTTGCAGTTCTGCCGCTTGCTCTTTTTCATCCCGCAGAATCTCTGCATATGCCGCCCGCAGCTCTTCGCCTGGCTGCACATACACGCGCCCTGAATAACCATCCAGCACCAGTTCACGACCATCCATTTTGGTATAGGGAAGGTCGACCACACCCATAATGGTCGGAATGCCAAGCGAGCGCGCCAAAATAGCGGCATGCGAATTACTGGAACCATGCACAGAGACCAATCCCACCAACTTATCAGTGGGCACTTCACCGAGCATGGCGGGCGTAAGCTCATCCGCCACCAGAATAGTCGTATCGGTAAATTCCTGGGGGCGGGTATTAGACTCCTGAAGATAGGCAAGAATGCGGCGGCCAAGATCACGTATATCGGTAGCACGCTCACGAAGATAGGGGTCTTCCATCATGGAAAACTTACGCACGTGTTCCAAGATAACGTCGCGCAATGCAGATTGTGCCCACACCCCTTGCCGGATCCGTGCCACCACCTCACCCGCCAGGGCGTTGTCTTCCAACATGCGCAGATATACATCAAACAATGCCTGTTCCTGCGAACGCAGGCGCTTAGCCAGGCTCAGGCTGACTGCACGCACATCGCTGCGCACCTGCTCCAGCGCTGCAGCAAAGCTCTCAACCTCTTCCTCAATATCACCCGCAGGTTTATCCGGTACAGAGTTAAGGTCTGCCGGTGGAGCCACCACCACACCCTGACCTATGGCAACACCTGACGAACCCGGTACACCATCAAAATGCAGTTCAACCTTAGTGGCTTCAGGTTCACCGATTCTACCCAGCGAACCCGTGGCTTCAGCATGGGCAATGGCGCCTGCCAGCTGCGCTGACAAGGTGACCAGAAACGCTTCTTCGCTTTCGTCAAAGCGGCGCTGCTCTCTCTGCTGCACAACCAATACACCCAGCACATCGCGGTGATGAATAATGGGCACACCCAGAAATGAGCTGAAGCGTTCCTCTCCGGTGGTTTCAACATACTTAAACGCAGGGTGTTCGTCAGCTTTTTCCAGATTGATAGGCTCAGCGCGCTGCACCACCATACCGACCAAACCTTCACCGGCAGAAAGGCGAACACTGCCAATCGCTTCCTGATTCAGGCCTTCGGACGCCATCAGCACATAGCTGTGCTCATCCGCATCAAACAGATATACCGAGCAGACTTGAGTCTGCATCGCATGCCGAATGCTTTTTACCAGCATATCGACCACTGATTTTAGATCGGGCGCGAGGCTTACCTCTTGCACAATCTTTCTCAGCACTTCCAGCATCTGCTTCGTCCCGGGTTAAAAGTTATGGAAGCGAGTCAACTTCGGAGACAACTCCTTCATGGCTTTACGATAGACCTCTCGCTTAAAAGAGACCACCTGTCCCAATGGATACCAATAACTAACCCAACGCCAGCCATCAAACTCCGGCGAGTCAGTATGATCTATTGTTACTGCACTGTCGGCACTCAACATGCGCAACAGGAACCACTTTTGTTTCTGGCCCACACACACTGGTTGGGTATGGCGCCGGATCATGCGTTTGGGCAGACGGTAGCGCAACCAACCTCGGGTTACCGCTACAACTTCTACATCCTCTGGAGACAGCCCAACTTCCTCACGTAGCTCTCGATACATTGCCTGCTCAGGGGTTTCATTTTCATTGATACCACCCTGAGGGAACTGCCACGCATCCTGTCCAATCCGTCTTGCCCAAAGAACCTGACCCAACGAGTTTGCCAGAATGATACCGACATTCGGTCTGAACCCGTCTGAATCAATCACCGTTGATATCCTAACAACTGTTTTAAAACCTATTGTTCCACATTTCATTATTTTTCAGCAAATTAACTTCACATCAAGCATTTCTCCTAGGGTCACGCCCTGCATTCTCCACATTGCAATACGCCAACAAGCACCCTATGCTTGCCGCGTCTGCAGCATATAACGGGTAGGAGAGCACCTTGGCACTGGCAATATTTGATCTTGATAACACCTTGTTGGGCGGCGACAGTGATCACGCCTGGGGGGAGTTCCTGTGTGAACAGGGTATCGTGGATACCGATGAATACCGCCATGCCAACGATCACTTCTACCAATGCTATCAACAGGGTACGCTGGATATTAATGAATTTCTGGAATTTGCCCTGCGGCCACTGGCTCAGCTCGGCATGAACCAGCTGCAGACCCTGCATCAACAATTCATGCAACAAAAAGTGGCGCCAATGATGCTGGAGAAGGCAGAGGCACTACTGCAGAAGCATCGCGATCAGGGTGACTTTCTACTTATCATCACCGCTACCAACCGATTTGTTACCGGACCTATCGCAGCGAAGCTGGGCATTGATGCGTTACTGGCCACCGAGCCGGAGCAAAATGCCGGAGGCTATACCGGAAAGGTTACCGGCACCCCCTGCTTCCAACACGGCAAGGTTACCCGGTTGCACGAGTGGCTGGATGAAACCCAGCATTCGCTGGATGGCAGCTATTTCTACAGTGACTCAATAAACGATCTGCCCCTGTTGGAGCAAGTGACATTCCCAGTGGCTGTCGATCCCGATGCGAAACTGCAGGACACCGCAACCTCCCGTGGTTGGCCAGTCATTAGCCTACGCTGAGACTCAGGCAACAACTTTGCAGTGTTTCAGGGAGCTATTTAGCTCCCGCATCACCATGCTGCGGGTAATCAAACCCACCAGCCGACTTTCCTCGACTACTGCATATACCTTCGGCCGGTTTAGCCCCATCTCTTGTGCCAGGTCGACAATACTCTTGTTGGGCGACACGGTCAGCGGCCTGTTATACATGATGTCACTCACTTGAATACGACTGTCGCAGTGATAACTGCCGGTCACCAGAAACGGCAGACAATCGTGCTCCGATAAAAACCCTACCACTTGATGGTCATGATCGACCACCGGCAAGCCAATCACACCGGCATCGAGAATGCGATCCACCGCCTCAACCAGTCCCATGTTGGGCGCAAGCGGTTGGTTCACCGGATACATGGCATCCTTTACCTGTAACATGATGAAACCCCATATTTGCTTAGCTCACTTACAGTGTGGCAAATAACCTGATAACCGCCAGCCATGACTAAGCAGAGTGAGCAGGTGATTTATGGACAAGGGTTGGAGTAACGCTGATGAATCAGCTCCAGCCGCTCCAGCAGATCTTCTGACAACGAGTAATTAACCGAGTCCAGATTCTCTTTTAACTGCTCCATCCGGGTCGCACCAATAATATTACTGCCAAGAAACGGGCGACTGTTCACAAACGCCAAAGCCAATGTCGCGGGCGAGATACCGGCGTCCCGCGCCAGATTCACATAGGCGGCAACGGCCTGCTTGCCTTGCTCTTTCTGATAACGGGTATATTCAGGAAACAGAGTAAGACGCGCGCCTTCTGGACTGGCACCATTGAGGTATTTACCGGAGAGGGTACCAAATGCCAACGGAGAATATGCCAGCAAACCCACCTCTTCCCGCTGCATCACTTCCGCCAGGCCAACCTCTGCCGAACGGTTAAGCAGACTATATGGATTCTGTACCGAGATCACACGCGGCAGACAAAGTTGCTCCGCGTATTTGAGAAAGGTCATGCAGCCCCAGGGTGTCTCATTGGACAACCCGACATAACGCACCTTGCCCTCTTCTACCAGCTCTTTCAGCGCCTGCAGCGTTTCCAGAATCGGCGTGCCGTCTGACTCCGGCTGATGCTGATAGCCCAGCCGGCCAAAGAAGTTGGCTGCCCGGTCTGGCCAGTGCAGCTGGTAAAGGTCGATATAGTCCGTTTGCAATCGGCGCAGGCTATCATGAACCGCTTGGCGAATATTATCTCGATCCAGGTGCATATCAGGGCGGAGAAAGCTCACCATCTCGCCCGGTCCAGCCACCTTGGTGGCAACAATGACCTTGCTGCGATTCTGCCGAGCCTGCATCCAGTTGCCGATAATAGTTTCGGTCATACCCTGATGTTCAGCACTCACCGGCACCGGATACATTTCAGCCGCATCGAGAAAATTCACGCCCTGCGACCAGGCATAATCTAGCTGCTCAAACGCTTCTGCCTGATTATTCTGGCACCCAAAGGTCATGGTACCCAGACAGATACGGCTGACCTTCAGCGCAGATCGACCCAATGACTGATACTGCATCTCATACCCCCTGTGCTGCAATAGCCCGGGGCAGGTTAGGACCGGCTTTAGAAAGCAGGCAACACCCGGGCAAAGTAGGCTTTCAGATAATCCGTTTCCGGAATGGCAGGATGGATCGGATGGTCCGCTCCCTGATGCCCCTGATCAAAGATCTGCACCATACGATCAAGTTCGCGGCCATTGGCACGAATAATGTCCACCAGCCGGTCTCGTTGCAAGTGCATGGAGCAGGATGCAGAAATCAGGATGCCGTCTTTATTCAACAACCGCATGGCAAAGTTATTCATGCGGGCATAGGCTCGTTCACCATTCCGAATATCTTTTTTCTTCTGGATAAATGCTGGCGGATCCAGCACCACCACGTCAAACTTGCGCTTCTGCTCAATCAGCTCCTTGCAGGCATCAAACGCATCGCCATGCAGGGCATCGAATCGAGCAGCGGCATTATTCAGTTTGGCATTTTCCAGCGCCACATCCAGTGCCACATGCGACGCATCCACACAGGTCACCTGCTCTGCCCCAGCTGCCAGCGCCTGCACACCCCAGCCACCGACGTAACTAAACAAGTCTAAGACCTGTTTATCCTTAACCAATGACTGCATCCGAGCGCGGTTAGTACGGTGATCATAAAACCAGCCGGTTTTCTGGCCATGCTCCAGCGGTGCCAGTAATGACACCCCGTTTTCGGTTAATGGGCACAGATCCGGCAGCACTCCCTGAGCCACCTCAATATAGGTCTCCAAACCCTCAAGATCGCGCATTTTACCGTCATTTCGCAGCAAAACAGCTTCGGGAGTAAAGACCTTATTCAATGCTTCCAGTATCTCCGGAATCACCTGCTCCATGCCGGCAGTTGAGACCTGTACTACAAAAATATTGTAAAAGCGGTCTATCACCAGGCCAGACAAACCGTCACTGTCACCAAACACCAGACGGTAGCAATCTTCTTTAAAATTACGCTGCCGCAGGGAGAGTGCAATATTAATACGGTGGATTAACAGGGAACGATCCAGTGGATATTTCAGGTCACGACTGATGATACGACCACAAATCAAGGTATTCGGGTTCACATAGGCGATTCCCAGCGGTTTCCCCTTGTCGGTCTCAACCACTACCTGCTCGCCCGGCGCAAACGCCTTTAGCGGGGTCGCCTTGTTATCCACTTCGTTGCTGTAAATCCAGACATGACCACCACGCAAGCGGCGGTCAGCACCACTGTTCAGCTTAAGAGTTTGCAAAGACATAAGTTTCCGGTGTTAGAGACGCTTGTCCCGGCGCAGGGCCGGGACAGCTATATTTCAGATCAAGACTGCTGACCAGTGGATCAGGCGTCGGATTCGCAGTGCTCTGCGTAGCCTTCAGCATCCAGCAGTTCAACCAGCTCATCAGCATCAGTCAGTTTCAGTTTAAAGAACCAACCATCGCCGTATGGGTCAGAATTTACCAGCTCTGGTGAGTCCTCCAGTGCTTCATTCACTGCCACGACTTCACCTGCAATCGGCGCATAAATATCCGATGCCGCTTTTACAGATTCAACGACACCCGCCTCTTCACCTGCGGCAATTTCAGCGCCGACTTCAGGCGATTCAACAAACACCACATCACCCAGCAGATCCTGAGCATGGTCGGTAATGCCTACGGTAACAGTGCCGTCGCCTTCGACGCGCACCCACTCGTGACTGGCAACATATTTCAATTCAGATGGGATATTGCTCATGATTATGTCCTACCGTTACAGCCCAGTTTAACTTATTGGAACACTTTTTTACCGTTACGCACGAATGCTGGTTTCGCCAGCACCCGAACCGGAATCAGTTTACCTCGCATCTCAACAACCGCAGTATCAGCCGTTGCCGCTGGCACTCGAGCCATGGCGATGGAGTGACCAAGGGTTGGCGAGAAGGTACCACTGGTAATTTCCCCGTCGCCAACGCCATCAATAATAACCTTCTGATGACCACGCAATACACCGCGACCTTCAAGCACCAGCCCTACCAGCTTTTGCTGGTTACCGGCAGCACGCTGTGCTTCAAGTGCACTGCGGCCAATAAATTCACGCGTTTCTGGCTCCCAGGCAATGGTCCAGCCCATGTTTGCAGCCAGTGGCGATACGCTTTCATCCATATCAGAACCATACAGATTCATACCTGCCTCAAGCCGCAGCGTATCGCGAGCACCCAAGCCACAAGGACTGACCCCCGCATCTGCCAGTGCTTGCCAGAAAGCATCTGCTTCATCATCCGGCACCATGATTTCCAGGCCATCTTCTCCGGTATAACCCGTGCGGGCAATAAACCAACCCTGCACTTCCTGGCCCTGAAACACAGTCAACTGGCTAGCGACTTTAGCGCGGGATTCCGTTAGCACCGTGCTGGCCAACTCGATCGCTTTCGGCCCCTGAACAGCCACCATCGCCAAGTCCGGTTGCTCAGTCAGCGCAACATCAAATTTGGCGGTTTGCTCGGCCATCCAGCGTAAATCTTTTTCCCGGGTAGCACAGTTAACCACAACCCGGAACCATTCACCGGAAACACCCGGTTCGGTCATCAGATAGACAATCAAATCATCTATCACACCAGCGTTTTCATTCAGCATACCGCTGTAGAGTGCTTTGCCCTTGGTTTTCAGGCGGGCGACATCGTTCGCCAGCAAATTACGCAGATAAGCTTTTGCATCGGTGCCTGTCACATCTACTACCGTCATATGCGACACATCAAACATGCCAGCAGACTGCCGTACCTGATGATGTTCCTCAACCTGTGATCCATAGTGGATGGGCATATCCCAACCACCAAAATCAACCAGTTTGGCACCCATTTCCTGATGTTTTGCGTACAGTGCGGTTTTGCTACCCATGCTTTAATAACTCTGCTGAATACGGTCTAAACGCCTCAGGCATACACTTAAAACAGCCTGAAAATGCAAAAAAAGGGATGACAATTTATAGGGATTCTTGGTTTAGTTCAATCTTTGATCGCAGAAGGCCATGATATGACAGCATCCTTGCGACCAAAGAATTAGCCTTACTCAGGCTTAACCACTTGAATACATTATAGTTTGACCGGTCTTTTCGCCAACTCAGGCAAGGCGCCACGCAGCCCCATCGCTTGTAAGACCAGATGATTTTTCACCGACGGTGCCCGTTGAAATACATGCATCCCGGTGTTTCGCAGCAAACCCAGCCAGCCATTTTGCTGACCAAACAACTGCTTAAAACCTTCCATGGCGGCGGTCATTTTTAGATTTTCACTCTGCCGTACCCGCTGAAAACGACGCAAAACTGTGACACTGCCGATATCTTCACCACGCTGCTTCGCCTGCTGCACAACTTCAGTTAACTGAGCAGCATCCAACAAACCTAGATTTACGCCCTGCCCCGCCAGCGGATGAATGGTATGAGCTGCATCGCCGATAACAGCAAAAGCCGGCTTAATATAGTATTGTGCATGGCGCTGGCGCAGAGGCACAGCATAGCGTTCAGCCGTCGCTTCCACCTGTCCTAAGCGGTGCTCGAACGCCTTGCCCAGTACC
This sequence comes from Pontibacter sp. JAM-7, assembly GCF_048548695.2. NCBI lineage: Bacteria > Pseudomonadati > Bacteroidota > Cytophagia > Cytophagales > Hymenobacteraceae > Pontibacter > Pontibacter sp. JAM-7. The sequence continues at coordinate 17,707 of NZ_JBLYIF020000009.1, forward strand.
TGACAAAAAGCAGAATCATCCAGCGCCATCAACGCATTAGCATGCTGCGGTGACGTCGACCAGACAATCGAACTATGCTGATTGACACCGCCGTCATTGAGCGGCAGAAAGGCCAGGGGACCATCCTCTGTAAAGCGTTGCCAGGCGGTTGTCTGATGCGACCGCTCGGTTTCCACCGTAGTCACGATGGCATGATGGCCATAGTCCCATTCGCACATAGGCAAACCCGCCAACTGACGAATATGGGAGTGGGCACCATCCGCCGCAACCACCAGCTGCGCCGTGAGTTCTCTGCCATCATCCAGCACCAGCGTCCGGCCCGCTGCATGCTGGCGCATCGTGCTGATGGTTATTTCGGTTAATAGCCTTATACCAGTCAGCTCGAGAGCCTGGCACAGTCCGGCCACCGTCACTCGATTCTCGACGATATGGCCAAGACAGGGCTCATGCAAAGCGGCAGCAGAAAACTGCACCTGGCCGGTTCCCTGCCCGTCCCATACATCCATATCGGTATACGGACTGACTCTCAAGGCTTGCATCGTTGGCCAGGCACCCAGTGCCGAAAATATTTGTTGTGAGGCACAGGTAAGCGCACTGACTCTGGGATCGAAGCCCTGCTGACTGGCGGCCTCAACATCAGCCACTGCCTGCTCCGGCTGCAGGGCTCGCTGCTCCAGCAGCAGCACGTTGAAACCGGCCTGATGCATTGCCAAGGCAGCGGTCAGCCCCACCATACCGGCACCCACCACAATTACATCTGCATCCAGCGCTGCTGTCATATTCGTCTCTTTCGCCTTATTTTAACCGGGGAGCCGGCGTATCCAGTCCCATAGCACCTCGGGCAAACAGCGTTTTTATCGGCGGACATATATCCAACAACTGCAAGCCCAGGCTACGACCCGCCGCCAGCAGTGGTTGCCGGTTGGAGAACAGCTGCATGGCTTGATCGCTCAGGTCGATGGTACGCTGCTGGTCCCGCTTTTGCTGGTCATAAAAGTCCTGTAATACCTGAAGATCACCCAATGTTTTGGCTTGTTCTCGTGCCTGGATAAGCTGCTCTGCCAATGCTGCCACGCCGCGCAACGCCAGGTTATAACCCTGACCTGCGATCGGGTGTAATGCATGGGCAGCATTGCCTAACACCACCAGCCCTCGCCGCACCTGCTCTTCTGCGACAACCAGCTTTAGCGGGTAACAGGCACGCTGCCCGGTTTTGATAATACGCCCGGCACGATAGCCAAAACGTTCCTGCACCTGAGCGATAAACTGTTCGTCAGACAGCGCCTGTATGCCATCCAGTTGCTCAGACGGCAAGGTCCAGACCAACGCTACCCGGGACTCACTCGCCAGTGTTGTTAGTGGCAGCAAAGCCATCGGACCAGTATCAGTAAAGCGTTCATAAGCCACTGCACCGTGTGGCCGATCAAGGGTCAGGTTAGCAATCAAGGCATGTTGTTGATACGCATGCTCTTGATAATGAATCCCCAGCTTATCCCGCAGGGGCGAGCGCCCACCATCAGCCATCACAACCAATTCCGCCTGCAGGGTCAATGCTGATCCATCCATCTGCAGATCCACGCTATTACCCTCAGGAGTAAAGCGAATATCGGTCACTTCCGCCGGACAAAGAAAATCAACCCGCTCGGCGGATGTCTGGTGTGTCAGGTGATTCAGTAGCACCGAGCCCAGCCAGTGGTTCTCAATCACATAACCCAGTGCCGGAAGCTGCTCATCACTGGCACGCAGGTGGGCCGTCCCAAACTGACCACGGTCGGAAACATGGATATGCTCGATCGGTGCCAGATGCTGCGATAGCGCAGGCCAGACCCCCATCGCCTCATAAATGGAGCGACTACCATAAGCCAGCGCTGTGGCTCTAGCATCATAACTGGGCTGATATTCCAGACTATCAGCCTGAGGCATAGGGTGCGCTTCTATCACGGCAATCTTTAGGCCAAGGCGTTCACTGGCGGGCAATAATGCACATGCCAGACTGGCACCCACCATACCGCCACCAATGATCACCAGGTCATAGTGCTGTTTCATTGTGCCGCCATTAACGCTTCAATATCGGCAACGTGCTTGGGCACCGCTGCGGTCAGTACTTCACAACCCTCAGGCGTGATCAGCACATCGTCTTCAATGCGAATACCGATCCCGCGCCAGCGCGGTTCTACAGCTTGGTTATCCGCTGCCACATATAGTCCCGGCTCAACCGTCATCACCATACCCGGTTCCAGCGGCCGCCATTCGTCATCAACTTTGTAGTCGCCAACGTCATGCACATCCATGCCTAGCCAGTGGCCGGCCCGGTGCATGTAAAAATCACGATAGGCACCCTGTTCAATCAACTCGGCCACCTCACCCTGCAATAGCCCCAACGCCACCAGACCTTCAGTCAATACCTGCACTGACGCCTCATGCACTGCATTCCACAGTACACCGGGGCGAATCATCTCAATACAGTGCAGCTGCGCTTGCAACACCAGCTCGTACAATGCTTTTTGTTCCGGGCTGAACCGCCCGCTAACCGGAAATGTACGGGTGATATCACCGGCATAGTAATCCAGCTCGCAACCGGCATCGATCAACACCAGGTCACCCTCCATCAAGGGTTCACTGTTCTCGATATAATGCAGTACACAAGCATTGGCTCCACCGCCAACAATTGAACTGTATGCAGGCTGCCGGCAACCTTGCTGCATAAAATAATGCAGAATTTCTGCTTCCAGCTGGTATTCATACACCCCCGGACGGCAATACTGCATAGCACGAATATGCCCCTGAGCGGAGATTTCACCCGCCCGACGCATCAGGTCCTGCTCTTCCGGCTGTTTAAATAAACGCATCTCATGCAGCAGGTGGTCCAACATCACCAATTCACTGGGTGCAACCGCACCCTGTCTGGCCTGGCCGCGAATCAGGTTGAGCCAGTGGCGAATCTGCTGATCAAGTTGTTCGTCCTGACCGATGGCGTAATAGATACGCTCAACGCCATCCAGCAATTGCGGCAGCAGCTCATCGATTTGCTCGACCGGATGCCCTTCTGCCATACCATATTCAGCCTCAACGCCTTCAGGACCTGCCCGATAACCGTTCCAAATCTCCATCAAAGGATCACGGTTACGGCAGAACATCACGGTATTACCGGCATCTCTCTCCGGCAACAGGAGCAATACCGCATCAGGCTCGTTAAAGCCGGTCAGGTAATAAAAATCGCTGTCCTGGCGGAACGGATATTCAACATCACTATTGCGGGACTGCATCTGCGCCGCAGGAATAATAGCCAGACTATTGGCCGTCATTTTCTGCATTAAACGCTGGCGACGTTCAGCAAATACGGCTTGGCTTAATTTCATTTAGTGCAACCTGCCCTTGCCTGGCTGCGCATCAGCCAGAGCCTGCGCCTGTTTAACCAGTGCCTGATTACATTCGGTGAACAGCATTAGCACGACCATGCGGACGTATTCTTCGATCTCCATCAGGTCAGACTCTTCCTCCTCTGTACCCTCAAGGTCCAGTGAGATCTGCGCGATATTCGCCAAATCATGCAAGGTTTCTTTGGCCTCCGTAGAAAGCGATTCTTCCGTATGCTTGCCATACAAGCCGAATCCGCTCAAAAAACCTTGGCACCAGCAGCCCAGCATCTCAGCGCGCTGCTCAATATCGTCATCATCATTAGGCAATAACAGGGTGAAATCCAAGTCCGTGCCTTCCAGCTGTCCGCAGCTAGCCAGGTACAGGTGTTGCAGCAAACCGGCACTGCCTGAGTCAGCCAGCGCGGCAATATCAAGCAGTTCACAGGCAATACCCTGCAAGTTTGCCGGTTTCATGCGGGCACCTGCCGCAACATGCCCGGTAATATGCCCATGAAGTTCAGCAGGTGACACATCCATCACCGACTCGGCCACCAACATATTGGCGACCTGATCAAACGCAGGCATTTGTAGAATTGGCTTATCCATCAGAATCCGTCTTATCGTTCTTAACTGTGCCTGCTTGTCAGGCGCAAATCTGCCCTAATCCTAGCATGACCGCCCAGCCCATGCAGCGTCATTGACCCCGCCTGCGCCGCTGATTATAGTCAGTGGGAAACAGTCACCCTGAAGGGAGCCACCAGGCCCGATGACCGAGCATTATTTCAACGCCCTGGAGTACAAAATTGACCGGTTACTGGAGCATTGCGCCCGCCTGGAGCAGGAAAATGCCCAGCTGCGCGATCGGGAGCAAATGCTGAAAGAGGAACGCGCGCAGCTGATTCAGCTAAACGAGCAAACTCAGAACAAAATTTCAGCCATGATTCAGCGCCTTAAAACACTGGAGCAAAACGCATGACACCCTCAGGCTCACAGGCAGTGACCATAAAGCTGCTCGGCAAGGAATACAGCATTAACTGTCCGGCTGATGCGGAAGCAGAATTGCTCACCTCTGCAGTGCTACTGAATGAAAAAATGCAGGAAATCCGCAAAACCGGCAAAGTGCTTGGCCTGGAAAGAATTGCCATCATGGCCGCCCTGAATCTCGCCCATGAGCTGCTGCAGACCAAGCATGACGTCAATGCAGATGTCGAAACCCGCCTTAAAGTGCTTGGCCATAAAGTCGATCAGGCTCTGCAGCACCTCGATCAAGATTAAAAATTAAGTTATTTAAAATCATAAACTTAATGCGCCGTTAACAGATATCACAGATTTTTCAAGACCTGACACCCGGTCAGGATAGGGTATAATGGTGACAGCCCTGGGGTGTTCGACAGTCGGTTAAGTCCCTCGAGCCGATAATCACACCCTTGGCAGCGGTCTGCAGATTCAAGTGAGCATGTCCGAGCTTCGGAAAGCCTTATGAGTTTCAACCGCCGCCTCCTTGAACCTTCGGGTTCAGGGCCATGACTGACACCGGCACCCCGGGGACCTTTCACCATGGAACGCACAACCCTTCGTCAAAAAATACGCCAGGCGCGCCGTAGCCTGAGCACAGCACAACAGCACCGTGCAGCAGAGGGGTTGATGCGCCAGCTGCGCAACCATCCAAGATTCATAAACGCCAGACATATTGCCTTCTACCTGCCCAGTGATGGGGAGATTGACCCACGGTGCTTATTACGACTGTGCTGGGCACGCGGCAAGACCGCATATCTGCCTGTACTCCACCCGATTCGCCATAATCAATTATGGTTTTTACCTTATCGCGCCAGCACTAAGCTGCATAAAAACTGTTACGGCATTGATGAGCCTATACTCCGCCCAAGACGGCTTCGCCCTGCCTGGGCACTCGATCTTGTTCTGCTGCCATTGGTCGCATTTGATGCACAGGGGAATCGCATGGGGATGGGGGGCGGCTATTATGACCGAACGTTTGCATACAGAAATCAGACACGCGGCATCGTAGGGCCTAGGCTGATTGGCCTGGCACACGAACTACAAAAAGTAGAGAGACTAGCGGTGGAGAGCTGGGATATCCCACTCGATATGATAGCGACTGATCAACATCTATATCCCGGATCGGGATAGAATAATCAGCTATTAAATACCTGTTGGATCAGGGAGGTAAACTGGAAATCGGCGTGAGATACCCCGGTCATTACCGAGCCAAGTACAAAAACTATTACCAACACCATAACCAGGTCAGGGCTCTTTTTCATAATTATGCCTTAACGTCCACGTTATTTAGCAAACATCCGTTTAAGTATGCTGCGAGCTAGTGTTCCATATTTCAGTTTTTTTGCAAGCCACTTTTTAACGGAATCACCATCTTTATCGGCAATTTAGCCGAAAATATTAAGAAAAACATACAAAAGTGCCAGTTTAACGGCTGATTTATATCGGTTTTCCATAATTATTTTGCCTGCTAATAGGCAACAAGCAAGTAAAGCGCGGCGACAGGCTGCGTTATAACCACTGCGCCAAAAGCCCCAACAACAAAGGCATTGTCAGCATGGCCAACAGGGTCTGACCGGTAATAATGCCAGCCATCAGTTGCGCATCCCCCCCCATCTGTCGAGCCAGGATATAAGCCGAACTCGCAGTTGGCAGTGCCGCAAACAACAGCAGTAATTGTGCACTCAGCGCCGGCAAACCCACCAGGTTTGCCAAGCCGACCGCCAATAAGGGGAAGACCAGTAACTTGATCAGCGTCGCCAGCAACACGGGCTGCCAACTTCGCAGGAGAAAATGAAAACTCAAACCTGCCCCCACTGCCAGCAAACCCATTGGCAGCGCCATCTGTCCCAGCAATCCCATCACTGGCTGCAACGCCGGATGTAAACCTAGATCCGTCAGGTTTAGCCCCAGGCCCAACAAAGATCCGACAATCAACGGGTTGGTCAATAATGTTTTGAGGACATTCATCCAGCTGGCATGGCCACCAACAAAAACCACAAACACCAGCACACAAAACAGATTGAGCAAAGGAATCATAAACGCCGCGATCACGGCAGCCTGTGCCAGGCCAGGGTCACCATAGAGCACTGCAGCTGCCGCTAGGCCAACATAGGTATTAAATCTCACTGCCCCCTGATAAACCGAGGTAAACGCAGCTGCCCCAGAGATCAGTTTACGGCAGGCAAGCACCGCCGCGCTGCCCAGCAGCAGTAGCAACAGCACCGCCGTACCGGTCTGCCACAGATCGATCTGGTCGATAGGGGCCGTGCTAAGTTTTTCCACCAGCATGACCGGAAACAACACATAATAAGTGCCTTTTTCAGCTTGCTGCCAGAAGCCTGGACCAGGAAAATTCTGCCTTTGTGCCCAATATCCCAGCAACAAAAGCATAAACACCGGCCACAGGGCACTGATTATTTCATTCATGATGGTATATTGGGCCAAACAACAATAACGCGAAAGACGGAGTACGCCACGATGATGACATCTTTAGTATTAACAGTCATCGGTCCCGACAAGCCTGGCCTGGTAGAGATGCTGGCTAAAACCATTTCTGCACACAATGGCAATTGGCTGGAGTCGGGCATGTCCCGCCTGGCAGGCAAGTTCGCCGGCATTTTGGTAGCACAAGTGCCTGAGGCCAGTGCCGATGCGCTTATTAACGCCCTGCAGCAACTGGAAACGCAGGGCCTCAAGGTGCTGGCAGAGCGAGCCTCTGACCATCCAGACAGCGCCGCCACAGAAACCGCCATTCTGGAACTGGTAGGTCATGACAAACCCGGTATAGTCCGCGATATATCTCAGGCGCTGGCCAGCCGTAATATCAATGTCGAACGTCTGAATACCGAACTGGTCTCTGGCTCCATGTCAGCTGAACTGCTGTTTAAGGCCCGCGCCGAGCTGCACCTGCCCACCAACACGGATCTGGATGACTTGCAGGAAGCACTGGAAGCGATCGCCAGTGACCTGATGGTAGATATTACGCTGAACTGATCGATTCAATCCGACAGATAATATTCTACCGTAGAGACAACCCGGACTTTTTTAATGTGCGGGTTGTTATGGTCACGGTCGGTAATACTGAATTGGCCCTGTGAAGCGCGCCGAATTTTGCCCAGCTGGCTACCCGAGTCTGCAGCAAACTTGCTGGCCACCTGCCGAGCATTGCGCGTCGCCTCTTCCACCATCTGCGGTTTGAGTTCATTTAACCCGGTATATAAATACTCCGGCCGACCCTGATAACTCTCGCCGGTGAAAACGATCCCTTGCTTGCCCAGTTGAGACAGGCGGCTCATCACCTGCCTGACCCGGCCTACATCAGCAGAATAGACCGTTACAGTCTGCCTTGCGGTATAACGAAATTCGGCTCGTTGCTGCGAGCCATACTGCTGCGCAGATTTATCCGTAATTGCCGGAGCCGCGCTACTGATCGCCTCGACCGGAAGCCCCTGCTGCTGCAAAAATTGCTTTACCAAAGCATTGTTCGCCTCAAGACGGGCATACAGCTGGGTCAGGTCATTATCAGCTACAGCAAACTGGATCGGCCAGATCACCAGATCGGCCGGCAACTCCCGCTCAGCCAGTCCCTTGACCGTCACACTGCGTTCCAACTCTTTAAAACGTATTGCAGCATCGCCCAACTGATAGCCCAGTAGCGCCAGGCCTAAAACCAAGCCCAAGCTAAGCACCACTGCTGAAATAGATTTCTGACCGGTCATGATGATTCCTTGCTAGCTGCATTTCACGTAGCCCCAGAGTGCCGGGAGGCAGCTGAACATGATCTGAAAAGAGGTAAGAATCTGGAATATCTCGACCAGATACCATAAAAAAAGCCGCTGCCGCAGAACGGCAACGGCTTTCAGATATAGATAAATTTAACCCCGTTGCGCGAGTTTTTCCCGGCCTCGAGCCACGGCTGCACGCACCTGGGCCGGTGCGGTGCCACCAATATGATTGCGGGCGGCCACCGAACCTTCCAACGTCAGCACTGCAAATACGTCGTCACCAATCACATCGGAAAACTGGCGTAGCTCATCCAGACTCATTTCACCCAGATCCTTGCCTGTCTGGATGCCGTAAGCCACGGATTTACCGACAATTTCATGGGCATCACGAAACGCGACACCGGCCCGCACCAGGTAATCTGCCAGATCAGTTGCTGTGGAGAAGCCACGCAGTGCCGCTTCACGCATCTGATCAGGCTTGGCTTCCAATGCCGGCACCATATCAGCGAAGGCACGCAGGCAGCCTTTCACAGTATCAATGGCATCAAACAACGGTTCCTTGTCTTCCTGATTATCCTTGTTATACGCCAGCGGTTGAGACTTCATCAGAGTCAACAGGCTGATCAAATGGCCATACACCCGACCACTTTTACCACGCACCAGCTCAGGCACATCCGGATTTTTCTTCTGCGGCATAATCGAAGATCCGGTACAAAAACGGTCCGGTAAATTGATAAAGTTAAACTGCGCAGAGGTCCACAACACCAGCTCTTCAGACATTCGGGTCATATGCATGAGAAGAATACTTGAAGCCGCGCAGAACTCGATGGCAAAGTCACGATCAGACACCGCATCCAGCGAATTTTCTGCCGGTGCTGAGAAGTTAAGCAGCTCACAGGTGTAATCACGCTCAATCGGATAAGTGGTACCTGCCAGAGCAGCCGCACCCAAAGGCATAATATTGGCGCGCTCACGACAATCTTCAAACCGGCCATAGTCACGGCTTAGCATTTCAAACCATGCCATCAGGTGGTGGCCGAATGTCACGGGCTGTGCCGTTTGCAGATGCGTAAAACCCGGCATAATGGTATCGGCTTCCGTTTCAGCCAGCGCTAACAAACCTTGTTGCAAGCGGCTGATCTCGGCCAGGATCAGATCCACTTCGTCACGCAGATATAGACGAATATCAGTAGCTACCTGATCATTACGGGAGCGACCGGTATGCAGTTTTTTGCCGGTGATGCCGATCTTTTTGGTCAGTGCTGCCTCGATGTTCATATGCACATCTTCCAATACCACTGACCATTCAAACTCACCCCGCTCAATTTCGATACGGATTTCGCCCAAACCGCGGATAATGTCATCCCGCTCCTGCTCTGTCAGCACCCCGACCTTAGCCAGCATTTTGGCATGAGCAATGGAACCGCGAATGTCCTGCAAATACATACGCTGATCGAATTCTACCGAAGCAGTAAAGCGCGCCACGAAGGCATCAGTCGGTTCACTGAAACGTCCACCCCATTGCTGGTTGGTCTTGTCACTCATCGGGATAACCTCTACTTGACGGCAAAAAAGCCGCTCTGAATCAAAATCTGGCGCGGATTATATCATGCCGCCTTCCTGCGCCGCCAAGGAAGCTCTGATACAATTGCCACAACCCGCAGTCAGGGCGTTAAAAACGAGTCACAGGACCCCGCAGAGATGAACAGAACCCTTCGCATCGCCACCCGCCAAAGCCCTCTCGCCCTCTGGCAAGCCGAATTTGTCAAAGCTGAATTAGAAAAGCACCACCCAGAATTGACGGTGGAATTGCTGGGCATGACCTCACGCGGAGACAAGTTACTGGATGCCCCTCTGGCCAAAGTCGGAGGCAAGGGCTTGTTTGTTAAAGAACTCGAAGAAGCCATGCTGGCGGGCGAAGCGGATATTGCCGTGCACTCCATGAAGGATGTTCCCATGGAATTCCCGCCAGGCCTTGGCCTGGCTGTCATTTGCGAACGTGAACAGCCGACCGATGCTTTTGTATCCAACCGTTTTAATAATATTGATGAGCTACCACCAGGCAGCGTAGTGGGCACCTCATCACTGCGCCGCGAATCCCAGCTAAGCGAACGGCGCCCGGATCTAGAAGTAAAATGGCTGCGTGGGAACGTGAATACCCGGCTACGCAAACTGGATGATGGCGAATACGACGCCATTATTCTGGCAACCGCAGGCCTGATGCGTTTGAAAATGCATGACCGTATCCGCTGCGAAATCACACCTGAAGAGAGTCTGCCGGCAGGTGGTCAGGGTGCTGTTGGTATCGAATGCCGCACAGATGACAGCGAACTCATGGCGCTGTTGCAGCCACTGCACCATCAGGATACCGCTTATCGTGTCACCGCCGAGCGGGCCATGAACCGCCGTCTGGAAGGCGGTTGCCAGGTACCAATCGCCTGTTACGCCACCCTGAACGAAGATAACAGTGAGCTGTATCTGCGTGGCCTGGTTGCCCGGCCTGATGGCACTCTCGTGCTACGTGACGAAATTACTGGCCATCCAGACCAGGCAGAGCAACTCGGCATCACCTTGGCTGAGCGACTTCTGGCCGCCGGTGCCAAAAAGATTCTGGACGCTGTATACAACAGTGACGACGCCTAAACCGCTTGCCAACTGCCGGGTGCTAGTCACCCGGCCCGCTGCCCAGTCCGGGGGACTGCTGAAGCAATTGAGAAGCCTCGGGGCAGACGCAGTATCCTTGCCATTAATCAACATCAGGCCCCTGCAGGACTGCGCAAAAGACTACCTGCTGGCAAAGCAACAGATTGTTGATCTGGACCTATATCAACATGTCATTTTTGTTAGCAGCAATGCTGCCACACTGGCCGGAGAGCTGATCGATCAGTACTGGCCGCAGCTTCCCATCCGAATACAGTGGCTGGCCATTGGCAAACAGACCGCCAGCCGCTTGGCCGACTATGGTATCCAAGCGTTTCATAGCCCAATAGGCTACGATTCAGAGGCACTACTGGCATCGGAGGCGTTGCAACAGATCGAAGGGGATAAGATTCTGATCTGCCGTGGCCGGGGCGGCCGGGAAAAACTGGCACAGGAACTGAGTGCACGTGGCGCGCTGGTCAGTTATGCTGAACTCTATGAGCGCTGCTGTCCTGACTACAGTCAGGAACAATTAGCGCAGTCTCTCTATCAGCAACTACCGGATACGATTTTACTGACCAGTTCTGACGCATTAAAAAATCTGCTAGAACTGGTTGATGACGGGCACCGTAAGGCGATCTTACAGATCCCCCTACTGGTACCCAGCAAGAGGACAGCACAGGAAGCCTGCCAAGCAGGGTTCACAACGGTTATTAGCACTGCCGGTGCCGACGATCAAACCATGATCAGGGCCGTGCAGCAGACATTGTCGGAAGTCGGAAGATGAGCGAAAAGAAGCAGCCACCCGAAGCCCAACCTATCACGGATACAACCGAATCCTCCCATGACCCCAGCCCAACAGAAACGGACGTGACGGAAACACTGCAAGCCACCCCGGACGACCTGGAGCAGGCTGCTGCAAGTCTGGAAGCAGAAAAGTCTGCAGATGCAGATCAAACGCCTCCACCTCCCGGCAATACTGCTCAGCAAACAGCATCCAGCAACAAACCAGCCGCCAGTTGGCCCGGCAAACTGGCACTACTGTTGGCGCTGCTTGCGCTAGGACTTGGCGGTTACCTGTTCTGGCTGAACATGGGACAAACCCAGCACCAAGCCGACACCCAGGCCTCTCTGCGGCTGGCCCTCGACACTGCCATCACAGAAGCCCGCGCTGCAACTGACCAACGGGTCAACCAGTTACAGCAGCAGCTACAGCAAATACAACAGCAATCTGCCGCAGACAAACGCAATGTCGATGAACTGCAACAACGCCTGACCCAAAGTATTCAGCAAATCACGGCCCAGCAGCAAACCGACCGCGGTGACTGGCTTCTGGCCGAAGTGGAATACCTGTTGCGCCTGGCAAATCAGCGCGTACTGATGGAGCAAACGGCTACCGGTGCGCTGACCCTGCTTAAATCAGCTGACGAAATCCTTAAAGAGACTGATGATGTCGGCATCTATGAAGTACGCAAGGCATTGGCAGAAGATATTGCCGCATTGGAGGCGGTTCCTCGGCTCGATACCGAAGGGGTTTTCCTGCAACTAGGCGCTCTGAACGGACAGGTAGAAAAGCTGCCTTTACTGCCGGTATCCCAGCCCCACGAACTGCCTGAACTGTTGCAAAAAGTTACCCCAGAAACGGTTGCGGAATCCTGGCATAGTGATCTTAAAGCGGTCTGGAACAAACTGATTACCCAGTTCAACACCCTGATTGTGATTCAACACCGGGATGAGCCGGTAGAACCCCTGCTTTCACCGCAGCAAAATTATTACCTGCAACAAAACCTGCACCTTATGCTGGAACAGGCTCAACAAGCACTGCTGTTGCGTAAAGCGGTGTCCTACCGTGCCAGCCTGGATAAATCCTCACAATGGATTGAAAGCTACTTTGACCCTGACAGCAGCACCACCCAAAGCCTGCTGCGCAGTCTTGATGAATTGAAGCAGATCAATGTCGCGCCGGTCATGCCTGATATTTCCGGTTCGCTGAAAAGCCTGAAAACCTATCTCAAGCAGATGACCGCACTTAAACAGGAGGCACAGGCACAATGAAAAAACTGTTCCTGCTGTTGCTGGTACTGCTCGCTGTCGGTGCGTGGCTGGGGCAAAAGATGGTGGAAGACAGCGGCTATGTGCTGCTGGCTTACAAAAACACCACCATTGAAACCAGTATCTGGGTGTTGCTGTTGGTAGTAGTCGTGGTGTTTATGACGCTACATGCCAGCATCAACCTGATCAATCGTGGCCGTCAGCGCAGCTGGCGATTCACCGCCTGGCGCGAACATCGCAACCAACGGATCAGTCGCCGCAAAACCCTGAAAGGGCTGACCGCGCTGGCGCAGGGCAATTGGGCTCAGGCGCAAAAACAGCTGGTACAGGCAGCTGAACGCTCTGACCTACCAATGATCAACTATCTAGCGGCCGCCAAAGCGTCCCATGAGCAGAATAATGAGGTCGCTACCGATGAGTTGCTGCAAAAAGCACGCAGCAGCACACCTGAAGCTGAAGTGACAGTCGCCATTTCACAGGCAGAGATCCAATTATCACGCGGCCAGCTGGAGCCAAGCCTGGCGACCCTACTGCGCTTACGTAGCCTGGCGCCCAAGAATACCTATGTAATGAAACTGCTGAAGGATGTCTATCTGCGGCTGAATGACTGGCCAGCGCTGGCTGACCTGCTCCCAGTACTACGCAAAAATCAGGCACTACCTGAAGAACAGGTCCGCGCGCTTGAACACCGGTGTTACACCAAGTTACTGGAGAGCACAGCCACCGGAAGCAACACAGATCATGATATTCAGTTAAAGCAGCTGGGACGGATCTGGCACAGCATACCCTTGGAGCGGGCCCGGGATATCGAACTGGTACAACGTTACACCGAGCTACTGATTGAGATGGGTGCCGAAGGGCGGGCAGAACAAAATCTGCGCGACCTGATCAAGCGGCATTGGGATGAAAAGCTGGTGGCACTCTATGGTCGGGTACTGGGTGACAAGCCCAGCAAGCAACTGCAGCAAGCACAAAGCTGGCAACGCAAACATGCCGACAGCCCGGCTCTGTTACTGACCCTGGGGCGGCTATGTCTGCGTAATGAGAAGTGGGATGAAGCGGTCGATTTTTTTGACCAAAGCCTGCAGCTGGAGCCCAGTCGCGAAGCACTGGCAGAACTGGTGCGGCTGCTACGCCATCTAGGACAGCAGCAGCAGGCCCAAAGCCTGCTAGATCAGCACATGCAACTGATTGCCACGGATCTCCCGCTACTGCCCATGCCGAAACAAGCAACAACGCAGGCCTAGTGCCCTAACCGACACTAACCTGCCGTTAACCTTTACTTGGGCGTGGCGCGTAAGCAAATACGTCCGAGTGCATCTTCTGCGCACTGAAACCACGCGTTTCACAGGCATCCAGTAGCGCATAAACCATCGCTGGCGATCCGCTGGCAAACACTTCAATGCCTTCAAAGTCAGCAAAATCCTCCAGAAGCGCATCACTCAACAGACCACAACGCCCCTGCCAGCCGGGACTGTTCTCCGGCTCACTGATTACCGGTACAAAATGCACATTGGTGTGTTCACTGGCCCACTGCTGCGGCAGCCGCTCTAGATACATATCTTCTTCAACGCGCGCGCCCCAATAGATATAAATCGGATTGCCATACTGGTTTGCCAACAGGTGCTCAACCACACTTTTCACTTGGGCAAAGCCGGTGCTTGCAGCCGCAAAAATCAGCCGGGTTTGGGCATTAATCGACTGCGCCTGCAAATAACAGGTGCCTTTAGGTAGCTCGATTTCAACCGAAGGATTCTGTTGCAGATGGGCCAAAATTGCATTGGACATTTCACTGCCCGGCATGTGCCGGATATGCAACTCCAGATCACGCCCCTGATCAGGTGCAGAACCAATAGAGAATGAAGCCTGACGGCCATCAGGCAATACTATGTCCAGATATTGCCCTGCATAGAACTCTGCTGCCAGGGATCCGGTCGCTGGCAGATGCAACCGCACTCGATAGACATCGCTGTTTAACTTTTCAATGGTGGTAATATCACACCGCAATTTTTTCACAACTAACACTCCGGGAGGTTGAACTCCCTCTATTTGCACCCTAACGTCAGAAAGTGGCCGGCTAGTGCAGGCCAGAATGGGCTTTCCGCCCTGATTATCCATCTCTGTCAGGCAGAGATGTCTTTTTGGATACCGCTGCTCAACCTCTCCGGCCAGCAGCTGAACTTCACAAATTTGACACACCCCATTGCGACAACTCACTCGCAGCCGATACCCATAGCGTTGCAGGGTGTCATACAAGGTCTCTTCGGGAAGGCTTTGCAGGCAGACATTCTGATCTGCAAGGGTTATGCGCCAGGCCACCGGTCAGTCCAGTATGCCCAGCTCATCCCAGAGCGCATCAACCCGTTGCTTTACCTCAGCATCCATTTCGATCGGCTCGCCCCACTCCCGGTTGGTTTCACCCGGCCATTTGTTGGTAGCGTCCATGCCCATCTTGGACCCCAGCCCCGATACTGGAGAAGCAAAATCCAGATAATCTATCGGGGTATTGTCGATCAGCACGGTGTCCCGCTGAGGGTCCATTCGCGTGGTGATTGCCCAGATAACATCCTGCCAGTCGCGGGCATTAATGTCATCATCACAGACAATGACAAACTTGGTATACATAAACTGACGCAAAAACGACCAGACACCCAGCATCACCCGCTTAGCATGTCCCGGATACTGCTTTTTCATGGTAACGACTGCCATAC
This sequence comes from Pontibacter sp. JAM-7, assembly GCF_048548695.2. NCBI lineage: Bacteria > Pseudomonadati > Bacteroidota > Cytophagia > Cytophagales > Hymenobacteraceae > Pontibacter > Pontibacter sp. JAM-7. The sequence continues at coordinate 33,211 of NZ_JBLYIF020000009.1, forward strand.
GGTAAGAACAACCTTCCGGCGGCAGATAGAAGTCGACGATCTCAGGAAACTGCTTTTGCAGAATCGGTACAAACACTTCATTCAGCGCCACCCCCAGCACCGCAGGCTCATCCGGCGGACGCCCAGTGTAGGTGCTGTGATAGATCGGGTCCTCGCGGTGGGTAATCCGTTCTACGGTGAATACCGGAAACTGGTCCACTTCATTGTAATAACCGGTATGGTCGCCAAACGGCCCTTCATCGGCCATTTCACCCGGCTCAATATAACCTTCTAAAATAAACTCGGCACTGGCTGGCACCTGCAAATCATTGCCGATACAGCGTACCACTTCTGTTTTACCACCCCGCAAAAGACCGGCAAAACCATATTCAGACAGGGTATCCGGTACCGGAGTGACCGCGCCTAATATAGTTGCCGGATCGGCACCCAAAGCCACGGCAACCGGGAAGCGTTCGCCCGGGTGTTGCTGCTGCCATTCACGCAGATCCAGCGCACCGCCGCGATGTGCCAGCCAACGCATAATCAACTTATTTCGCGCAATCAGCTGCTGGCGATAAATACCCAGATTCTGCCGTTCTTTATTTGGTCCCCGGGTTATCACCAGCGGCCAGGTCACCAACGGGCCCGCATCACCCGGCCAGCACGTCTGGATCGGCAACTGATACAGGTCGACATCATCACCCTCTATCACATGCGCCTGGCAAGGGGCAGACTTAACCACCTTCGGCCCCATGTTCAGCACCTGCTTAAAGATGGGCCACTTATCCCAAGCATCTTTCATGCCTTTTGGCGGCTCCGGCTCTTTCAGTTGCGACAGTAAGACACCCACATCACGCAGTGCTTCAACCCGCTCCTCACCCATGCCTAAAGCAACCCTTCCTGGCGTACCAAACAGATTAGCCAATACCGGGGTGGTAAAACCTTTGGGGTTTTCGAACAGCAATGCGGGGCCACCGGCACGCAGGGTACGGTCACAGATTTCGGTCATTTCCAGATAAGGATCAACCTCTTGTCGGATACGCTTCAGCTCACCCCGAGCTTCAAGCATCTGTATAAAGTCGCGCAGATCTCTGTATTTTGGTGTGGACATAAAGACTTGGCGTTGGTTATCCGTTCATAAAAAAGGGTAAGCCACAGGCTTACCCTTCAATGTTGCTCTCCAGTTTACTTGCGTTTCATGGAGAGGAAGAATTCATCATTGGTCTTGAAGTCTTTCAGCTTATCAATCACAAACTCAGTGGCTGAGGTATCTTCCATTGAGTCCAGCAGCTTGCGCAGAATCCACATCCGCTGCAGTTCATCTTCAGTGGTAAGCAAGTCTTCACGGCGGGTGCCAGAGCGGCGGATATTGATGGCCGGGAATACCCGTTTTTCTGCAATCTTGCGATCCAGATGCACCTCAGAGTTACCGGTACCTTTGAACTCTTCAAAGATAACCTCGTCCATTTTAGATCCGGTATCCACCAGCGCAGTGGCAATAATGGTCAGGCTGCCGCCCTCTTCAATATTACGCGCGGCGCCGAAGAAACGCTTTGGACGTTCCAAGGCATGGGCATCCACACCACCCGTCAGTACCTTGCCGGAGGATGGAATAACTGTGTTGTAGGCACGCGCCAGACGGGTAATAGAGTCCAGCAGGATAACCACATCTTTTTTGTGTTCTGTCAGGCGCTTGGCTTTTTCCAGCACCATCTCAGCAACCTGTACATGGCGGGATGGCGGTTCATCGAAGGTCGATGCCACGACTTCGCCGCGTACGGTACGCTGCATGTCAGTCACCTCTTCCGGGCGCTCATCAATCAGCAGCACAATCAGGTGGGTTTCCGGGTTGTTACGGGAGATACTGTTAGCAATATTCTGCAGCATCAGGGTTTTACCCGCCTTCGGCGGCGATACCAGCAATGCGCGCTGGCCTTTACCCATTGGGCAAACCAGATCAATAACCCGAGCCGTCAGGTCTTCAGTACTGCCGTTACCCAACTCCATCCGCAGGCGATCCTGGGCAAACAGTGGCGTCAGGTTCTCAAACAGTATTTTGTTTTTCGCATTTTCCGGCTGATCGTAGTTAATCTCATTAACTTTCAGCAAGGCGAAATAACGTTCGCCATCCTTGGGAGGTCGGATTTTGCCGGCAATCGTATCACCGGTACGCAGGTTAAAACGGCGAATCTGGCTAGGCGACACATAGATATCATCGGGGCCAGCCAGGTATGAGGAATCAGCGGAGCGCAGGAAACCAAATCCATCCTGCAGAATTTCAAGGACACCATCGCCATATATATCCTCACCACCTTTTGCGTGGCGTTTGAGGATCGCAAATATTACATCCTGCTTGCGGGAACGGGCCAGATTGTCCATGCCCATGCCTTTCGCAATCTCAAGCAGTTCGGGAACACTTTTTGTTTTTAATTCTGTCAGATTCATAATAGGAGGGAATAAGCACTAGGCTGATTTATATTAAATAGAAATTTGGCTGGAAATAGGAGATATCAGACGGATAGCGGGCGCTGCCGTGTAACAGGGAGAGATGGCGGCCAACTAAACTGACCCCACTATAAAAGGTTGCTCTATGGCTGTCTATAGCCGGAAAGAAGGAATGGGTAATGTTTTTTAGTCATTACCCATTCACACACACCTGATTACAGGTTTGCTTCAACAAATGCAGACAGCTGAGACTTAGACAGCGCACCTACTTTGGTTGCTTCGACGTTGCCGCCCTTGAATAACATCAGGGTTGGGATACCACGAATACCGAATTTTGGCGGCGTTTCGCTGTTTTCATCGATGTTCAGTTTGCAGATCTTCAACTGACCCGCATATTCTTTTGCGACTTCTTCCAACACCGGAGCGATCATCTTGCAGGGACCACACCATTCTGCCCAATAATCAACCAGCACCGGACCTTCTGCTTTAATCACTTCATCTTCAAAGGAATCGTCAGTGACATTAACAATGTTTTCGCTCATGGGGACTGTTCTCCATTGCACCCAGAATTGATACAGACAGCGATAATAACACCCAAGGCCATAAATTTGTAACACCCAAAACAGATAATCCCCAGCGGCCTGCCACTCTGGAACCGGTATAAGGCATAAAACAGCCTGCACCTGCGGCAGGCATCTGGTAGTCTTATACCAACACGCCCCACTGCCCCGCAGAGCCCGCTAGAGCTGCAGCCTGAGGTATTACGTTTAATGACAGATAACACCCCAGTCAGCCAGAATGAAGACTCCCAGCTTCTGGCTGCAATCGATCTGGGTTCCAATAGCTTCCACATGGTGGTGGCACAACTGACCCAGGGCGAGATCCGCCCTCTGGATATCCTCTCCGAAAAGGTCCAGCTTGCCGCTGGCATTGATAGCAACAAAAAGCTGCTTGATGATGCCTGGCAGCGCGGATTGGACTGTCTAGGCCGGTTTGCCCAGCGAATTAGTGAATTACCAAGCGATAACATCCGCGCCGTAGGCACCAACGCCCTGCGGGAAGCCAAAAACAGTCAGGCTTTTATTGAAGCCGCCGAAAAAGTCATAGGCGCATCGCTGGAAATCATTTCAGGCCGGGAAGAAGCACGCCTGATCTACCTGGGTGTAGCCCACAGCCTGTCGGATGACCATGGACCACGCTTGGTGGTCGACATTGGCGGCGGCAGTACAGAGTTCATTATCGGCGAGCGGTTTGAGCCAAAGCTCACCGAAAGCCTGCATATTGGTTGCGTCAGCTACAGCCAGTATTTTTTCCAGGAAGGCGCAATCAGCCCTGAGGGCTTTCGTCGGGCTTACACGACCGCCTGCCGGGAGCTGCTAGCAATTCGCGCCGCCTATCAACAGCATGGTTGGAGCAGCAGTGTTGGCGCGTCCGGCACCATCAAAGCGATTCGCAACGTATGCAAGAATTTCGGCTGGTGTGAAGACTCACTGACAGTAGAAGCACTGCATACGCTGCGCGACCAGATCCTCAAAGCCAACCACTATGAAAAATTGGAAATGCCTGGCCTGAAGGCCGAGCGACTCCACCTGCTACCGGCCGGCTGCGCTATTCTCTGTGCCATTTTCGATACGCTGGAGATCACCAGCATGGAGTTTTCCGACGGAGCACTACGTGAAGGCGTGCTTTACGACATGGTAGGTCGCCTGCAGCATGAAGATGTCCGCGACCGTACCATCAACGCGCTGATGCAGCGTTATCATGTTGACAGTGAGCAAGCCGAGCGAGTGGAACAAACCGCCTTAATTGCCTGGGGGCAGGTCAAAAATGACTGGGGATTAAGCGCTGAACATTACGACATACTCAGCTGGGCCGCCCGCACCCATGAAATCGGCCTAACCATCGCCCATAGCCAACACCACAAACACAGCGCGTACCTGCTCAACAACTCAGACCTGCCCGGCTTTACCAACCAGAGTCAGTTACAGCTGGCGACTCTGGTTCGAGGCCACCGCCGCAAGTTTCCCAAAGAGGAATTCAAAACCCTACCCGACCGGCTACAGGAGCCTTTTACTCGCTTGTGCGTGCTGTTGCGACTAGCCGTTGTGCTGAACCGCAGCCGTACCAAAGACAGGTTACCGGGCATTGAGTTTCAGGCCGACGGCAAAAAACTGGGGCTGAAGTTTCCGGAGGGCTGGCTGGAACATCACCCATTAACCCATGCCGAACTAGAGCAGGAAGCGGAATACCTCAGCGCTGCCCATATCAAATTGAAATTTTTCTAGCGCTTGCAGCCAGATAAGCCCTAGTGCGCCTGACTTGCAGGCGTAATCCTGCTGTACTAAAGAATTTCAATAGGTTTGACCCAGCTCAGTAGACTACGGCTTGGATAGGGCATCATGCTTTACCTGAGCGCTTAACAGTTACGGCTTTGCTATAGTGCCTACCATGATGCTTAGCACCTCAACTGCGACTTTTATCTCACGGCGCTAACGAGGTTTGAGTGGCATCTGTGCGTTGATAGCGAATGGTTAGTCGTGCTCGCAGGCCCTGGGTAAAACAAAAATGACAGCCCAAACGCCAACCGTTTAACTGATGCCTGTCAGCAACGAAATACTGTCCGGATGTAGAGTTCACAATATGGCCACGATACTTTCTGTTATCTCAATTTCGCTATTATTGATAGCAACCGGCTTAGCCTTCCGATTCAGTCAGGCCAGCATAAGCCAGAAAGCACGACTATTTATTGTTCTTGGCCTGCTATTGCTGACAGCATTGCAAGGCATCATCCTCGTGCCAAACATCGATATCCATTTACCTGTCCAACCGGGCTTAATATCTGGACTAATTTTGTCGACCGTCAGCCTGCTGCTGGTGTCTGGGGTATTTATAATCAGCCGCCAGGTACAACAACTGCAAACATCTAACAAAGCCCTGCTGTATAAAAAACAGTCTTTAGACCACAGCAACGAAGCCATCATCTGGATGAATGCAACGGGGCAATTTCTGGATGCTAACGTCAGGGCCTGTGAATTACTCGGCTATACCCGCGAGGAGTTGCTCGATTTAGATATTGCAGACATTCAGGACAACCTACCAACAGCAGAATTTTCTGATCACTGGCAGGAGTGGCATTCCGTCGGTAGCGCAACGATCAGCGCTGACCTCAAAACTAAAGCAAACATATTCGTTCCGGTTGAAATTTCATTAAGTTTTTTATCCTACGGCAGTCAGGACAGTGCTTGCGCATTTATCCGGGATATTAGTGAGAGCAAACTTGCTAAAGAAGAACTCAAGTCGGCAAACACCAAATTGAATACCATTCTGGAATCCGAGCCAGAGTGCGTAAAGACGGTTGCTCGTGATGGCACATTACTCAGCATGAACCCGGCTGGCCTGGGGCTGATCGAAGCCCCCACGTTTGACGAAGTCGACGGCGCATTGGTTTATGACCTGATAGCCCCTGAACACAGAGATCAGTTTATCGAACTGAATAAAAAGGTGTTTGATGGGCAATCCATCATCATGGAGTACGAAATTATCGGCCTACAAGGTGGCCGTAAATGGGTGGAAACACACGCCACGCCGCTCAGAGACAAATCAGGTGACATCATTGCCCACCTTGCGGTGACACGTGACATTACCGAACGCAAGATGGCGGACGAATCGTTGAAAAAACTCTCCCGCGCGGTTGAGTCGACATCAACCACCGTCATTATTACTGACTGTAACGGCACCATTGAATACGTGAACCCCAAGTTCACCGAAATTACTGGCTACCATAGTGACGAAGCTATAGGTAAAAATGTCAATATCTTGCGCTCAGCACAAACACCCAGCGACACCTATCAAGAATTGTGGCAAACAATCACTGCCGGTGATGTATGGCAAGGTACAGTTCTAAACCGCAAGAGAGACGGAGATACATACTGGAGCCGGGTGTCTATTTCCAGTATTGAAAATAACCAAGGCGAGATTACCCACTATATCTCGACCCAAGAAGACATCACCAAAGAGCATTTACTCTCTAACAAACTGAACCATCAGGCTCGCCATGATGCGCTCACCGGCATCCTCAACCGCAGTGAATTTGAGCATCGAGCAAACAGACTGATAACAAAAGTCCGAACAGAAAAGAGTGTTCACGCCTTATGTTTTATGGACCTGGACCAGTTCAAAATCGTCAATGACACAGGAGGTCATATCGCCGGTGATGAACTACTGCGCCAGGTAGCCATGATCTTGCGCGAACAAGTGCGGCAACGAGATACGCTAGCTCGCTTAGGCGGAGACGAATTCGCCATTCTTATGGAATACTGCAACTTAGAGCAAGCCCAACGCATCACTACTCTGCTGCACGACGCAATCCAGAACTATCAATTCAGCTGGGAAGGTCACACCTTTAAAATTGGCGTGAGTATCGGGCTGGTCGCTATCAACGAAACAACACCCAACTTCACCGAACTATTACGTCAAGCAGATGCTGCATGTTATGCCGCTAAAGACCTGGGGCGAAATCGTATCCACCTTTATGAAGAGGATGATGTCACAGTTACCGCTCGTGAAGGCGAAATACGCTGGGTACCCCGCATACATAAAGCCCTGGAAGAAAACAGATTTTGCCTCTTTGCTCAAACCATCAAGCCGCTTAAAAATTCTACCGATATACATTACGAACTGCTGGTACGGATGATTGACGAATCAGGTAATTTGGTTGCCCCTGGCTTGTTCCTACCCGCAGCAGAACGCTATGACCTGGCAGAGAACATTGACCATTGGGTCATTTCCAACGCTTTCCGAACCATTGCCGCGAACCCCAGCTGCGCCACCCGCATCAAATTCTTATCTATCAACATCTCAGGCCAGTCCATCGCCGCGCCGAACTTCCTGGACTTTATTGTTGCAGCACTGAAAGAGCACAATATTGATGGCAAGATGATCTGCTTTGAAATAACCGAAACAGCTGCCATTTCTAAATTAAGCATGGCGGTGCAGTTCATTAAAACCCTGAAGCAGTTTGGCTGTCAGTTTGCACTGGATGATTTTGGCAGCGGCTTATCTTCATTCGGCTATCTGAAAAACCTGCCAGTGGACTACCTGAAAATAGACGGTATGTTTGTTAAAGATATAGCTGAAGACCCTGTATACCATGCGATGATCAAATCCATTAATGAAATTGGGCAAACCATGGGCATGCAGACCATTGCCGAATATGTAGAAAATGACGAAATCATGAGCATGCTGCAGCATATCGGGGTCAATTTTGCCCAGGGTTATGGTATCGACAAGCCGCAACCTTTCAGCGAAATTTTAGCGCGACTTAAGCAGAGTAATCCGCCCTTAGTCACGCCATCGATAAAAACAATACCGACAACCGCCGAAGCGCCATAAACAACCTCTGATAGGCGCTCAAAGACAACGCATTGCAGACACAATTATTTGATTTGCGTGTAGCATCTAGCGGCAAAAAAACACAACTAACAGACAAAAAAAAGCCCCGCTATCGCGAGGCTTTTTAACTAATTTTGCCTGATTACAGCTGTGGACCTGCAGCCACAATCTCTTCGGACACACCTTCAAATTTCTTGAAGTTGTTAACGAACTGACTGATCAGGTTCTGCGCAGCATCATCATAAGCCGCTTTATCGGCCCAGGTATCACGCGGATTCAGCAGACTGTTATCCACACCAGGCACTTCTGCCGGAATTGCAATATTCAGGCCTTCCAGCTTAATAGCCGCCACATCTTTCAAGGCACCATTCTGAATGGCGCTGATAATGCCACGGGTAGTCGGAATACTGAAACGCTCGCCCACGCCGTATGAACCACCGGTCCAGCCGGTATTGACCAGATACACTTTGGAACCAAATTCTTCAATCCGCTTCATCAGCAGGTCAGCGTAAACATGTGCCGGACGCGGGAAGAATGGTGCGCCAAAACAAGTAGAGAAAGTGGATTTGATACCACCACCAGAACCCATTTCGGTGGAACCCACCAGAGCAGTGTAACCAGACAGGAAGTGATAAGCCGCCGCTTCCTTAGTCAGGATCGATACCGGAGGCAGAACACCGGTCAGATCACAGGTCAGGAACACGATAGAATTTGGCTCTTCACCCATATTGGTCGCAGAGCGCTTATCAACATGCTCCAGCGGATAAGCGCAACGACCGTTTTCAGTCAGGGAAACATCGTTGTAATCCGCGCGACGCTTGTCATCCAAAACCACGTTTTCAACGATGGCACCAAAGCGGATTGCATCCCAGATAATGGGCTCGTTCTTCTTGCTCAGATTGATGGTTTTGGCGTAGCAGCCACCTTCAATGTTGAACACAACACCTTTACCCCAACCATGCTCGTCATCACCGATAAGATAACGCTCAGGATCAGCAGACAAGGTAGTTTTACCCGTACCGGACAAGCCAAAGAACAGAGTCGTGGCACCGTCTTCACCAATATTGGAAGAACAGTGCATTGGCAGTACGTCTTTTTCCGGCAACAGGAAGTTCTGCACAGAGAACATCGCTTTTTTCATCTCACCGGCGTAGCGCATGCCTGCAATCAGCACCTTGCGTTTCACAAAGTTAATGATTACTGCGCCATCGCTATTAGTACCGTCACGCTCTGGGTCACATTCGAAACCAGCAACGTTCAGAATCTGCCACTCTTCCTTGCTTTTCGGGTTGTACTCGTGAGGACGAATAAACAGGTTCTGGCCAAACAGGTTCTGCCATGCAGTCTGAGTGGTCATTTTTACCGGCAGGTAATGATTATGATCGGAACCTACGTGTACGTTAGAAACAAAGTGTTCTTTGTCTGCCAGAAATTCTTCTACCCGCGCCCATAATGCATCAAATTTTTCTGCATCAAACGGACGGTTGATATTGCCCCAATCGATCGCATCTGCTGTGCTTGGCTCTTCAACAATAAAACGATCCATTGGCGACCGGCCAGTACGCTTACCGGTGGTCACAACCAGCGCGCCAGTATCGGCCAGTGTTCCCTCGCCGTTCTGAATCGCTTTTTCAACCAGCTGTGCTGGCGTCAGGTTAATTTGGGCAAAAGTTTCGCAATCTTTGGTCATTACTGGGTTCCCTTGGCTTAGGCGCCAATAACGTTACCTATTAACTTATGGTGTAGGTGCCGGAAAATAAGGAGGCGTATTATGCACAAAAAAAGCGCAAAGTACCATCCAATAATCTTGGCTCTGCCCCGGCATACGGCAGGCCATAAGATTCAATGTAACTGGCCCGATGAGTCGCTGACACCATCAGGTGAAAACAGCGCCTGCAAATCAGCTGCATCAAAGCTGTAGTGTGCATTACAAAACTGACAGTCGACGGCAATTTCACCCTGTTCTGCCAGTACTTGATGCAGTTCATCCAAATCGAGCATTTTCAAAGATGCCGCACTCCGCTCCCGAGAGCAAGTACATCTGAAACACAGTGACTCCGGCTCATACAGACGGCAATCTTCCTGGTGAAACAAACGATACAGCAAATTCTGATTATCCAGCTCGAGTAACTCCTGGGATTTCAGCGTAGCGCCCAACTGGCTGATATGTTGCCAGTCCTGTTCTGCTGTACCCGCCGCGGGCAAAACCTGAAGCATAAAGCCAGCGGCACGCGCACCATCGCAGGCAAGATGCACCTGAGTAGGTAACTGCTCAGATGCGACAAAATACGCCTCGAGGCACTGCGCCAGGGTTTCACCTTCCAACGGCACCACACCCTGATAACGGCTACCCTGCTCTGGCTCCAACGTCAGAATTAACTGACCGTCCGTCAGCAAATCAGTAAAACTGCTGTCATCAGCAGGTGCCTGATCAAACCGAGCGATCGCCCGTAGATTATTTTGATGGGTGCATTCCGCCAGCAATAACCGCACATTGCCAGCACCCTGCGCCTGCAGAATCAATCGACCTTCGAATTTAAGATTGGAACTAAGCAGGCTGACAGCAGCCAGCATCTCACCCAAAACCTGCTGGATTCGCTGCGGGTAATCATGATTCCTGAAGTTATCAGTACACGTTTGTTGCAAGCCTGTAACCACGCCACGTACATCAAGGTTATCAAACAGGATTCGCTGAATCTGATCTGGGTTGCTCATATCGGGTTTCAATTACCAATAAAATTGCGCAAGATTTTACCATAAGCCAGAACATAGCCGGCAGTCATATCGGTTTAACCTGCCTTATCTTTGAACGACACTATCTGACGTCGTTCTTTTTTATTAGGGCGATGCCGCGGATTCAAATTGCTACCCGAAACTTTTCGCTCCAGCGCATGCTGCTCCCGCCGCTGTTGGCTTTTATCGGTTTCCTGATAAAGCTTTTGCGCTTCGGGTGCACCGCGACGCTGATCGGACAGCGCTTTCACAACCACCGTTTTTTCTTCAAATCCCTGGCGCACCTGAATCTCGGCTCCCAGCTCTACATGTCGGCTGCATTTGGTGCGCTGACCGTTATAGTGGACCTTGCCGCCCTCAATCATCTGTTTGGCGATGGCACGCGTTTTATAAAACCGCGCCGCCCAGAGCCATTTATCGAGACGAATCTTCTCTTCGTGTTCGCTCATTCAGGTTGTCTTATCCGGTGTAATTTCATCAAAGTGATGGATCGCAGCAAACTGATCAATCTGCCGCTTTGGCTGTGCGCTGTCTGGCTGATAGATCGATAACAAATAACGAATACCGTACTGCCGGGCACTCTCTAAAACGGGCAAACTGTCATCCACCAACAGCGTATGCTCAGGCATAAACGACTCCTGCTGCTGCAGGTGCTGCCAAAATCGAAAATCTTCCTTGGGCAAGCCCAGATCATGGGAACACACTACTGCGTCGACCAACTGATCAAGTCCGGTTTTGCGAATTTTCAGCATCAGGCTGTCTTGGTGCGCGTTTGTGACAATCACCGTACGGATCTGCTGTCGGCGCAACTGGGCCAGAAAATCCTGCACATGGGGTCGAAAAGCGATGCGATCAGCCACTTCAAGTTTCAGCGCATTGATCGGCACATTCAGTTCGCGGGTCCAGTAATCAATACAGTACCAGTGCAGATTACCCTGCTCCTGAACAATACGCTGATGCAGCCAGTCCCGGGCTTCAGCAGGATCAAGCTGATGGATCTCAGCGTAACGGAGGGGTAAGTGCTCCAACCAGAAATGACTGTCAAAATGCAGATCAAGCAGTGTGCCATCCATGTCCAGCAGCACTGTATTTATCTCTTGCCAGTCAACCATGGCGATCAATTCGATATATTTGCATAATTGCAGTATACCTCTGCCCTGCGCTATTAAAAGTGAAAAACACTCTCGGTTTCAGCATGAGTCCCGGACAACAACTATGCTTACTCACATAAGCGTTACACTGTTTTATGACACCATTTCAGGACTGAGATTCGTGCACTACGAGGTGTCCCATGATTGATCATGCCACGCTGATTGAGCCACTGCTGGAGATTTGCCAACAGGCGGCCAAGGCTATTCTGGCGGTCTATCGCCAGCCGGACTTTGCTGTCCAGACTAAATCCGACCACTCTCCCGTCACCGCTGCCGATCTGCAGGCCCACCAGATTATTCATCAAGGTCTGCTGCGCCTGACACCAGAGATTCCTCAATTAAGTGAAGAAGCCGCAGACATACCCGCGAGCGAGCGGCAGCAGTGGCCCTTATTCTGGTGTATTGATCCATTAGATGGCACCAAAGAATTTATCCAGCGCAATGGCGAGTTCACTATCAATATCGCCCTGATCGAAAACAACGCGCCAGTACTGGGAGTCATCTATATCCCGATGAGCGACACAGCATTCTGGGGCAGTCGGCAGCTCGGTGCTTTCAAACATGAGCCGGGGCGGGAAACGGCGCATATTCGCAGCCGTCTGTTAAGCGACAAATTGATCGTCGCGGAAAGCCGTCGTCACGGCCAGACCGCCAACGCTGCGCTACTTAAGCCGGTGCAACAGCAATTCCGGCATATTGACTCATTGCATGCAGGCAGCGCCCTGAAATTCTGCTTGCTGGCAGAAGGCAAAGCGGATATCTATCCACGCTTATTCCCCACCAGCGAATGGGATACCGCGGCCGGACAAGCCCTGTTGGAAGCAGCCGGCGGAAGCCTGGTCAATGCAGACACGCTACAACCCCTTAGCTACAACCAGCGAAATACCCTGCAAAACCCCTCTTTTTTTGCCGTCGCTGATCCGTTGTTTCCACTGGAGCTGCTACAGCAAACACATCACTCTTCGGCAGCGCAGGACTGAAAACCATTCGAGATGACCTCGTTCACCTTCTCCTGGAAAATCGGGTCCTGCACCTGATTGGCCATAATCAGTTTCACCTCGTTGTCACTAAAATGCTTGTGAACATAGCGGGATAAGCAATCACAACGACTTTCAGTGGCGCCCTCTATCTGCATGCAACTCTGTTTAAACGGGGTAAATGTGGTGGAGGTAAGAAACTGAGTTTTGATAACCAGCACCCCCAGCGCAACGGTGGCAATCCAGATAAGTGCTTTATACATAGGTTGTTTTTCCTCAAAGCGGATTCACAGACAGACCCGGCATTCTAGGTGGATTTAACCGCAGACTGCAGCGAACTTTAGTCGCAACTTGATTTTGCGGCGCAATAGACACACTTTTTGTGGCATGAAAAGCCTCTGACAGGGTGCTATTATTTGCTGACCCATAAGAAGTCTGGTAATTGACCTTGAATGTCATGCAACCGGGCCCCATAACGGTATTAGATAACTCGATCGTTCCGTCTACGACTGATTCTAAGGTGAAAATATGAGCTTTGAACTGCCGCCGCTGCCCTTTGCAAAGGACGCACTGGAACCACACATCTCTGCTGAAACACTGGACTACCACCACGGCAAACACCACAACACCTACGTGGTAAAACTGAACGGCCTGGTCCCTGGCACCGAATACGAAGGCAAATCTCTGGAAGAGATCATCACTTCCGCGCCTGCTGGCGGAGTGTTCAATAACGCTGCCCAGATCTGGAACCACACGTTCTACTGGAACTGCCTGTCACCAAACGGTGGTGGCGAACCAACCGGCGCTGTTGCTGATGCAATCAATGCCAAGTGGGGGTCTTTCGCTGCATTCCAGGAAGCGTTCAACGACAAGGCTGTGAACAACTTCGGTTCCAGCTGGACTTGGTTGGTTAAAAACGCTGACGGTTCTGTCGACATCGTCAACACCAGCAACGCTGGCACGCCGATGACTGCCGGCCAGACGGCTCTGTTGACCTGCGACCTGTGGGAGCACGCTTACTACATCGACTACCGCAATGTGCGTCCAGACTACCTGAAAGCATTCTGGGCTCTGGTTAACTGGGATTTCGTAAACGAAAACCTGGCATAAGCCCTACTGCACAATCAAAAAAGCCGCGGTTCGCGGCTTTTTTTGTATCTTCAATTCAACAATGGTTCCAAGTGTGGCCAAACCGTATCAAGCAGCACAGGCTGACCGTCGGCATTGGGATGAATACCGTCCTCTTGCATCAATTCAGGCTTAAGGGCGACCTGCTGCATAAAAAACGGCACTAGCACAACGTCATAATCATCGGCCAGATCAGGGTAGATGGCGGTGAATTGGCGGGTATAAGCAGGGCCGTAATTGGTTGGAACCTGAATCCCCAGCAACACCACCTCGGCGTCAGCCTGCTGCGCCATATTGATCAGTTTTTGCAGGTTCCGCCGGATCAAAAAAGGCGGCAAGCCGCGTAAACCATCATTGCCACCCAGCTCAATCACCACAATCTCCGCCGGGTGTTTTTCCAGCAGCCGCGGCAACCTCGCAATGCCGTTCTGTGTAGTGTCTCCGCTGACACTGGCGTTCATTACCTCCACATCATACCCTTGCTGTTGCAGACGCTGACCCAGCAAAGCAACCCAACCCCGCTCTGCGGGCATCTTATACGCGGCAGAAAGGCTGTCACCCAACACAATCAGGGAACCAGCGTACACTTGGCCAGTCACAGCTAAAACCATCAGGAATAACAACGGACGTAGCATGGATCACTCCAAAACAGTGGATTATCAGTGTGTTATCAATGCTCAGGATGTCGCAAAACGCTTTGCTTCTCAAGCCGGGGACATCCACCTCTTCAGTCAGATTAATCTGCAAATAGTTCAGGGAGAGAGCGTCGCCATCACCGGACCCTCGGGTGCCGGTAAATCTTCACTGCTCAGTCTGCTTGCCGGACTCGATGAACCCAGTGCCGGTAGCATTGAACTCTGCAGCAAAAACCTTTCCACACTCAGTGACAGTGAACAATCCGCATTTCGCGCCAGTAACATCAGCTTTATTTTCCAATCGTTCCACCTGCTGCCGGAGCTGGGTGCGCTCAGTAATGTCATGCTGCCACTACAGATTCTCGGCCAGCCAGATGCCCGTCAAGTCGCCACTACCCGACTGGATCAGGTGGGGCTGGGGCATCGCCTGCATCATAAACCAGCCCAACTCTCGGGTGGCGAGCAGCAGCGAGTGGCCATTGCCCGCGCATTTGCCACCAACCCAGCTCTGCTATTTGCCGACGAACCCACCGGCAACCTTGACCAGCACACCGGGGAACAGATCATCGACCAACTGCTGGAACTGAACCGCGCTGAAGCGACCACGCTGATTCTGATTACCCATGACCCGGCACTGGCGGCACGTTGCCAACGTACCTTCCATCTGGATAACGGCCAGTTACAGGAACGCCAATCATGAAAGCCCTGTTCAGCCTGGCGTTGCGTCAGGCCATCACCGGGTTGCAGCTGTCTGAATGGCGTGCTCTCATGCTGGCACTGCTACTGGCCATCTTCAGCGCCAGTCTGATGGCAGTACTCAGTGATCGTCTTGATCACAGCCTGAACCGTAAGGGCGCTGACTTACTGGGTGCCGATCTGATTTTACAAAGCAGCCGCCCCCTCAGCCAGGAACTGATAGCAGCAGCGGACGCGCTGCAACTGCGCCACTCCGGAGTAATCCAACTGGCCACCATGGCCAGTGACAACACGCAGTTTCTACTCATCTCCCTGCGCGCAGCCCAGGCTAATTATCCACTGCGGGGGGAAATCCAGCTGGAGCCCAGCATGACATCCAGCCAGCCCGGCCTCGATGAGATCTGGGTGGAGCAGGCCATACTGGAACGGCTGAATCTGACCCTGGGTGATTCGATCACACTTGGCGAGTCCAGTTTCACGATCAGCCATATTCTGCTTAATGCACCTGATCGCGGCCGGGGTTTTGTCAGCTTTAATCCCCAGGCGATCATCAACCAACAAGCCTTACCAGCAACCGGCCTGTTGCTACCAGGCTCTCGCGCACAGTACCGACTCCTGTTTGCTGGAGCGCCTGATGCCGTGACACAGCTAAAAAAGCAGTTCCAACGCGAGCTGAAAACCGGCGAGCGACTGGTTTCTGTCGATGCCGAAGAGGATCGCCGTGGCAGCGCCCTGAGTCGGGCTTCCTCCTATTTGCGCCTGGTGGCATTCTTAACGCTGCTGCTGGCGGGTCTGACCATATTCCTCAGCCTACGCCGGTTTACCCGGCAACAGAACCGACGCGCAGCATTGCTGCGTACTTTGGGTCTCAGTCGGCAGCAACTTGCACTCACCTATCTGCTGCAACTGGGGTATTTATGGCTAGCATGCTCATTGGTCGGTATCGGTCTGGGGTGGCTGGCCGAGCAGGGGCTGTTCTATCTGTTGCGCGACCTGTTACCGCAGCCAGTACCTGCCGCCCGAACCGTGCTGTATTGTGCCGGCCCCACGTTGGGGCTGTTTCTGGTGCTGGGACTGGCTCTGCCTGCCCTGAGTCAATTAACCCGCACCTCACCCGCCGATCTATTCCACGAACAGGCGCAGCACGCCAGCTACCCGGCGCGTATCAGTTACCTGATACTGGCAGGGTTCCTCCTGTTATGTGGGCTGTTTTATCTCAACAACCTGATGCTCAGCATCGCGCTATTACTGGTACTGCTGCTTACCTCATTGGGCATTGCTCTGCTGGGCGGAAAACTCATGCAAGCACTGGGCATCTGCCTGCAATCCCGACTGCGACTAGGTGCCCTACTGCAAAGTAGAATCCAGCAACAACAGCGCTGGTACCGGTTACAGATACCCGTGACCTGCCTGCTATTGAGTCTGCTCAGCATTAACTACCTGGCACTGACCGACCTAATGCAGCGCTGGCGCACCGAGTTACCCGCCAATACCCCTGATCATTTCCTGATTAATGTACAACCCTGGGAAACAGAGTCAGTGCAGCAGATTCTGCAGACTGCGCGCATAGACAGCCAGCTATGGCCTATTTATCGGGGTCGGTTAACCGGCCTGAATCAGGCCACCCTCGCAGAACAACTGAATCCAAAACAGTTATCCCACGGCTCACTCAACCGTGAACTGAACCTGACCTGGGCGGCACAGCTACCTGAGCACAACACCCTGTCAGCGGGTCAGTGGCAACCCGACCAACCCGGCGTTTCCGTTGAACACAAGCTAGCCAGTGAGCTGGGGCTCAGCGTGGGTGATACCGTGCAGTTTGATATTGGCGGCAACAATATTCAGGTGCCGATCACCAGCCTGCGCGAATTACGCTGGGACTCGTTCCAGCCCAACTTCTTTTATATCTTCTCTCCGGGGGTCTTAAGTGACCTACCCGCCAGTTACATCACCAGTTTCCATCTGGGCGAGCGCGCCGGAGAACTGAGCAGAGCATTACTGAACGAGCATCCAACCCTGACCCTGATTGATGTCAGGCAATTATTGAATCAGCTACAGACCTTATTGCAGCAACTGGGACAACTGACGACGTTACTGCTGATGCTGGCCGCGCTGGCGGCACTGTTACTGGTCTACACCACCCTGCATCAGGAGCTGGAACAACGCCAGAAAGAGAATGCTCTGTTACGCACGCTAGGGGCGAGTGCTGCCAGTTGCCGCCGCCTGGATCTGCTGGAATTGAGTCTGACGGGGTTGTGCAGTGGTGTTCTGGCATTACTGATTACAGAATTCAGTCTGTGGCCAATACACCATTATCTCTTACAACTGGAGCCCGTATTGCATCCGACATTATGGCTGTTCATGCCACTCGGCAGCATGCTGCTGTTTGTGGCGGTTGGCTGGTTTAGCCATCGACCACAAAGCCTAAGTCAGAGCTACCGGCGACTGCGTCAGCAGTTTTAAAGCCCCAAACGGGTCAGCGGTTCTCCGGCCGCAGCAGGGTCTACCTGCGGATAACAGGTAAACAATCTCTCAACACTGACCTGCTGTTGCGATAACGCCTCTTTGACCTGGTCACCCCGGGCAACCGCCAGTGTCTGTAATTGATCGATCAGCAGGGCCTGCAACGCTTCTGCAGAGGCTTTTTTATTGTCATCGGCCAGTTGCTTACGCAACGGCTCAGCATCCGCCGCGACAACTTCGCCGCAGATATTAAGACGCATCGCCGGTCGTTCAGTAAGCATTCCCGCCAATTTGCTCATGTAGGCCTCTGCCGTGGAACTCAATTCCGATGACAGTGGCTCAAACTGCACAGGTTGCAACTGAATAAAGGTGCCTTTTTCCGCGGCATCCATAGCCATCTGGGCCACCGTTATCAGCGCACCAAAGGGCTGCAGAGACTTTGTCAGGTAACCAAACGCGGCATTCTTCAGTCCCTTGCCCGCCAGCTTATTGATGACCGTCTGGTAGCCAAACTGCGGATCATCCAGCGAACCGTTCAACGGTACATCAAGGTGAATATTTTCATCCTTGTCCTGCAGTACCATCAGTGCTGTTTCCAGCGGCATTGTGACCTTCTTATTAAACGCCTCGCTGCGATTACTCTTATCCCGTTGCACCGCAATTCGGTTGAGCTGAATATCGGTTTTACCATCCAGTTTCCGCCCTGCCACAGAACCAGAACTGCTGATATTCAATTGACCATTACGCAATAGATAGCCGGTGTAATGACTGAAGTAAGGGCTTACCAATGGCAGATCCAGGGCTTTCAGGTCCAGCGCCCAGTTACCGCCATAGTTACCACTGAATAGCTCTAACGAGCCATTGGCATCAAGCTGGGTAAACCGCCCCAGTCGGCTTTGCAGGGCAAACCCCGTCGCCTGGTCTGACGCGGTATCAAAGGCTTCCAGTTCCAGTTTCTGCAGTTCCAGTTCAGTATTCAGCGGTGGTTTTACCCCCTGATCAATAAGCGCCAGCTTGTTATCACCGCTGACAATCAGGCGATTAATGCGGACATGGAAAGGCTTCGCTTCAGACTCTGTCTTGGTTTCAGCCTGCGGCTTGGCCTGTGTTGCCGCCGACTCCGGCTGCAGGCGTGTCAGTAGCCAATTAAATTCTGCCGGCTGCCGCTCAGCGGACAATAGCAGACGGTTTGTGCCGCCGCTGAAGCGCACCTGATCAATCAACAGACGGCTCATCTGGTCTAGCTGCAGTGCATCCAGTTCGATTGTCTGCCACTGACTAAGAGTGTGTGCCTCACCCAACACTTGTAGCTGCTTGAGCTGCGCCCCAGCGACACTGACTACTGCAGCATTATCTTTTACCGACACACCTTGCCCCGTTAGGGTTTGCAGGTCGACCAAGGTGCTACCCTGGCGGTTTAACTCGGCATTCTGCAGTTCGATACTGGGCAGGTTTACCTGCCACAGCTTGCCATCACTAGTGTCCACTGAGCCCCGCGCTGCGGCAGTGGCCAGGGTGATGTTGTAAGGATTAACAGCGCCTTCCGCGACGGCCAGATTCTGCAAATTAAACGCATCCAGCTGAATATTCCGCGGCACACCTTCGACCAATTTCACCAGCCCTTGCAGGCTGGCCTCTGCCAACTGATAGGATTGCCCCGGGCGGTTAAACTGCAACGCGCTCAGCGACAGTGCCGAAACGGTGGTTTGTAGCTCGGATAGCGAGCCCTCGACGACGGCAGCCACACTGCCACCGTCCAGACTTAGCTGCTGTTGATCCTGACTGACATTGAGACCCGCGACCGACAACGTACTGTCAGTTTTCAACTGTTGAAGCGCGCCACTGTGCCAGAGCAGAGAGAGCTGCCCCTGCCACGCCAGCGACTGCTGCTGCACCGCCAACTGATCCTGAGTAAAGCTGAGATTTTTCAGATGGATTTTGCCCTGCTGGGACAGGGTGAAAGTCTGCTCCTGTAGATGACTGCCCGCCTGAATCTGCAGATCAAGATCAACCCGCGCCCTCAATCCCGGCACCCAAGGCGCAGCCAAACTGTGTACAGGAAAATCGCTGAGTTTGATCGTAAGCCGGGTGGTTTTCTGCTCTGGCAAAGGCAATGCTTCAGAGCTCAGCTTAATGGGCGCGCCATTGATTTCCCCATCCAGTTGCAGCAGCGTTGCCTGATCCGGTGCCCATAACAACAGATCTTGCACCTCCGCCTGATTCACCTTCAACTGGTGAGTCTGTCCTGGCAGCTCTGCCCGCCAATTGATATCACTTAACTGCATGCGCTTCAGGCCAAAACTCCAGGCACTGGCAGCAGTGTTCGGGGAAACAGGCTCTGTCGGCTCTGCACCTTGTAACGCGAGTAGATCAATCGGCCCGAGCCACAATGCCTCTGGCTGTTGCCGCACACCGATATCGACGCCAGACAGCGAGATTTCGTGTAATAGGATATGTTTCAGTGCCAGGGCGTCATAGTCGAGCCCAAGTTTCAGGTAATCAATGCGCAACGTTGGCTTACCCTTGGCGGTTGCCGCTAAGCCGCGCACAGTGACGTCCCCCTTAAGCCAGTTCACTTCCAAAGCCGTCAGCCTGGCATCTTCTGCACCCTGAGCACGTAACCACTGCACCGCCTGATCTCTGATCAGATATGGCAGGTTATGCAAACCAAGCAATACCAGCACCACAAGGGCGAGTAACCAACGTAACATCCTGTTTCCTTTCGCAACTGAAGATCGCTAGCGGCGCATAAACCTGTCAGTGCAGGTAGCCACTGCTTAGCGTTATTGTAATAGACGCAGGCCATTTGTGCGGCCAACCGTTGTCAGCGCCTGACTATACAGCCGATGAGGCGACTGATAAAATCGGCCAAATTTTATTCTATGCATAGTTTGTTGGCATCACAGGTTGTCGTCAGAACAACGGGCCAACAAACACTAAACCGATTAACTTTCTCTTTAAGGGTGACACTCATGGCACATGATGAAAACTACCGCGATCCAGCGGGCTTTAGCTGGATTATTATCAATCTTATCGCTATCGCCTGGATTACTATGCCCGCCAGCATTGCCATCAGCCGCCTGAGTTTCTGATACCTTAAACGGTATTCAGTTCCCGCTGATAAAAAAGGCCCCGACATTATGCGGGGCCTTTTTTTATGCTGGCAGCGACATCAGCGTCAGTATTTCAAGGTTTCCACACCCTGCTCGGTACCCATCAAAATCAGGTCAGCGCCACGCTGTGCAAACAGGCCGTTGGTAACCACACCAACAATATTATTCAGCTCTGCCTCCAGTTGCTTAGGGTCTAGAATTTCCAGATCGTAAACATCCAGAATGCAGTTGCCGTTGTCAGTGACAAAACCTTCACGCCAAACCGGCATGCCATCCATTTTGACTAACGCTCTGGCCACCTGCGAGCGTGCCATCGGGATCACTTCGACTGGCAGCGGAAAGGCACCCAGCAGATCGACCTGTTTACTGCTGTCGACGATACAGACAAACTCTTTGGCCACCGCCGCAACAATCTTTTCGCGAGTCAGTGCACCGCCGCCACCTTTTACCAGGTGCAGACGCGGATCAAATTCATCGGCACCATCCACATAGACTTCCAACTCATTGACCGAATTCAGATCGTAGACCTGAATACCATGCCCCTTAAGTCGTTCAGCAGTCGCATCGGAGCTGGCCACAGCCGCCTCAAACAAGTGCTTAATTTCAGCCAGAGCATCAATAAAGCAATTCGCGGTAGAACCTGTACCAACCCCAACAATGCTGTCCTGTCCGAGGCGGGGTTTTATGTAGTCAACTGCGGCCTGCGCCACTGCCTGTTTCATTTCATCCTGAGTCATGCTGAAGTCACCGTGGATTAAAGCTTGCCATCGCCGGTATCGGCAGGGCTGAAACAAGTAATTATACGCGTCTGTCCGGCCTGCTTGTAGACGCAAACCCACATAACCTTTACCATTTCCGCCTTTAATCATCGTTGCAACCCGGCCGGCCGATGTCATTCCATCGACAACGATTCCGGTCCGCAAAACAGCAGAAATCTTATGCCGCACCGTTATATCAAGAAAATTCTGGAAGCCCGCGTATACGACGTAGCCGTGGAAACCCCTCTGGATGAAGCCCGCGGGCTGTCTGAACGGCTGCACAACCGAGTTTTGCTGAAGCGCGAAGATAAGCAACCGGTGTTCTCATTCAAGCTGCGTGGTGCCTACAACAAGATGTCCCAGCTCACCGCGGAAGAGCGGGAGTGCGGCGTGGTTGCGGCATCGGCCGGCAACCATGCCCAGGGTCTGGCCTTGTCCGCCCGCAAGCTGGGTGTCAAAGCCACCATCGTCATGCCAAAAACCACCCCCGACGTTAAGGTCAACAACGTGCGCCGGTTGGGCGGTAAAGTGGTGTTGCACGGTGATGCCTACGACGAAGCTGCGACATTTGCCCAACAGCTGGTGCAGGAAAAAGGTATGACGTACGTGCATCCCTTTGATGACCCGGATGTCATCGCCGGTCAGGGCACCATCGCCATGGAGCTGTTACGTCAGGAATCCGGGCCGATCAACGCGATCTTTGTCCCGGTAGGTGGCGGCGGTCTGGTGGCCGGCATCGCCACTTACGTTAAATACTTGCGGCCTGAAACCAAGGTGATCGGAGTTGAGTCCGAAGAATCCGCCTGCCTTAAAGCGGCCATGGACGCCGGTGAACGCGTTGTGCTGCCACAGGTTGGTATCTTTGCCGATGGCGTTGCTGTGGCGCAAATTGGCAAAAACACTTTTGAGCTGGCGCAGAAATATGTCGATGAAGTGATCACTGTCAGCATCGACGAGATCTGTGCCGCGATCAAAGATATCTACGATGATACCCGCTCCATCTGCGAACCCGCGGGTGCGCTGGGGGTGGCCGGTCTAAAGAAATACTGCCAGCGCGAGCAGCTGACTGATCAGACCCTGATTGCCATCGACTCCGGTGCCAATGTCAATTTTGACCGTTTACGTCATATTGCAGAGCGTTCCGAATTGGGCGAGAAACGTGAAGCAATTATTGCAGCGCGTATTCCTGAAAAACCGGGCAGCTTCCGCAAATTCTGCTCGGCATTGGGTCGACGTAATATTACCGAGTTCAACTACCGCTACAGCGACAATGACAGTGCCATTGTGTTTGCCGGCATCCAGATAAAACCCGGCGGCTGCGACCGGGAAGAACTGGTCACTCACCTGAGTGAAAAAGGTTATACGGTAGAAGACCTGACGGATAACGAAACCGCGAAACTACATGTCCGTTATATGGTCGGCGGTCACGCCCCGGCGGCAGTGGGTGATGAAGTTGTATACCGCTTCGAATTTCCTGAACGTCCCGGCGCACTGATGAACTTTCTCAGCCAGCTGGGTAGCCGCTGGAATATCTCCATGTTCCACTATCGGAACCATGGTGCGGCTTATGGCCGGGTATTGGTTGGCATGCAGGTCGGTTCTGATGACCAGAAACTGGTCGAGCAGTTTCTCGATGAGATCGGTTACAACTACTGGAACGAAACCGATAACAACGCCTACCGTTTATTCCTGGGCTGACACCTGGTGGTCACACCCATGCTCCGGCAATGCGATTGCATTGCCGGACAAGCTGATCGCATAGACATCCACCCGCGCCGTACTCTAACCAGCGGTTGAAACTCACCCCGTACACATCCCTTTTTAACTGACTCAGGCCATGGTTTAAGCAGACAGACACGCCTTATTCTGCCTGCTCAAGCATGAACTAAGATGGACGAAAGGTGGATCATGATGCACTCACCAGTGTGCGTCCCTACAAACCCGCCTGGACGTTTGCTGTAGCACTAGGTGCACTTGATCGCATGGAAGCTGCAGGAAAAATTGACCTGACTATGTTGATATCCTGCACCGGGAACAACCCGAAGTGCGGCGCATTTTCGAACGATACGCGCACCGGACCCGGATTAAATCTGATTACGAGGCTTCAACTGCCCCATCTGGCATCTCAGGTGAATGGTTAAAGTCCTGACCAAAAAATGCCTGCCAGACAAACACCAGCAAAGATGCCATACCCCAGATCAGGCCAGTGACCACCCCCAGATCAATGATACCTCGCCAAGGCTGACTCAGCTGATGCACCAGCAACACCATACAAATAATGCCGCCGGTCAGACAGTAAGTCACAATCATGCGGCGACGTTTGATGGCGAAGAAACCCATACAGAACAGGGGTGCCAGCAGGAAACGTAACGGTGACACATTACCTGACAGGAACAGCACTCTGGCGGCGACACGGGGCGACCAGGCCTGCTGAAAACCGCGGTAGCCTTCGGCAAACCCCATAAACAGCACACTCACCACCAGCGCCACCCAGTGGTACCACAGCAGTGAGACGCTAAAGGTTTCCAGCGCAATTCCGCTTAATCGGTAGATGGCACTGCCAAGTATCAAACAGATACCGGAAAGTCCCCAGATTGCCGCAACATTACCCAGCACAATGTATTCCTGTGATTGATTCAGGGCGCACATTATAGCCTCTGTCTTGGCTTAGCCAAAGGGCAAAAAAAAGACCACCGCAAGCGGTGGTCAAAACACGATAAGTGCGAGAGCAAGTAACATCCTGTTACCTGCCTGCGGACTCCTGTTCGCAATCGTTAATAACCTTTCAATTCATCAATATATTCAGGCAGGAACAATGAGATTTCCGGCACATAGGTAATCAGCATCAAGAAGCCAAGCAGCAACATCAGCCATGGCAGACATGCCTTGATTACCCAGAGCATGTTCTCACCCGTTATCCCCGCCGTAACAAATAAGTTAAGTCCCACAGGCGGCGTCAACATACCAATCTCCATATTGACCACCATGATGATACCCAGATGAATCGGGTCGATACCCAGCTTCATAGCGATCGGGAACAATATCGGTGCCATGATCAGCAGAATCGCGGATGGCTCCATAAAGTTACCCGCAATCAGCAGCAAGATATTCACCACAATCAGGAAGCCCCAAGCTGGTAACCCCCACTCAATAATCGCTTCAGCGATACCGTGCGGGATACGCTCAGTGGTCAAAACATGGGCAAACAACATGGCATTGGCAATGATGAACAGCAGCATCATGGATACCTTGGCAGCATCCAGCACCACCTTGCGCACGTCTTTATCGAAAATAGAGCGCGGCAGGGCCCAGACAATCTGCCAGCTATTGCGTACCACAGCAGCAGACACCGCTTCTTCCGTTTTACGCCACGGGCTGTTCTTCAGCGGGCCAATATCACGGTAACCCACAACAGCGATCAGGAAACCATACACCGCCGCCACGGCTGCAGCTTCAGTCGGGGATGCGATACCACCATAGATAGAACCCAGCACAATGATGATCAACATCAGACCGCCCAGGGCAATCAAGCCAGACTTGGCAAGCTTACGGAAGCCCGGGAACGGCTGTGATGGCAGACCTTTGATACGCGCCACAATATAGATGGCGATCATCAGAATCAGACCCATCATCAGGCCCGGAATAAAACCGGCCATAAACATACGCGAAGCCGACACTTCTGTTGCCGCCGCATATACCAGCATCACGATAGAAGGTGGAATCAAAATACCCAGCGTACCGGCGTTAGCGATAACCCCGGCAGCAAAAGCCTTGGGATATCCAGAGCGCACCATGCCGGCGATAACAATGGTACCGATGGCAGCAACCGTTGCTGGAGACGAACCCGATACGGCAGCAAACAGCATGCAGGCCATAACCGATGCCATTGCCAGGCCGCCCTTGATGTGACCGACGGTATCCACCGCAAAGTTGATCAGGCGCCGCGCCACCCCACCCGTGGACAGGAACGAAGACGACAGAATAAAGAACGGAATCGCCAGCAGCGTGTAGTGTTCCGATGTCGCTTCAAACAGCTTCAGGGCAATCGATGCCAATGAGTCATTGGAGAACATCAGAATGGTTGTCACCGACGACAAACCCAGTGCGATCGCAATCGGCATACCCATCAGCATGCAGGCGAACAGAGTAATAAACA
Source organism: Pontibacter sp. JAM-7 (assembly GCF_048548695.2). Classification (NCBI taxonomy): domain Bacteria; kingdom Pseudomonadati; phylum Bacteroidota; class Cytophagia; order Cytophagales; family Hymenobacteraceae; genus Pontibacter; species Pontibacter sp. JAM-7. Next base: position 58,836 of record NZ_JBLYIF020000009.1, read on the forward strand.
GAACTGCTATAGTCATGATTTTTTCTCCCCATTCGCAGCATCATCTGCATTGGAAAACTCAGTCTGTTTCAGCTCATTAGCCAGCTCCATCGACTCTTCCGCTTCGTCTGCAAAATGGAAGCCCTCCGCTTCACCAACGACGACTTTCCAGCCCAGCTGCAAAAACCGCACAATCAACAGCACAAAGCCAATCACCAGGATGGTCATCACCGTCCATTTCGGAATCGGTACATCTTCCAGTTCGATGCCGATCATCTTCATCTTGCTCAGATAGATCCACGAGCCGTACAGGAACATGCCGCAGTAGGCCAGGCAGAACAAAATCGCTAACACCGTGACCGCACGATGCATGCGGTGCGGCAGCGCTTTAACAAACACGTCGACACCAATATGTGCACCGACTTTCACGCCATAGGAAGCACCAAACAGCACAAACCAGGCTGACAGCAGCAGGGTAACTTCCTGCGCCCAATGGATACCGGCACCAAAGCCGAATCTGGCCACTACCTCTACGAAGACCAGCAAGGTCATCGATACCAGCAGCAAAGAGAGAAAACCCTCTTCTAGTTGGGTAATGAAATTTCTCACCATGGGAAAACCTCAGCGGGATAGCCCCGATTATTGTTATAGCTACTCTGACCGGCCGCAGCCGCGCGAGCATAAATACTCACTGGAGAATCAACAGACCGTCACCTCTCCAGTCAATACTGAGTGGATGGGCAGGCCAGGCCTGCCCATCACTGCAGGTATTACTGGTTAGCAGCTTCAGCCGCTTTGATCAGATCAGCACCGATATCCTTTTCAAACTGTTTCCATACCGGCTTCATCGCTTCAACCCACTGCGCACGCTGCTCAGCAGTCAGGGTCAGCACTTCAGAACGCCGAGAGTCGATAATCTGCTGCTTATCTTCTTCGGTCTTCTTAGCGGCAATGTCATTACCGTAAGCGATCGCTTCATCCAGCGCCTTTTTCAGCTCTACCTGGACCGGCTCATCCAAAGACACCCAGAACTCAGTAGAGGTTACGACCAGGTAATCCAGCACACCGTGGTTGGACTCGGTGATGTAAGGCTGTACCTCAAAGAATTTTTTCGAGTAGATGTTGGACCAGGTGTTCTCCTGACCATCAATCGCTTTGGTCTGCAGCAGGGTAAAGACTTCAGAGAAAGGTTTTTTCAGTGGGACCGCATCCACCGCTTCAAACTGCGCCTGCAGCACATCAGAGGTCATGATGCGGAATTTTTTACCTGACGCATCAGCAGGCACCTGCAATGGGTCACTGGCAGACAGCTGCTTCATACCGTTGTGCAGGTAACCCAGACCCACCAGGCCTTTTTTACGCAGAGAGCCCAGTAATTTCTGGCCTTCTTCGCCCTGCTGGAAACGCTCAACAGCAGCCATATCCTTGAACAAGAACGGCAGGTCAAAAATCTGCAGGACATCAGTATATTTCTGGAATTTAGACAGCGCCGGTGCAGCCATCTGCACATCGCCCAGCAACATCGCTTCCAGCACTTTGTTATCGCCAAACAACTGCGAGTTAGGGAACACTTCGACGACTACTTTGTCGCCCATACGTTCCTGCACCAGTTCTTTAAACTTAAGAGCCATCTGGCCTTTAGGGGTGTTTTCCGCAACGACATGGGAAAACTTGAGTTCAACCGGGGCAGCCATGACAGCCTGAGCCCCAAAAGTCATTGCCAATGTAGTGACAGCGGCGGCAAGTAAACGCATAAGTGATCTCCTGTTTAATCTTTGTTGTTATCGTCCGGCTCCACAGTGAAGTCCCGGCACGTTTTTACGAGAGTGTAGTAAACAGAGCAAAGACAAGGCCAAACACAAAAATTAAACAGAAATAATTTTTTATTTATTTAAAAAACATAGTGTTAAAGCATAATTAAAAATAAAAAAGACGACGCAGCAGACTTTTCAATGGGTGGGTTTCCACCCATTTATACTTTTTCATCGGGTCATTTCCACCCAAAATTTGACCCAGATTAAGGAAGCACCAGCAATTATTTGAGAAATTGCGCCCACAGCCGACAGTACTTAAATTCAACAGACCCTTGCCCAGCGATGCTGCCAGGAGCAGAACAGCATGAAAACCAGCCTGTCGATTCAAACCAAGGTGAACGCCTCACTGGCCATTGGGTTCTTACTGATACTGCTCAGCTCTTTGTGGATTATCCATCGCAGCGAATCAACCCTGGCACTGGAAGTGGCATCACGCAATACACAGGAAACCGCCGACGCCTACTTTGACAGCATTAATATCCTGATGATCAGCGGTGCCATGAGTAACCGCCAGACCCTGCAAAACAAGATCCTGTCGAACGAAGACATTACTGAGGCTCGCATCATCCGCAGTCCCTCTATCATCAAGATGTATGGTGCCGGACTGGAAGATGAACAGCCGCTGGATGATCTGGACCGCCGGGCGCTGCAAGGTGAACAGATCATCACCGAACTTGACGATGACAACGGCCATCGCCTGACAGTGGTCACACCGCTCAGGGCAGAAAGCGATTACAAAGGCACTAACTGTCTACTCTGTCACCCGGCAACAGAGGGCTCCGTGCTAGGCGCAGTGCGTGTCACCTACTCCTTTGCCAATTTGGACAGTCGAATTCAAAAAAACTTGCTGCAAGTCGGTTTTGTGCAGCTGGCACTGTTTATTGCTGGCCTGCTGATGGTCAGCTATCTGATGCGCCATCTGGTTGTCGGCCCCGTTAAAAAGATGGCCGCCACCCTGAATGTGATCCGCGAAAATGACGACCTGACCCTGCGCATCCCAGTGAATGCCGATGACGAAATCGGCGCCATGTCCACTTCACTGAATGAGATGCTGAGTGAATTCCACCAGAACCTGCAACGGGTCAGCAGTACCGTAGAACAGCTCAGCACCTCCAGCGTGGAGATCAACGGCATCGCCGACATGGCCAATACCGCCGTCAGCGGCCAGCAGATACAAACCAGTTCGGTGGCAACCGCCATGGAGCAGATGGAAGCCGCCACCCGCAGCGTCTCCAGCAGTGCGGAAAATACTGCCAATGCCTCCGATCAGGCCCTGCGCCAGAGTGAAGCAGGTACCCGCATTACCGCCGAGGCAATCGCCGCCATCGAGATACTGAAACAGCGCATCGACAACGCCCTGACAGTGATTAACAAACTGGATCACCAGAGTCAGCAGGTGGGCACCGTACTTGAAGTGATCGAAAAAATTGCTGAACAGACCAACTTGCTGGCATTGAATGCCGCCATCGAAGCAGCCCGCGCCGGCGAACAGGGCCGCGGCTTTGCCGTGGTGGCAGATGAGGTCCGCGCCCTGGCCAGCAAAACCCGACATTCTACCGAAGAGATCAACAGCATCATTCAGGAGCTGCAAACCGATGCCCGGGACGCGGTGCAGGTGATGCAAGCCGCGCACAACAGCGCAGAAGAAGGGGTCAGCAAAGTCCAGAATACCGCCGATGCCCTGGGCAAAATCGCCAGCGAGGTTCGCTCAATCAACGATATGAACCATACCGTTGCCGCCTCGGTAAAAGAGCAAAGCGAAATGGCGACGAGCGTTGAGCACAGCGTACTGGAGATCGCCAACGCTACACAGCACACCTCCTCCCGCGCCGGTAAGCTGAATCAGGTGGCACACGAGCTGAACACCCTGGCAGGACAACTGGAAAACATGGTGCGCAAGTTCCGCCTCTGACTACCCTGCACTCTCATGCAAAAAGCAGCCTAAGGGCTGCTTTTTTTGTGCCGGCCTGATACCCAAGCGACCCGCATGCGCGGGCCGTTAATCAACCTGAGCAAACGCTATTTCCCTCTGTGATAGGTGAAGCACCATTTTTGTACCGTGTTCCATGCAACGTAAAGCTGCGCAAGTATTGTCGTCCACTGCAATGGATCGCTAAAGCACCTACCTATTTAAGGCAGAAAAATGAACAGCCAGAATTTGTTCATACCCAGAACCCGCCAACGACCAGATGGGATATCACAACACGCTGTCGTAAATGCCCAAAGCAGATAAACGGCTTAAAGGCCAACTAACTACCTTTAAATCAATGACTTGTTATGGAGAAAATTAACGTTTAAGTTTGTAGATATACGACTCGGTTTCGTAAAGTTTTACGACATCGTGTCGTATATTTAGCTGTGAGCACTCTAACCGGAGCTGTCATCATGGGCATGGATTTAGTCAAAATAATCATATCTATTTGCATTCCAATCAGTTCGGCGGGGTTCTTTATGGCTTATAGCCAGCCTCATGTTTTTCTTAAGGCTGCTCCGAGCGTCAGGTATTCCTCTCTGACTGGGTTCGGTGCTGGAGTAGCTGGTACTTCGGTTCAAGCTTGGCTCAAATGAGGCTCACTCGTATTGCTGGCGATATGATGGGGATCCAGTACCTTAATGCCGCACCAGAAGAAGGTGATCTCACCAGCGTCGTTTTTGAAAAAAACGTTATGGGTAGCGAGCCCATTATCTATGGGTCTGTATATGCCTCTGCTTTCTTCACATATTTGCTTTTGCTGGAAAGTATTTTGGCATGGTTAGCCAGTCACATGATTCTTTCCGCCGACCGTTCCCAGAAGGAACCCAAGCATGAAGATACTTAACAGCGCGAAAAATTTGTACGAATGCGGGAATATGGGAATTAATAACTCTCTCATCTTTTACCTTCCATCAATTATAGTGCTAACCAGCAAAGGCATCCAACGCATACTACGCGGCTGCGTTGGGCGTTATTATGAATACATACGATTAGAGAGTGGACCCGGAAATGAGTGAAAAAATTAATCAGTCTTCTTTAAACGCATTGAAAATTGCGTTTACTTATATGCCAAAATCAATTGAAGTAACCAAATTTGAGTATGGTGATCGTTACCAAAAAATATTGGATCACATCGAAACCGTTAGAGAAATTTTATTGCTGAATGACGTTGATCCTGATGAGGTTTCTGGCGAAATAAACCCCGAGAATTCCCCTAACTCAACATATTAATTTAGTCATAGCAGTGCGATTATATAATGAGCGTTACCGGTATTATGTGCATGCGAATCCATAACAAGTCGCCACTGAACGGGGCGTTAAACCCAATCATGATGAAAAGACAGTAATGCAGAAGCTACTCATCCTACTAATGACCCTGATATTTGCGGGCTGCTCGGCGGTGACTGGCGAGAAACCCACCATCGCCCTACCCTTGCTGGAAGGCTGGTTTGAAGCACAAAAAGTCTACTACATCACGACCGATGTCTCTGATCCCGTCATGGCCAGGCAGATGCAGGCGAATTACGCCCCACGACTCAGGGATGCGGTGCCCGATTATCCCAAACCACCGACACAAAAAACCGTGTTAGAGCGTGTTTATACTTTTCCAACCGGACAACAGGCCAGCAGCGTATTTGCTTCAGTGCCAAGCCCACTCGGTCATGGGAGTCAGGACAAGCACTACAGTCCTCTCTGGCTGATCTACACGGTAGAGTGGCGAGTTAAAGACCAGGAAATAGAGCTGCGTTCTGAGGCTGAAATTTTCAAAGCCGAAGCACAGGGCTGGGTACAAATTGAGCGCACCCCTGTGGTGGTAAATTGCCCTGTCGTCAGCATTGACGGCACGCAGTTTCTGCCAACCCCTTAACCAAGCCCGCCGTTAGTGTCCCAGTGCCGCTTTTTGTTGCGATTGCACCGGCCAAGCATGTCACAGACAGCACCTTGGCGCTTAACGGTCTTTATCTCATAACGCTAATTTGTCCTTCACCGCTATTGTGTGTGGGGGGCATTACGCCAAGTGCTTTTGCCGCACGGCCGCTGCATAGATACAGCGGTGCCAGGATCAGAAAAAACAGGCCGCCCGAAGGCGGCCTATGGATGCCCCGAAGGGGTGAGGCATCTTTAACTGGCAAAGCCAGTCGAGCTGTCACACAGCTCGGAGAGAGATCAGAACTTAGCGGTAGCAGTCAGCCACAACTTAGATTTGTCCGCTTTGGCAATGTCATCACCCGCATCGTAGCTGGCATATTTCAGACTCAGACCGTAGTTTTTGCCGAATTTCTTCGCCGCAACAAAGCCCCACTCGTCACCAAAGTCCAGAGAACCTTCTTCAGACTCGTAGTCATGGTAAACCGCCATCAGTTTGATACCGGCCAGTTTGGTGGCAACAGTCACGTAAGTATCTTCAATACCTGCACCCGGCGTACCCAGGAACATATCCGCCCAACCCTGGAACTTATGCTTGGTTGCCAGTGGCGTGTTGAAACCAACACCTTCATCAGAACCCAGCACTTCATAACCCAGTTTGGCAGTTACACCGGCAATGCTTACACCACCTTCAAGTACATAGTAATCAGGCTCTGCCGTACCGCCGACGTTTTCCTGAGTCGCGTATTCTGCAGTGTAAAGCAGCTTAGCATCGCCAGCAGGCTGGCTACCGGACAGACGCACACCGTAGGTATCCAGGCTGTCGTCAGCATCTTCCAGTTCAACACTGTAGTAGTACGCACTCAGGGCACCAATTGGCAGGCCCGTGTATTTAGCGTTAACCAGATGCGTTTCGTGTTCAGTATCAGTACCGGTAATGCCGTTTACAGAAGAGATATAACCGTAGAACAGAGTGGTATCCGACAGGGATTTATTGGTCACTGTAACGGCATCATAGGTCTGTTCATTCTGACGGAAGCCTACGCCACCAACAAAACGCTGGTTGTCCAGCAGGATACGCTGACGACCCAGTTTTACCGTGGTCGCACCCGTGCTGTATGCCAGGTAAGCCTGGTTCACATCGGTATCTTCCGGATCAACGATCGGCGTAGTCCCGCGAACGGTCACACCGTCGGTGTAATCAACATTATCCAGCGCGGTCACATCATCGACTTCCAACAGGGCAGAAACGCCTTTGTAGCTGTCAGTAGTAAACGTGATACGGCTTTTCAGGGTCAGGGCTTCTGCATCAGTCGCGCCATCGTCATTCACATCTTCATACCGCAGACGAAAGCTGATATCGGTTTTACCATTTTCAAATGCTTCTGCGATCGACTCTGCAGCCTGAACCGGGGTCAGTACAACTGATGCGATAGCGGCAGCCAGAATCATACGGGGGGGGAAGTTGATCATGGATTGCTCCTTGTTAGGTTGATAATTAAACCTGAAGGAGCAAGGGGCATGCCAATTAGATGTTTTATGGATACATCTTTAAGAAAAACACCTAAAAGTATATTTTTTGCACATCTTTAGCGCCTGCATGTTTTGCTGTGGTGCAACATAAATGCAATGCGTGTGTAATAAAAGTGCAACTATGCATCAATTTAATGCATATAAAATACATTATTATAGCTGTGACAAAGGTTTACTCGGCGGGTTCCCCTTTAAAGTCACTTTTATCCAGGCCGTACTTCTTCATTTTGTCGTACAGGGTTTTTCGCGGTAGCCCAAGACCTTGCTGCGTCTCTTTAATAGAGCCGCCACAGCGCGACAGCTCGGCCTGAATCAGCAGTCGTTCAAACTGCTCAACCCGTTCCGACAGGGTCAGATCTACCTGATGATCCAGCTCAGTAATGGGTCGGTTCTCAAAATCGAAGGTGCAGTTTTCACCCAATAACACATACCGCTCGGCCAGGTTGCGCAGTTCCCTGACATTACCGGGCCAGTCATAGGTCATCAGGCTGTGCATCCGCTCCGGTGACAACAGCGACACCTCGCGGCTATATTGTGAAGAAGCAATCAGGGCAAAGTGCTGGAACAGCATACCGATATCTTCACGCCGCTCGCGCAGAGGCGGAATATCCACCCGCACCACATTCAATCGATAATACAGGTCTTCGCGAAAGGTTCCCTGATCTGCGGCCTCTCGCAGATCCACCTTGGTGGCGGCGACCACCCTCAGATCGAGTGGAATACTGACGTTAGCGCCTAACCGCTCAATGCTGCGTTCTTCCAGTACCCGTAACAATTTAATCTGCAGCGCCAGTGGCATACTTTCGATTTCGTCCAGAAACAGGGTGCCGCCATTGGCATACTCAAATTTCCCGATGCGCTGGCTGCGGGCATCGGTAAACGCTCCTTTTTCGTGGCCGAACAGTTCTGACTCGATCAAATTTTCCGGTACGGCCCCGCAGTTGATCGCGACAAAATTATGACCACGGCGGGTACTGTGCTCATGAATATAGCGCGCCAGCAGGTCCTTGCCGGTGCCGGTTTCACCGAGAATCAGAATATCCGCTGGAGTATCGGCGATACGATGTACTATCTGCCGCAGCTGGGCGATTTGTGGCGTATTGCCGATAACACGCGGACCGGGAGCACTCTGCGCTTCCAGCTCCTGTTTCAGCTGACGGTTTTCCGTCACCAGACTGCGCTTTTCCATCGCCCGGCGCACCACATCCAACAGCAGTTCAGATGAAAACGGTTTTTCTATAAAGTCGTATGCCCCACCCCGCATGGCATTCACAGCCATGGAGATATCGCCGTGCCCGGTAATTAAAATAACCGGCAGGCTGTCATCCAACTTTTGCACCGCATCCAGCAATGCCAGTCCATCCATACCGGGCAGATTGATATCAGTGACCAGCACCCCGGGCCAGTCTGCACTGAGCTGTTCCAACGCGGTTTCGGCACACTCGTGCAGGTGTACGTCATAACCACCCAGCTCCAGTGTCTGGCCGGCTGCCAGACGAATATGTTGTTCATCATCCACCAGCATGACTGGTAACTCAGTTTCTGTATGCATCAATCGGTGTCCTGCACGTCAGCTATTCAGTTCATTCTGCCCAGCGGCACTGGGTAACCCAAGCAAGAATATCGCGCCGCCTTCCGGGTGATTACGGGCACTTAAGCTGCCCCCCAGATTGGCCACAATCCGATGGGAAATGGATAACCCCAAACCCAGCCCCTGACCCGCTTTTTTGGTGGTATAAAAGGGCTCAAATACCCGGCCAAGTTCCGCTTTCGGGATGCCTGGCCCATAGTCCCGCACGGCGATTTCAACGTCGTTGCCCCGCTGCTGCAGGGTGATTTCTATGTGCGGCCGGTCCTGATCTTCCATGGCCTGCAGGGCGTTGCTGATCAAATTGACCAGTACCTGCTCAAGGCGCACAGTATCCCCCATCACATAACAGGCCTCCAGATCCTGCGGCCAGTCCACCACCGCGTTCACCTTGCTCAGTTTGCCATATAGAATCGACATGGCACCATCGCGCACGTTTTTCAAACAAACCGGCTCTGGCGCACCGGAGGTTTTGCGGGAGAACTCTTTCAGCGGGTGAATAATCTTGGCCATACGCTCGGTCAGGTCGCTAATCTCCTGCAGATTGGTTGCTGCGGTTTCATGCTTACCCATCTGGAGAAAGGCGCGGGCGTTATCGGCATACGTCCGGATCGCTGTCAGCGGCTGATTAAGCTCATGGTTGATACCCGCGGACATTTGTCCCAGCACCGCCAGTTTGGCGGTCTGAATCAACTGATTCTGGGTGTTTTTATGCTGCGCCGCCTCTTCCCGCAACTGCAGGTTCGCCCGGGTCAGGTCTGCCGTGCGCTCTTCTACCCTCAGTTCCAGCATCTCCCGGGTGTGCTGCAATTCATCTTCAAACTGCTTACGCTGAGTGATGTCATGAATGGTGACCAGAAAGCGCTTGATCATGCCGTAGCGCATTTCACCGATAATCAGGTCTACCGGAAAACCGGACCGGTCGGCCCGCACCGCTCTGGCTTCGATCTCCAGTTCAGTCGGCCGCTGGTCCGGCTCAGCAGTCAGGTAGTGCCAACACACAGCACGATCATTTTGCGACAGTAGCTTACTGAAATAAGCACCGGCAATCTGCTGCTCGTCATAACCAAACAGGCGTTTGGCCATACTGTTGCAACTCTCAATGCGCCCCTGACTGTCCAGCGTAATCAGGCCCGCCTGGGTACTGTCGATAATGGCCCGCACCCGTTGTTCATTGGCTTCCAGGGCCTGCGTTTCTTTCTGCTTAAAGCGCTGACGTTCCCGCTGAATACGGTGCCGGGTCGCCAGAAACAGAATTAATAGCACCAGAGCAATAAACACAAACCCGCTGGTAACTGCTGCAGATAGCATTCGCGATGATATCGGCCGGGTGCTGGCCAGAGACACCACATTCAGGCCGGCGTCTTCCAGCCGTCGACTTTGCAACAGGTACTCACTGGCGCTGACCCCGTCCAGCGCCTGACTTTTAATGCGCTCACCTTCTACCAAGGTAATCAGCTCACTGCCATCATCACGGTTTTTTCGCTCCACGACGTCCAATGCAGTCAGGGTATGGTCGCCATAACGCAAGCTGGCAAGAATGCGCTGCAGGTCAGCCTGACTAAGCGGTTTAAGGGTTCTGAACTTCCACGCGTCACGGGTCGATATAAAGATAACGCCATCTTCATCTGTCACCAGCAGATCTTGCTCCGGGTCGGTCCAGTCGGCTTCGATATCATTCAGATCAATCTTCACTACGACGACACCAACCACCTTCATATCGGAATACACCGGATAGGAAAAATAGTAGCCGCGTTTTTTCGATACCGTTCCCAACGCAAAATATTGCCCTGGCCGCCCCTGAATCGCCTCCTTAAAGTAGGGACGAAAAGCATAATTACTGCCCACAAACGAATTCGCCTCGGCCCAGTTACTGGCGGCCAGCGTGGTGCCGTCGGATGCCATCACATACACATCAGCAGTACCCACGGTGTTGTTCACATACTCCAGATAAACACTGGCATCTGCGGCAGCCAAATAGTTGGCTGGCTCCTGCAGCGCCTGAACCAACAGCGAATGAGTCGATAACAGACTGGGCAGGTCACGGTAGCGTTCGAGTTTTTGCTGCAGACTGATCAGGTAACGGTTGAGGTTGGTGGCGCTGCGCTGTTGTAACTCGGCATAGGCACGATCCCGGCTGATCTCTGCCGTTTTGCCCACCACCACCAGAAATAACAGCGCCAGTAACAGCAACATCAGGTTGCGATATGGCTTCCAGTCAAAGGCTGTTTCCTGTGACATATATTATGGTTACCCTGCTGTTGCGATTGATACTTTGGCCACGCCTGACAAGCCCGATAAAGGGTAGTATCGTAATGCCCTGCTAAAGAGTCTAACCCTTATGCCTTATGGAGCAAATCAACCCCATGCTGAAACGTACTAAGATTGTTGCCACGCTAGGTCCGTCAACTGACAAAAGCGATGTGCTGGAACAGATTCTGCGCGCCGGTGTGAACACTGTTCGGCTGAACTTTTCCCATGGGGTTGCGAATGATCATCGTCGCCGTGCAGAAGAGGTGCGCAACACCGCCCGCAAGCTCGGACTATCCATCGCGGTACTGGGTGATTTACAGGGGCCAAAAATCCGCATTGCCAAATTCAAAGGCGATAAGATCCAGCTAGCGCCCGGCGATGCCTTCGCGCTGGATGCCAGTCTGGGCACAGTCTCTGGCGACCAAAATCAGGTGGGGCTGGATTACAAAGACCTGCCAAGAGACTGTGAAACCGGCGACATTCTCATGCTGGATGATGGCCGTATTCAATTACGGGTAACTTCGGTGGCGGGTAGCCGCGTCAATACCGAAGTCGTGATCGGCGGCACACTATCCAACAATAAAGGCATCAACCTGCAAGGCGGCGGCCTCTCTGCTGCGGCACTCACCGACAAGGACAAGCGAGACATTAAGCTGGCCGCAGAACTGGATATGGATTACGTTGCCGTATCATTTCCCCGCTCGGCTGATGACTTGAAAGAAGCTCGACAACTGCTGAATGCCGCCAACGGCCGGGCCGAAATTATTGCCAAGGTTGAGCGTGCCGAAACCGTCACCAGCAGCGACGCACTGGATGCCATTATTCTGGCCAGCGACGGGGTGATGGTTGCCCGGGGAGATCTTGGCGTTGAAATTGGTGATGCCGAACTGATTGGGGTACAGAAACATATTATCAAACGCGCCCGTGAGCTGAACCGGGTTGTGATCACTGCGACCCAGATGATGGAAAGCATGATCGAAAATGCCATGCCCACCCGGGCCGAAGTATTCGATGTCGCCAATGCCATTCTGGATGGCACTGATGCGGTGATGCTGTCCGCCGAAACCGCCGCCGGTAACTATCCAGTTGAGGTTGTGAAGGCGATGACTTCCATCTGCCAAGGCGCGGAAAAACACCAACTGTCCCGGCCCAGCTCAACAGCAAGCTGCCAACCACTGGCGCGTTTTGACGAAGCTATTGCCCGCTCGGCCATGTATACCGCCAACAACCTCGACGGTGTAAAAGCAATTATCTGCCTGACAGAATCCGGCTCTACCCCACTGTGGATGTCGCGTATTCGCTCAGGACTGCCCATTTATGCACTAAGCCGCAACGAGCAAACCCTCCGCCGTGTCGCCCTGTACCGTGGCGTTGAAGGGCTGTTGTTTGATGCCACGGCCATTGCCAAAGAAGCACTATACAAGGAAGTTCTGGCCGGTTTAAAAGCCCGCGGCCTGCTAAATACCGGTGCCCGAGTGATCCTGACCCACGGTTCAGTACTGGGTGAGCATGGCGGCACCAACACAATGCAGGTACTGACGGTCGAATAGTCTCTGTCAGAAATCGGGCGTTTAAACGTAGAGTATTTAAGCGCCCCTCTACTATAATGCACCCCTTTACTGCAGGTTCAGAGGAATTACGTTTGGCACGTTCACTCGCCCAGTCACTGGCATGGTTACAATCATCCGGCCACCAACAGCTACTCAGTCAACTACAGCACGGTATCGAGAAAGAGGGGTTGAGGGTAACTGCTCAGGGTGAACTCTCACAACAACCGCACCCGAAAGGGCTCGGTTCTGCTCTGACCCATAGTCATATCACCACCGATTATTCTGAAGCCCTGCTGGAATTCATTACCCCGGTCTTCAGCCAGCCGGAAAAAGGCATTGAGTATCTCGCCAACCTGCACCGCTACGCCTTCAGCCAGATAGGTTCTGAGCAGATCTGGAGTGGCAGCATGCCGGGTGAACTGCCCAACGCCGAACAGATCCCCATTGCTGAGTTCGGTAGCTCTAACATTGGCCGTCTCAAGCATATCTATCGCGTTGGGCTGGAGCATCGTTATGGTCGAGCCATGCAGACCATTGCCGGCATCCATTATAATTTCTCGATGCCCTGTGAATTCTGGTCACATTACCAGCAATACAAGGGTTCCAATACACCGATACAGGGCTTTCGGTCTGCGGCCTACTTTGCACTGATTCGTAACTTCCGCCGCTATTCCTGGCTATTGCTTTACCTATTTGGTGCCTCACCGGCATTATGCAGCAGCTTTCTCAAGGACAAGCCCCACGCGCTGGAGCATTTTGACGAGCAAACCCTGTATCTGCCGTGGGCTACGTCTTTGCGCATGAGCGACCTTGGCTATTCCAACAAGGCGCAGTCCAGCCTGGGTATCTGCTTTAATCATCTGAACACCTACCTCAACTCTCTGCATCAGGCGATCCATACGCCCCACCCACCTTATGAGGAGATCGGTATCAAGGTGGATGGCAGCTATCGCCAGCTGAACAGCAATGTCCTGCAGATCGAAAACGAGTACTACAGTGATATCCGCCCCAAGCGCGTCACGCGTTCCGGTGAAAAACCGATCCACGCACTGATGAATCGGGGGGTCGAATATATTGAAGTGCGCAATATCGATATCAACCCATTTCTGCCTGTGGGTATTGATGCGATCCAGGCCGATTTCCTGGACCTGTTCCTGCTCAGCTGCCTGCTGCTGGGCGACGACGAGATCAGTAACGGTGAGTGCGGCGAAATTATGGAAAACCAGCAGCAGGTGGTTAACCGGGGACGGGAACCCGGCCTGCAACTGGTCAACAAGGGCCAACCGGTCGGCCTGCAACAGTGGGGGCTGGAACTGATGGATCAGCTCGCGGCAACCGCAGAAGCACTCGATAGCGCCAACAATACCCAGCGCTACACTCTGGCGCTGCAAGCTCAGCGGCACAAACTCGAGGACAGCGAGCAAACGCCATCGGCACAGATTCTAAACGTGATGCGGGAACAGGGGCTAAGTCATGCCGCATTTATTCAGCAACAGAATCAACTGCATGAAAAAACTCTGCAAGCAGCGCCGTTAAGCGAATCGCTGTTTAATTCACTGCAAGAGGAAGCAGAAAATTCGCTGCAGGCACAGGCCGACTTGGAAGCCACCCCGGCACCTGATTTTGACACTTTCCTGGCCAGCTATCTGGCAAACTAACCGCTTTATTGGACAACAAAACTGGTGAAGAAGAGGTCAGAGACGTAGGTCTCGCCCTCTTCATCCAGCAGCAGGTCCTGCACCTTTGACAGCGCCTTTCTAGACAGTTGCTGCTGGGCTTCCACCGTATTTACGCTATCTTCTGTCTGAGCACTGAGCAGAAACACCAGATCATTGCGAATATTAGCCATGTGGTGGTTCACCGCATGATGCGCATCCGGGCTACCTACCTGAATACTGATTTCACATTTCAGAAAACGCGTTTTACCCGGCCCGCCAAAGTTAGTGATAAAAGGCTTCAGCTCAATATAACTGACGTAATCACTATCTGGCTGTGCCTCCGCCATCGCAGTCACGGGTAACAGGCTTAACATCAGACAGATCAATAAACGCACTAGCATTTCAGCCTCCTAAGGCAATCAGTAATGGCAGTATACCCACAGCTATTCTCCACGCAATACTGCGCTGTGAAACCAATTTTCGCTACCGTTAGCATTGCCCGGAATATGTCATGGGCATATGATGGGGCTAGGACGGCTTGTCTGCCAACACAGACACCAGTAGATAAACCAATAATAAAAACTAGAAAATCCGGAGCACACCATGTTGGAAAAATGCAAAGATGCCAAGGAGCGTTGGGGTGGTGTCAGCCAAATCATTGATAACTGGCTGGATGAAAGGCAATCACTGATCAGTCTCTATGTGCACCTGCCGGAGCACCCGATTGATGACCAGTTAAACAGCAGCATTGCCGGTTTCTGTCAGGTCTTGATGGATTACCTATCGTTTGGCCATTTTGAGGTGTATGAGCAGCTACTGCTGGAAGGCACCGAGTTTAACGATGGCAGCGTAGAGAAGGCTCAGGCACTGCTGCCGAAAATTCAAAACACCACTGACCTGGCACTCGATTTCAATGATGCCTGCGCCCAACAGGGCCAGTTTACTGTGCAAAAAATCCGCGAATTCTCAGAAAAACTCTCTCGTTTGGGTGAAGCGCTGGAAGAACGTTTTGCACTTGAAGACCAGATGATCAATATTCTCCATACATCCCATCAGGATACCGTTGCGAGTTAAGCCAATGTCAGCCACCTATCGTGCCGCTGCCTTGATGCTCACCAGCCTGGTATGGCTACCTGGCTGTGACAGCAGCAATGCTCCACAGAGCTGGCAGGAATATGCGTTAGGTGGCGCCTACAGCGCTGCGTTATCAGATGACGCCCGGCTAGCCATTGTCGGCTCTTTCAACCATGGTGGCAGCCTCTGGGAGGTCAACGCCCAGGCCCGTCTATTTGACTGGAATCATGTTACCCCAGGCTACAGCATAATCTCTGCCGCAGGCTTTTCCCCCAATGCCGATTACGCCGTCACTGCCACCCAACAGGACTTGGTATTGTGGGACGTAACCTCAGGCCAGGCGCGGGCCTACTGGAGTGCGCCTGCAGAGATCATGCAGCTTGACCTGTCCCCGGATGGTAACTTTGCACTGCTTGGGCTGGCAGACCACACCGCTGTGTTGTTTGATGTAAAACGTGGTGGCGTCCAGCGTTCACTCCGGCATGATGCCCGGGTGCGCAGTGTCGACCTGAGTAATGACGGACGTTACGCTGTCACCGGCTCTGACGCTTACAATACCCACTTTTGGGATATCCAGCAGGGTACTCAGCTACAAAGCATAAGCCTCGGCAACGTCGTAGACACGGTCGCTCTCTCTCCTGATGCCCAGCGCGCCTTCAGTTCAGGCAGCCTGGACAAAGCGATTATCTGGAATACCCAAACTGGCGAGATTCTGCATACTCTTAGCGACATTAATAGCCTGAAACAGCAACGCATCAGTTACCTGAGCGCACGCTTTTCCAATGATGGTGAGCAATTACTGACCGGGACAGCTTCAGGCCTTGTGCAACTGTGGAATGTCGCTAGCGGCGAGGTTCTAAATAGCTGGCGGGTGCATAAACGCGATCCATACGGACCTGTCCATGCGGGTGTCTATGCTGTCGCGTTTGGCGCTGATGGCGATTACTACGCCCTCGGCTCCAACGGGATACTCAACCAACTCCGCTAAGGCAACCGCCAGACACAAAAAAAGGCCGGTTTAAACCGGCCTTTTTTGCACAGAATGAAGCTTATTCAGCCGCTGGCTCGCCCGCTGCTCCTGCGGTCGCTTCTGTTGGATTAACCTCCAACAGCTCAACTTCAAACACCAGCGTTTCATTTGGACCAATGGCATTACCCATGCCACCTGGACCATAGGCCAAGTCAGATGGAATCACCAGGCGTGCTTTGCCACCTTCTTTAATCAACTGCAGACCTTCAGTCCAGCCAGGGATAACGCCATCCAGTGGGAAGGACACTGGTTCGTTACGCGCATAAGAGCTATCAAACTCCTTACCATCGATCAACGTACCGCGATAATGAACTTTAACGGTATCGGTTGCTTTTGGCATAGCGCCTTCACCGGCCACCAGCTCTTCATACTGAAGACCTGTATCAGTGGTTTTTACGCCTTTTTTCTTACCATTTTCAGCCATATAAGCCTGGCCTTTTTGCATGTTATCTTCGCTCAGTTTAGTAAATTCAGCCTTTTTCTCTTCCATTTTACGGTCTTGGAAGGCCTTCATTACAGTGCGAACCTCTTCAACTGACATCTGAGGTTCTTTATCCTGATACACAACTTTGGCTGCGGCCAAAAATGCTTCGAAATCAAATTTTTCGATGCTCTTAAGCTGTTCACCTACCATCAGGCCAACACTGTAGCTGACTTTCTGTTCCTCTGTTTTCAGTTCCACTGCATTCACCAGAGGGGAAACCATGCCTACACTCAGGGCAACGGCCAGCATTGTTTTTTTCATGATTAATTGAATCCTTTAATACTTATATTTGAAAAAAAACCCGCTTAAGCCTGCGGGGTTCGAGGTTCAAACATCTGCCTGCATCCGAACAAAAACAGATTCGATGGTACCTTAGTGGCCGATTAAACCGTAAAGTTCAGCCGCTGGCCAGTATTAGTCAGAATCAGGATCCGCCAGCGCCGCATATAACGGTGCCAGTAAAGCAGAAACGCCGGCCACTGACTGAGACTGGGTTTGCAGATAGCACGCCAGGTTTTGCTGCACCAAGTCTTCCGGCGGCGACACCTGCCGACGCTCTGCAACCGCTGCATACAGCAGCGCCAGTTCCACCTGTTCACAACACAGCTCGGCTTCACGCAGCGCCTGATAGCAGGCATCCAGTGTGGCGTGTTCCTGATGTTTATGCCGCACTTGGTAACGAGCAGCCCTGACAGGCAGTGTCACCTGCTGCTGCCACGCCAGTGCCGGTGAGTCGGCAAAATCCGTAGCCCTTAGCACAATGCCCTGTTGACCCGCCCAGCACGCCAAAATAAGTCGATTAACACTCAGTCCAAACTGATCCTGCAGAGCAAGGCAAGCCGCCTCCACACCGGGACGGGAATAAAAAAACAGGGCAAAACGCCAAAGTTCGTTTTCCAGATGCATTGCTGTTGTTAAAATCCGCGCCATGATTCAAATACAGAACCTCAGCTTACAACGCGGTCGTAACCCATTGCTAGAGCAGGCCAGCCTGACTTTGCATGACGGCTGGAAAATCGGTTTTGTCGGTGCCAATGGTGCCGGCAAGTCTTCGCTGTTCAAACTACTGCTGGGGGAACTGCACCAGGACCAGGGCGATCTACTACTGCCTGGCGGTTTGCGTATCGCGCATATGGCACAGGAGGTGCCCGCCACAGAACGCTCTGCACTGGATTATGTACTGGATGGTGACATCGAACTGCGCCGCATCCAGCAGGCACTGGCCAATGCTGAAGCACAGGAAAATCACAGCCAGCTCGGTAGCCTGCATGCCGAGCTGGATACACACAACGGTTACAGTGCCGAAGCCCGAGCGGCACAACTACTGGATGGGCTGGGCTTTGCCCCGGCTGATATCAGCCGGCAAGTGAAAGATTTCTCCGGCGGCTGGCGCATTCGCCTGAATCTGGCACAAGCTCTGATGCGCCCTTCTGACCTGTTACTGCTGGATGAGCCCACTAACCATTTGGATCTCGATGCCACTATCTGGCTGGAGCAATGGCTGCGCCAGTATCCCGGCATGCTGATGCTGATCTCTCATGACCGTGACTTCCTCGACAATGTCGTCACCCATGTCGTGCATCTGGAACAACGCCAGTTACTGCTCTACAAGGGTGGCTATTCCAGCTTCGAACAACAGCGCGCCGCCCGACTGGCACAGCAACAATCGGCTTTTGATAAACAGCAGCAGCGTATCGCCCAGATAGAAGACTTTGTCCGGCGTTTCCGTGCCAAAGCCACCAAAGCCAAACAGGCGCAAAGCCGCCTGAAAGAATTAGAGCGCATGGAAACCATTGCGCCAGCACACATAGACAGCCCTTTCAGTTTCCGTTTCGAAGCCAGCGACAAACTTTCCAACCCGCTACTGACCCTGAATAAAGCCGTATGCGGCTATCCGGACAAGGCGATACTGGAGCAGGTGAAACTCAACCTTGCCCCCGGTTCACGTATCGGCCTGCTGGGCCCTAACGGCGCCGGTAAATCGACCCTGGTAAAAACCCTGGTCGGAGATCAGCCTTTGCTGGCAGGCGAACGCAATTGTGGCGAGCACCTGCGGGTCGGTTACTTTGCCCAGCATCAACTGGAAGCACTGGACCTGAACGCCTCTCCTGCCCTGCACCTGAAACGGCTGACACCGCAAAAAACTGACCAGGAAATCCGCGATTTCCTCGGCAGCTTTGGCTTTCATGGCGACCAGTCATTGGAGACGGTCGCCACCTTCTCCGGCGGCGAAAAAGCCCGTGTTGCGCTGGCCATGTTAGCCTGGCAAAAACCCAACCTGCTGCTGATGGACGAGCCAACCAACCATTTAGACCTGGAGGTTAGGCACGCGCTGACACTGGCGGTACAGAGCTTTGAAGGTGCCCTCATTCTGGTATCCCATGATCGCCACTTACTGCGCAACACTGTGGACGAATTCCTGCTGGTTGCCAATGGCGAGGTCGCATCGTTTGACGGTGATCTCGATGACTACCAGCAGTGGCTGATCCAGCAGAAACGTCAGGCAAGCAATGAGCCCGCCGCGCAAGCGACCAGCACTGGCGACAAACGTTCGGTCAGCGCTGCTGAGCGTAAGGAGCAAAAGCGGTTAGCAGCCGAACGGCGCAATCAGCTGCGTCCCCTGCGCAAAGCCATCGAAAAACTGGAGAAAACTCTGGACCAGTGCCATAGCCAGCAGGCCGATATTGAGACCCAGCTGGCCGACAGTGATTTGTATACTGATGGCCAGAAAGACCGGTTGAAGGCACTGCTACAACAACAGACTGAACTGAAGCAGCAAGCAGATCAGACAGAAGAGGAGTGGCTCAGCCGGCAGGAGGAACTTGAAACACTGCAGGCTGACGTGGAAGCAGAAACCACCGGCTAAGCAGCCGGTGCCTGTTCCAACATAGTAGAGAGTGAACGGATCGCTTCATCTTCGATCAGTAATTTATCCAAAGCGACTTGAGCAATTTCCGGTGTCAGGCCCAAAGCTTCATATACTGCCGGTTCCGGCGCTTCCAACGGACCATCACTTAAGCCCTCCTGGCGCAACAAACGGTTGGTAAGATAAAGAATCATCGCCATGACTGAATGCTCACCGGTGTAACCCGGTTGGTTCTGATGACGAATCGCGGTGCATACTGACTCCGGCAGCGCCCAGCTCGATAACAACCAGCCCCCAATCTGTTCACGGGTCACATTCAATACCTGCTGTTCAACCTGATTCAGCGGAAAATGTGGATTCGCCTCTATATAGCGCACCAGCAACGAAAATTGCGGCGCGAACAGATGCGCCAGCACCAAGTAACCAAAGTTATGCAGCAGCCCAGCGAGATAAGCCATGCCGGGCACAGGACGAATATCGGTGGTGATCTGCCGACACAGCTTTTCCGCCAGACACGCACTGTACACTGACTGTAACCAGAAAGGCGTTCCCCCCCGCGGCCCATCTTTAGGCACCCGCAGCACCTTCCCCATACCGGTACCCAGTGCCATATTCACCACCAGATCAAATCCGAGCACCCGGATTACTGCATCATCAATCGAACTGACATCGCCGGGAGCGGCATAGTACGGTGAGGCCGACCAGCTCATCACCTGCGCCGACAGACTTGGGTCTACCTTCACGACCGGCACCAAATCCGCGACCCCCGCATCCGGGTCTGACCGAAGCATAATGATCTGCTGTACCGTGGGCGACAGGGAGGGCAGGTCAAGCGTATCTTCCAGGCGCTGCTTGATACGTAACGCAGTGAAACGCTCAACTGCCTTGCTGATGACAACCTCATCATCACCTCTGGGCTGTTCAGCCTCAATTTCATCAGTTGTTACCGATAGCTGACAGGGTACCGCACCGGCAAAATCAGCCCGTACCGCGGGAAAGCTTAACCCAGAGCAAAGTTCAATCAATGTGCTGCTGTCATACCTGAGGCACTGGGGGTCCACCAGCAAAGGCAGAGACAATAATTTTTTTTGCCCACTAGGGCGCTGCAACGCTTCCTGACTAAAAAATCGGCAGACATCTTCATGCCTTACCGGCTGTAACTGCCGGTGCGTCTGCTTCCAAACAACGGTTAAATTTAACAGTGAACGGGCGGGCATGATCGCTAATACCTTGCCATCACTGTCATGCAACAGCACCATGCGTAACATATTATCCGCATGGTCTTCCGGAATTCTGACGCCGAGTGCCAATTTCATTCTCCCTCTATGGTCATGACGCAATCTAAAGCGTAGATTAGTAAAGAAATATCCAACACCGCTTTGACCGGATCGCTGCCAAAACATGGATTTTCATAACTTGCGCGGGCTAGTGCGCTACGCTTGCTGGCTGGGACTAAGCTTATTATTTTCTTCACAGCTCATGGCTGTGGATGAGAACCTCGCCCCGGAGCCTGCCACAGATAGACAGACCCATAGCAGGGTTATCGGCCACCAATCCCTTGTCGTTAGTGCCCATCCACTTGCCAGCCAAGCGGGTATGACCCTACTCCGTCAAGGCGGCACGGCGGCGGATGCGGCAGTCGCAATCCAGGCAATGCTGACACTGGTCGAGCCCCAATCATCCGGCATCGGTGGTGGTGGCTTTATGTTGTATTGGGACGCCAAACAGCAAGCCCTGCATGCCTATGATGGCCGGGAGACGGCGCCTGCTTCGGTCAGTGAAGCACTCTTCCTGGAACAAGGCAAACCCATCAGCTGGCAGCACGCATTGGTTGGTGGGCGCGCAGTGGGGGTACCCGGAGTATTGCGCATGTTGGAAATGGCGCATCAACAACATGGCAAACAGCCCTGGAATAGCCTGTTCCAACCCGCTATTTCTCAATCTCACTTCGGTTTTTCCGTCACACCTCGCCTGCATAAACTGATCGCCAGCGGCATTAATCCCGGCCTGAACCGTTATGAAACCAGCCGTGAATATTTCTATACCGAGAATGGCAAACCTCTGCCTGTCGGCTACCAACGCAAAAACCCGGCACTCGCCTACAGTCTGAGTGAAATTGCCCGGCAGGGTGCTGATGCCTTTTACACCGGACCATTGGCAGCGGCGATCAGTAAAACCGTACAAGAGGTGCCAGATAACCCTGGCATGCTGAGCACAACAGATCTGGCCGCATACCGCGCTATCAAACGCAGTCCACTGTGCCAGCCCTACCAGCATTATCGGCTCTGCGGTTTTCCGCCACCCACCTCTGGTGGCACCACGGTTTTACAGATCCTCAAACTGCTGGAACAGATCCCGGATCTAACGATTAGTGCTGATGACCCCCGCTTCAATCATCTGTTTACTCAGGCCTCCCGCCTCGCTTTTGCCGATCGGCAACGCTATCTGGCCGATGCGGATTTTATTCCGGTTCCGGTATCCGGTCTGCTGGATATGGACTACCTGAAACAACGCGCTGCGCTGATCAATCCCCATCTGGATAGCGGCACCGCAGCAGCCGGTACTCCGCCGGGTACCACAGAGGACTGGTTAGACCAAACGTCCCCGGAGCGCCCTTCTACCAGCCACTTTGTGGTGGTTGATCAGTGGGGTAATGCCGTATCTATGACCAGCAGTATCGAAATGGCGTTTGGCTCAACCCTGATGGTAGGCGGCTTCCTACTGAATAATCAGCTGACCGATTTTTCCTTCGCCCCCCGGCACCGTGATGGCAAACTGGTTGCCAACCGGGTCGAGCCAGGTAAGCGGCCGCGCAGTTCAATGTCACCCTTTATGGTCTTCCAGCCGGATAATCAGTTGCATGCGGCAGTCGGTTCGCCTGGTGGCAGTCGGATTATCAGTTATGTCGCGCGCAGTCTGCTACTGATGCTGAACACGCCCCTTACCCTGCAGGAAGTGATGACTCAACCCCATATCAGTAACCGCAATGGGCAAACCGAACTGGAAGCCGGCACCGCCGCCGAGCAGTGGGCAGATACATTACAAGAAATGGGTCATGACATTCGTATCCGTGACCTTAACAGCGGCCTGCATGCGCTACGGCGGCTGCCGCAAGGGGGCTGGGAAAGCGGGGTTGATCCTCGCCGGGAAGGTCGGGCGATAGGCGAATAGTCCGGGTTATTCGCTACGGCTGATACGCGCGACGCTCGGCAGGCTACGCAATTTTTTCATCACCTTGGCAAGGTTGATTCGGTCTTTAACGCTGACCTCCATCTTCACCTCGGCTAACTCGCCTTCATTGCCACCTAGATCAATAGACAGCACATCGGCACCCACACCTGCCACGGCCGAGGCCAGTTCAGCAATGACACCTCGATGACTGGTCACCTGACAATACAGATCAACCGGGAACTCTTTGTCATGGGTTTCCGACCATTCCAGGTAGACACATTTTTCTGGATCATCCCGCATATAGTCGATATTACGGCAGTCCACCTGGTGCACTACCAGGCCACGTCCGGCGCTAATATGACCAACGATGACATCGCCGGGTATTGGTCGGCAGCATTTTGCATAATGCAGCATGGTGCCTTCAGTACCCTTAATTGGCATCGACACATTACTGGTTTGTTCATCACCGCCTTCGGATTCATCCGGTCGCAACAGTCGTGCCACCACATAGGCCATCCGGTTGCCCTGGCCAATGTCTTCCAACAGGTCATCCAGGGTTTTCAGGCCGGTCTGCTCCAGTACCCGTTCCAGCTTCGTTGGAGAGACCTCGGCCAGAGTAATGCTGTAATTGCCCAGGAACTGATTCAGCAAACGGGTACCCAACGCCACTGACTCATGGCGCTGCTGATTTTTCAGATAATGCCGAATGGCAGAACGCGCCTTACCCGTGACCACGAAATTAAGCCAGGCCATATTGGGTTGCGCCGCCTTAGTCGTAATGATTTCTACCGTCTGACCATTGAGCAGGGGTTGAGATAAAGGCGCCAGACGCCGATTAACCCGACAGGAGACACAGGAGTTGCCCACCGCCGTATGCACCGCATAGGCAAAATCCACTGCGGTTGCGCCACTCGGCAGTTCCATGATTTTGCCTTTCGGGGTAAACACATAGACTTCATCCGGGAACAGGTCTGATTTAACGCTGTCGATGAACTCCATGGAATCACCCGCACTTTTGTGCATCTCCAGCAGCCCTTGTACCCATTTCCGAGCGCGCAGGTAAGAACCCTGAGCACTTTCTGAGTCGGCCTCGCCATCTTCCCGATTGGCCTTGTACATGCTGTGTTCTGCAATCCCCTGACAGGCCACAGCATCCATCTCTTCGGTCCGAATCTGCACCTCGATGGTGATGTCATGGGTACCAAACAGATCAGTATGTAACGACTGATAACCATTGGCTTTAGGGATCGCGATATAGTCTTTGAAGCGGCCCAGTACCGGTTTATAGAGGTTATGCACTGAGCCGAGAATACGGTAACAGTCATCCACGCTGTCGGTGACAATTCTGAAGGCGAATACATCCATGATTTCCGAGAAGGACTTACGCTGCGCCTTCATTTTGGAATAGATGCTATAAAGGTGTTTCTCCCGGCCAGTGACCTGCCCGCGCATGCCTTCCTGCTCCAACCGCTGCACAATCACCTGCTGAATACCGGTAATCACATCTTTACGCTGACCACGTGCCTTAACCACCGCACGCCGGATGTATTTGGCCCGCATCGGATAGTGGGCCTGAAATGCCAGGTCTTCCAGCTCAACCTGCAGATCCCGCATCCCCAAGCGCGCAGCAATGGGCGCATAGATGTCCAGGGTTTCTCGTGCAATACGGCGTTGTTTTACCGGCGGCATGGCACCCAAAGTACGCATATTGTGCAGCCGATCAGCCAATTTCACCAAAATGACCCGGATATCCTCGGCCATCGCCAGTACCATTTTCTGGAAATTACTGGCCTGAGCTTCAGCCCGAGTTTCAAATTCAAGATGGGTTAGTTTGGAAACGCCATCAACAATCCCCGCCACAACGGTACCAAACTGCGATTCGAGGCCCTCATAGGTAATCTCGGTATCTTCAATCACGTCATGCAGCATGGCAGCCATCAGGCTCTGATGGTCCATCTTCATTTCTGCCAGAATACCGGCGGCCGCCAGCGGATGTGTCACATAGGGTTCGCCGCTTTTACGTTTCTGGCCATCATGTGCCTGTTCAGCGTAAAAATAGGAACGACGGACCTGCTGGATCAACGTGGGATCCATATAGGTATTTAATTGATGTGACAGGTCGTCAATGCTGGACATTATTCCTCCGGGGCGGCTACTACAAATTTGCCCTGATACAAGGATGATGCCGTAATCGACGCTAGAGGGGAAGTGGTTGTGCAGAGACAGCAACGCCCGAGCGGGCGTTGCCGGTATTATTTACTCTGGCTCGATATCATCAAGCACAGAACGGCCTACCAGGCCATCAGCAATTTCACGCAGTGCAACAACGGTAGGCTTGTCATTTTCCCACTCAACTTGTGCCTCTTTGCCGCCGGTAGCCAACTGACGGGCGCGTTTAGATGCAACCAGCACCAACTGGAAACGGTTGTCGACATTTTCCAGACAATCTTCAACGGTAACGCGTGCCATAGAGACCTCAATCTTAAAATCGTTACGAAAAGGAGACCGCGCAGTTTACTCTCCGCGCCCGGTTATGACAAGAGTGCCTGCAGCAATCCGCCATGCCGAAACTCCTGCAGTTTAATCATGGTGCGGCGGGCAACAAAAATCGCCGCCAGTTCATCCAGCGCCTGCTCGAAATTATCGTTGATCACCAGATAATCATACTCTGGGTAGTGGCTCATCTCGTTGACCGCCTCGCGCATACGCAATTCGATCACATCTTCACTGTCCTGGCCACGACCAGTAAGCCTGTCATGCAGTGCTTCGCGACTAGGAGGAAGAATAAACACCGACTGGCTATGCGGCATCAGTTGGCGTACCTGCGCTGCGCCCTGCCAGTCAATTTCGAGGATCACATCCACGCCGTTATCCAGCTGTTGTTGCACCCACTGCTGAGAGGTACCGTACTTATTAGTAAAGACTTCAGCGTACTCAAGAAATTCACCGGCGGCGATCATCGCATCAAACTCGGCATGTGCCACAAAGTGATAATCACGACCATCCTGCTCGCCTGCCCGTTGAGTCCGAGTGGTATGCGAAACAGAAACCACCACCTGATCATCGCGCTCCAACAGCGCTTTCACCAAACTGGTTTTACCGGCACCGGACGGTGCGGAAATAATAAACAGAGTGCCTTGGGCATTATTCATATCAGATTTTCAGCAGACTGATTAAAGGTGGCGGCATTATATACCGTGGTAACTGCACTTGCATGGCCGCATGGGGTCACTCACCGAGGCGTGCCACATCCACTGAAACATTCAGCTTCTGGGTCTTACCACCGTCAAAAATAACCCCCCTAAGCGGAGTGACATCAGAATAATCCCGCCCCCAGGCAGTAGTGATATGCTGCTCGGTGGGCATGTTGTCATTGGTCGGATCAAATTCAAACCAGCCTTCTGTTGGCGAGAACAGCGCAAACCATGCATGGGACGCATCCGACCCGACCAGTTTTTCCTGACCTGGTGGCGGCAGAGTTTCCAGATAACCACTGACATAGCGCGCCGGATAACCCAGCGAACGCAGGCAGCCAATCGCCAAATGGGCGAAATCCTGACAAACGCCACGCTTATGCTGCATGACTTCAGCAATCGGCGTTGCCACTGTGGTGAATGCCGGGTCGTAGGTAAATTCTTTGAATATTTTACTGGTCAGTTCCCGCGCAGCGGAAAGTAACGGCCGGTCCTCTACAAACAACGACCGGGCGTAATCCGCCAGTTCATCGCTACCACGCACCATGGGTGAATCCAGCAGATATTCCCGCGCCAGCAATATCTCTTCAGTACGGCCGCGGCGGATCAAGTTAAGTGCCTCGGCACAGGTCACACCCAGGTCCAAGTCAAATTCGTTTATCTGCGGCCGCTCTGTCACCTCGATGTCTGACTCAACATCAATGGTCAGAGAGGTATGTGGATCTTCCAGTGCAAAGTGGTAGGTATTATTGCCAAAGTAATCGACACGCTGCTGCGCCGTTGCCGGCAGCGGTGATATCCGCACCTGAGTGTTCAGGCACGTCTGAGAAGCGGTATCACGAGGCAGCAGATGAGCACGGTTGTAGCACTGGCTCACCGGTTTCTGGTAATCATAATGGGTCACATGACGGATGTGGTATTTCATGCTTCAATCTCCCAGCCAGTCTGAACCAACTGCTGCGGGCCAGCGGTATGATCAAAGTAGCGATCGCTGATCAGATCTGCCGTGATACGCAACCGTTCCTGCAAAGACTTGAGGAATGCATCCAGTGTTGTCCGCTCGATGCCCTCTTCGTCAGCTTTCTCCAATGCTTCGATATCCGCCAGCTGTAACTCAGTGGTCGCGGACAGCAACTGTTTTTGCTCTGGCGTGAGGGATTGGGACAACAAATCGGACTCCAGTGTATCGAGATGTTGCGTCAGCTCCTGCATCAGGAACAGCATCGAGCGCGGGTTACTGCGATCCATCAGCATCAGTTTCAGACCATCACCAATATCCAGCTGTGCCAGATAACGCCGCCGGTAGGAGATCAGGGCTTCGGTACTCAGCAGCAGAGTTTCCAGCAGCAGGTCCTGTGACCGGCCCTCGAAACAACTCACCAGCAACGAGCGAATCATGCCTGCACTTTGATGAGCTTTTTCGAGCCGCCGCCCCATCTCCAGGAAGCGCCAGCCAACACCACGGAACATGCTTTCATGTGCCTGACCGGCCAACGCCAGCAAGGCTGTGACCAACGGATCCAGTGCTTCCTCTGGCGCAGAGCCAAGCCCACCCGCCAACGCAGCATCCAGTTGATTAAGCTCGTCACGGATATCGTTGACAATGCGCTGGGCATCGGCAGACAACTGCTCTTTGACCTCTTCCGCACAGCTCAACATGGCATGCAGGTCATAACGTAATGAGCCAGGACGGGTAGTGTCGAGAATCACCGATAGCAGCTCTTTTTCCGGCGCATCAAACAACCGTGCCGCGTCTGGCCCACGGAAGCCAGGTCGGGTATTGGTCACATCAGTGACCGCGATCAGCATCAGATGGCGCGCATCCTTAGGCAACTGCAGGGTACTGTTTAACTGCATAAATACAGTACGTAACATGCGCGCTGATGTTTCCGCCCGCTCGGCATAACGCCCCATCCAGAACAGGTTTTCCACCGCTCGGCTTGGCAAGTTTGCTGGCATGTCTGTATCGCTGTAGGTTTTGTCCCGTGCCACTTGCTGCAGAGAGAATTGCTTCTCCGGCTCAGAGGCCAATACCCAGGTATCTTTGCTCAGCGAGCCTTGCCCCTGCACCACCCTGCGCGAGCGCATATCCGGTGCAATACGTGCCATGCAGCCCGGCATTACATTAAACGACTGCTCAGAGGCAACCGCAAAACTGCGAAAAATAACCCGACGTGGCTGCAAATCACCATCCACCAGCGTTGGGCACTGCGAAGGCTCCAGCAGATCCTGAGCCACCCACTTGTTCGGCTCCGCCTGGATACGCGCCAGCCATTTGGCCCGTTCTTCCGGCGATAGCTCAGCAACAAACACACTTTGATTATCGTGAGTTGGGTTGACTGCCTTCAGCACCATTTCATCAAAATGAGCCAGTATGAATTCGAGGGCTTTTTTATCACCGCACCAATAACTGTTAACTGATTTCAGTTGCAGTGGGCGACCCAAAAAGAATTCACTGATTTTCGGCAGATAGCATTGCAGCGCGGGGTTTTCCAGCACACCTGAACCCAGTGGGTTCACCACCGCGACACCACCACTGCGCACCACTTCCAGTAACCCGGGCACCCCAAGATGGGAATCACTGCGCAGTTCAACCGGGTCACAGAAAATGTCGTTAACAAAACGGATAATCACATCCACAGGGTGCAGACCACCCACCGACTTCATCCAGACCCGGCCACCACGTACGGTCAAGTCACCGCCCTGTACCAGCGGATAACCAAGATAATTAGCCAGGTAAGTATGTTCGAAATAAGATTGGTTGAATGTACCGGGGGTCATGACCACGACCCGGGGACGCCCGTCAGGGGCGTAGGGCACCAGTTCATTCAGTTTCTGGCGCAGAGCCTGATAAAACAACGCCAGACGATGCACCTGACTGTCGCGAAACAAGCTGGGGAACACACGCGACAGTACCGTGCGGTTTTCCAGCGCATACCCGACGCCTTTAGGCATCTGGGTGCGATCAGTGAGCACACAGATCGACCCATCCTGGGTGCGGATCATGTCAGCTGAATGAAAAATCAGCTGCTGTTCACCCGGCATAAAAACATCATGGCAGGCACGAATAAAGCCTTTATGATCAAACAGCAGCTCCGGCGGCAGGATACCGTGGCGGATCAATGCACGTTCGCCGTAGATATCCTTGAGGACCAGATCCAACAGCTCTGCACGCTCAATTAACCCGGCTTCAATGCTACTCCACTCTTCACTGTCGAGTAGCATTGGTACAGGATCCAGCTCCCAAATATTGCTCTGGTTCGGGCGTTCAGCAGAGCTATAGGTCGCACCGTCATCCCGCAGGATTCGCTGGGTTTTGAGCTGGCGTTGCGCCATCTCTGACTGACCCAGCGTTGCGAGACTGTCCAGCAGATACTGCCAATGAGGGCGCACCTTGCCCTCTGGGGTATACACTTCATCATGCCGCTTCGCGGCAGACGGATACAGCAGGCTATCCTGCTGCTGTTCCGCCACCCCTGATGTCTTCATGGTCTGGTTCCGCCAATATTACGCTGTCATAACTATTCGGGCTGCCGCCGCAGATCCAGAGTATGCGGATATTCTCCAGTTCGTTCCTCACGAGGCGGCTCCATCGGCCGAGGGAGATGTTCATGAGGGTAGAAACTACGGAGAAGCTCCTGAGGTGACTGCACCGGCAAGGGACCGGGAGTATGGCCAAAGCTGTCATAACGCGCAACCCTACGTGCCTCTGCTTCATAACTATTGACCGGGAATGTGTCATAGCTACGACCACCTTTATGACTGACACTGTAGGTACAGCCACCGATGCTGTGGCCATTCCAGGTATCGATCAAATCAAACACCAGTGGCGCATGCACACCGATGGTCGGATGCAGCGCGGAAGGCGGCTGCCATGCCCGGTAGCGCACCCCCGCCACATATTCACCATGGCGACCTGTGTTACTCAACGGTACACGGCGACCATTACAGGCCAGCACATAACGATCAGGGTCGAGGCCGGTGGCACGCACCTGCAGACGCTCTACTGAGGAGTCGACATAGCGCGACGTACCAAAACTGCTCATCTCCTCACCCAGCACATGCCAAGGTTCAATCGCCCAGCGCAGTTCAAGCTCGACATCATCAATGCGCACCCGGCCATAATGCGGATAACGAAACTCTTCAAATGCCGCCAGCCA
This sequence comes from Pontibacter sp. JAM-7, assembly GCF_048548695.2. Classification (NCBI taxonomy): domain Bacteria; kingdom Pseudomonadati; phylum Bacteroidota; class Cytophagia; order Cytophagales; family Hymenobacteraceae; genus Pontibacter; species Pontibacter sp. JAM-7. The sequence goes on from NZ_JBLYIF020000009.1 coordinate 89,031, forward strand.
CTCTAACTGGAACGGGTAGCCATTGCTTTGCAGGTCTTTCACTACATCGCGAATATCAGACCAGGCGTAATGTGGCAGCATAAATTTGTCATGCAACTCTGTACCCCAACGCGCTAACGGCTTGTGGTACGGGCGTTTCCAGAATCTGGCCACCAGACAACGAATCAGCAACGCCTGCACCAGCGCCATGCGTGAGTGAGGGGGCATTTCGAAACCACGGAATTCCAACAGGCCCTGACGACCACTGGAACTGCCCGGGGCATAGAGCTTATCAATACAAAACTCAGAACGGTGGGTATTACCCGTCATATCCACCAGCAGGTTACGCAACAGGCGATCCACCAGCCAAGGCTGTTCAATCACACCATTTGGCATCTGCTGGAAGGCGATCTCCAGCTCATACAGAAGCTCGTTACGCGCTTCGTCTACCCTGGGTGCTTGGCTGGTTGGGCCAATAAACATCCCCGAGAACACATAAGACAGACCCGGATGGTGCTGCCAATATGTCACCAGACTCCGCAACACATCAGGACGACGCAATAATGGACTATCCGCCGGCGTGGTTCCGCCGATGGTGATATGGTTGCCTCCGCCGGTTCCGGTATGGCGACCATCCAACATGAATTTTTCCGTACCCAGTCGACTCTGAAACGCCGCGTCGTACAGTGTCTCAGTGATATTCACCAACTCATTCCAACTGGAAGACGGGTGAATGTTCACTTCGATAACACCCGGATCCGGGGTCACCAGCAGTTTTTTCAAGCGGAAATCTTTGGGCGGCTCATAACCTTCCAGCACCACAGGTAAGGACAGCTCTGCCGCAGTCTGTTCAATGGCCGCAATCAAATCGACAAAGTGTTCCAGATACTGCATCGGAGGCAGGAACAGGTGCAGCTTGCCGTCACGTGGTTCGATACATAGCGCAGTACGAATGACATCCGTTAGCACCGTATCCATCTTGTCAGCTGCAGCCATTTGCGGTGGCCGCGGCGTCGTCGCAGAGATGTCACTCGGTGGCAAGGGTTCGCGATGAGCCAGAGGATCTGGCTCATGCGGCATCTCTTTGTGATGTTCTTCAGCAACCGATGGCAGTGAGTTCAACGGCAAGCGCAACCCCATCGGCGAGTCACCCGGTATCAGAACCACATGCTCACGCCGCATAGGCCAAGGGCTACTACGCCAGCTTGAACTGAAATAGTTCCATGCCAACGGCAGAATATAACCAGATGCCTGATTGAGACCACGCTGCAACACTTTTGCCAAGCGGCGACGTTCCAAACCATCTTTCAGGTTGAATTCCAGTGGATCGACGTTTTCCGGCAATGATTGCTCGGTCATCAGGTAATACAGTGCATCCTCATAGGCGTTCAGGACATAGTCCGTACTCAGGCCCAATTTTCCTGCCAGACAATCACTGAATTTTTTCGCCTCTTCAGGACCATGACCATATTCCTTGTCCACCCGAGCCAGCAGATCAGGGTTATGCCAGAGGTTATGTCCATCTTCGCGCCAGAAACAGCCCAGCGCCCAACGTGGAATTTCCTCACCGGGATACCATTTACCCTGGCCGTAATGTAACAAGCCCCCCGGGGCAAAGGATGTACGCAGCTTCAGTAGCAAGTCCTTGGCCAGTTTCAGCTTATCGGCGCCCAAGGCTTCGGTATTCCACTGCGGCGATTCCATATCATCTATGGAGACAAAGGTCGGCTCGCCACCCATGGTCAGGCGGACGTCCAGTTGCTCCAGGTCCTCATCCACCTTGTCACCCAACGCCATGATATTCAGCCACTGATCATCGCTGTATGGCTTGGTTACCCTTGGGTCTTCATGTATTCGAGTCACTTCGTTGGTGTAACTGAACTCCACTTCACATTCGTCAATTGCACCGGTAATTGGCGCAGCGGAAACAGGATCGGGAGTACAGGCCAGCGGAATATGCCCCTCACCGGCAAAGAGTCCGGACGTTGGATCAAGCCCAACCCAGCCAGCACCCGGCAGAAATACTTCACACCAGGCATGCAGGTCAGTGAAGTCTTCTTCTGGACCTGAAGGGCCATCCAGTGATTTAACATCAGCCACCAGCTGCACCAGATACCCGGAAGCAAAACGCGCTGCCAGACCCAGGCTACGCAGAACCTGCACCATCAGCCAGGCCGTATCACGGCAAGAGCCTTTCTTCAGAGTGAGGGTTTCCTCACAGGTCTGCACTCCCGGCTCCATCCGGATACCGTAGTCAATCGCCTGCTCCAAAGACTGGTTCAGCTCCACCAGAAAATCGATGATCCTGATTTTTTTAGTCGGTACTTTAGCCACCCACTCTTTCAGCAGGGGGCCAGATTCCTTCACTTCCAGATAAGGGGCCAGCTCTTTAAGTAGCTGCTTGTCGTACTTGAAGGGATAGTCTTCGGCGTATTCTTCAACAAAAAAGTCAAACGGATTGATCACCGTCATATCGGCGATCACCTCGACTTCGAAGCTCAGTTCCGTGGTTTTTTCATTGAAGACCAGTCGCGCCTGGTAATTGCCAAACGGATCTTGCTGCCAGTTAAGAAAGTGATCTTCCGGCAAAACTTTAAGCGAATAACCATGGATATGAGTACGTGAGTGTGGTGCCGGACGCAGGCGCAAAACATGCGGTGACAGGCCTACCCGACGATCAAACTTGTAGTTCGTTTTATGATGAATGGCAACACGAATTGTCATGCCGTTCCTCCAGCTAAAGAGTTATTCCGCCGCAAACCAGCAATGTGCAAACTGGCCATGCAGATCGGCCAGTACTAGTTGCAATTCATTCAGATGATCCCGGAAGCTTTCTCCCAGTTGATCATCATGATCAATCTCTATTTCTATCAAACGATTAAGCTCTTCGATCTTATCTACACAACATTCAGGTAACGCCTTAATTGCATCCTGCATCTGCTCGGTACAAAACAGCAGAGAGCGAGGGAACGCAGGGTCCTGCAGCAGAAACGTTGCCACATCGGGTCCGGTAACCTGGGAACGCACTGTACGCCGGTAATTCATCGCTGCACTACAGGAGCGCAACACATTGCCCCAAATCAGCTGCGAGGTGTCTAATTGGTCCTCTTCGGTATTACTGAGCAATGCAGCACTACCCGCATCCAGCAGCCGGGTGGTCATATCAGCCCGCTCCAAGTTGCGACCCAGACGGATAAACTGCCAGCCGGCATCTTTGCTCATGTTCGCCGCCAGCAAACCCACCATCTGCTGACAGCTTTTGATAATGTGATCGAGAAAAGCATGGCGATAGGTACGGTTAATGCCGGACTGGACATGTTCTTTCACGTACAGATATAGCTCGTTGACCTGCTCCCACACTTCTTCAGGCAACACTTCACGGGTCGTACGCACATTCTCCCGCGCCTGAATCAGGCTGGTCATCATCGAGCTGGGGTTGTCATCATCCGCCAGCAGGAATTTAACGACATTTCGCTCATCCTGAACCTTATAACGGGTCGCATACTGCTCGCTGGACGAGTTGATAACCACCAGGTTGTACCAACTGATGGAGTAATTACGTGGTAAGTCGAACAACAGACTGTCATACACACCCACCAGACGGGCGGTGTTCTCTACCCGTTCAAGATAACGGGCAAACCAATACATCCGCTCGGCAACTTTTGACAGCATTACAGGCACTCCTCTTCCACGATCCAGGTGTCCTTACTGCCCCCGCCCTGGGAGGAGTTCACCACCAGCGAACCTTTTTTCATTGCCACACGGGTCAAGCCGCCGGTCGTGACGTAAGTCTCTTTGGCTTGCAGGATAAAAGGGCGTAAATCAAGGTGGCGAGGCTCAGGCACACCACTTCCCACCAAGGCCGGGGCGGTCGACAGACTGAGCGTAGGCTGCGCAATATAATTACGCGGATCCGCCTTGATCAACTCAGCAAATTTAGCCTGATCTTTTTTCGTCGAATGAGGTCCCACCAGCATGCCATAACCGCCGGATTCATTGGCAGGTTTCACCACCAATTTATCCAGGTTATCCAGCACATACTCACGCTGTTCCGGATCATCACACAGAAATGTTTCAACATTAGGCAACAGCGGTTCTTCATTCAGGTAATAGCGGATGATGTCCGGCACATAGGCATATACCACTTTGTCATCGGCCACACCGGCACCCGGCGCATTGGCCAGCGCCACGTTACCGGCTTTCCAAGCACGCATCAGACCCGGCACACCCAGCATAGAGTCTTTACGGAACACGTCAGGATCGATAAAGGCGTCATCGATCCGACGATAGATCACGTCAACCCGCTCCAGGCCGGAAATAGTCTTCATGTATACACAGTCATCGTCCTGCACCACCAGATCGTTACCCTCAACCAGCTCAGCACCCATCTGCTGCGCCAGAAAAGCGTGTTCAAAATACGCAGAATTAAAGATACCGGGCGTCAGCACCACAATTTCCGGCTGCTTGACCCGGCGCGGCGACAGTGACTTGAGCATATCGAACAACGCTGCGGGGTAGCCGTCCACCGGCAGGATCGAATCATTTTCAAATAATTCAGGCAGTACCCGTTTGGTAATTTCGCGGTTTTCAATCATGTAGGATACGCCGGATGGCACCCGCAGGTTGTCCTCCAGCACATAGAATTCACCATCAACATCCCGTACCAGGTCGGTACCACAGATATTGGCCCACACACCATGCGGCGGTGTTATACCTACGCATTCAGGGCGAAAGTTAGCGGACTCTTTGATGATGGCCTCAGGTACGACACCATCTTTGATGATCTCCTGCTTGTTATACAGGTCATTGATAAACATGTTGAGTGCCGTCAGCCGCTGTTTTAGACCGGCTTCGGTTTTGCTCCACTGGCTGGCGGAGATCGTGCGGGGAATGATATCGAATGGCCAGGCCCGGTCGATATTACCTTCGTCGGTGTAAACCGTAAAACTGACCCCCATCTCCTGCACGGTAGCCTCAGCCAACTGCTTGCGCCTTTTCAGCTCTTCTGTTGAAAGCGACTGCAGATATTCCACCAGTTTTGTCGCCGTCGGACGCGGTTTAAGCTTCGCGTCAATCAGCTCGTCAAAGAAATCTCCTGGCGCATACTTGGACCAATCAATACTCATTACGACACACCTTATTTCTGGCCTGTTTAGAAGCGGCAAAATGCACTTAAAAGGTGCTGCTACCCCAAGTGAGATCGATACGGCGCGGTTTTGGGGCAGTTGAAGCGACCAAATGGTGCTTTTCCTGCAATGAATTCCTTTTAAAGGCTTAAAGCAATTAGCAGGCCAGCGCACAAAACTAACGGCTAAAGTGGCATGCTCGTGCAAGCCTAAAAATGCACTCAACTCAAAAAAGCTAGACCCGATCCGGTGATTTTGCGACCAAATCGAGCAAAATGACGCTCATTCAGAAAAAACCGGCAACCAAGAGAAGGGGACTCGTGTCAACCGGGGAGAACCCTATCAACCCGGTAAAGAATCGCCATAATAGAGCACAGCTTCCGCCGTAGTACCGCCGTTACTGAACGCCAGATACTGGCAAATATTCTGGACTAGCGTGATGCCCCGACCGGAAAACTGCTCTTGAGATGCTCTGGCAGCCTTTTCTAGCCACCACGCATAATCAAAACCTTTCCCACTATCCTCGACCCTGATCATCAACCGCCCACCACCAGCAAGCCGGGTGTGCTGCAGGTAGATAGCCACCCTGCCGGACTCCAGCGCCTGCAGGCGTCGCTCCCGTTCGTCAAAATAATCGGCAAAGCCTTCCGGCGTCCGCTTCATACTTGAATCCAGTCCCAGCACGCCATGATCAAGGGCGTTGACATAGAGTTCCGTGATGACAGTGAACACTTCCTGCCATTCATCACGCTGCCCTTCTGTCTCGTGCAACCGGCTTAGCGCCTGTGCCACAGGACTGATACGTAATAAGCTCTGGCCCTGTAGTTCAGTTTGCCAGCTCCAACTATCAAGACTCGCCTCTTCATCAGCAAGACTGGCAATAGGGTGCTCTGAATAGACCCGCGTGGGTGTCATCGATTCCAGCCAGCCCGGAACTGCAATTAACGAAATATCATCCTTCTGCACCTGACCGTGCATGAATTTTTGCAGGCTGGAAAGGACCGCACCGATCAGGTCAAAACCAGCGGCATTACTCTCAATCGCACTTTCCAACCGTGCTTCACCAAACTGTTCATCTGCTTCGTTGACCGCCTCAAGCACCCCGTCGCTAAGTAACAAAATTCTATCTTGCGGCGCAACCTTGAACATTTCACAGTGGGAGATATTCAAATGACGAATAATACCAAGTGGCGGGTGACTAGATGATACGCGCTGTACGATTCGGCCATCAGAGACAACCAGTACATCGGGCAAACCGCCATTCCATATTTTCACCGTGCCTTCTGCGGTAAGCGTCAGCATAGCGGCCGCCAGAAACATACTGGTTGGCAATAATTGGCACAGTTTACGGTTAATCTGCGCAACGATCTCTTCCGCCTCATAGCCTTTTGCCGTCATGGCGCGAAAGGTTTCTGACAGCGGCAGGGCCCCCACTGCAGCGGTCAAGCCATGGCCAGTAAAGTCACCCAGTAGTACATTGAGTTCACCATTAGGACGATACGCACTGAGCAGCACATCACCACTGAAAGTTTCCGCAGGCTGTTTATGCATCTGCACCTGGCTGAGCGAGACATTGCCCGATTCGACCGCGTTACTCAGCAGTTCCTCGGCCAGCTCGGCCTCCTGAGCACGCAGCGCGTTTAACTGAACAAGTTCAGTATACAGCTCAGCATTACGCAGCAGGGCAATCACTTTGCCTTCCAGCAACTCGAAGGGAAATGGCATCTGCACAAAGTCGTCACCACCGGCATCAATCGCACTGCGGATGGCATCCAGGCCCACGGCCGCAGAGACAAACACAATGGGGACAAACCGATCGGCTGCATACTGTTTGATCAGTTTGGTAGCTTCAACGCCGTCCATCTCAGGCATACTGATGTCCATCAGTATCAGATCGGGCTGGTGCGCTTTATATTGTTCAATGGCTTCGCGGCCATTAGAAGCGAAGATCGAATCATAGCCCATATTTTTAACCATATGAGCCAGTAGTTCCCGGTTAGGCGCTACATCGTCTACGATGAGAATCTGGGTCTCACTACTACCCACGCGAACCGCATTTGGCATACCTATGACTCAATGGTGACAAACTGGTTGAAGTTGGCAATGTTGAGAATTTTCGTGACCGCCTCATTCGGCTTCTGCAGAATCACACAGCCACCGATCTTATCGGCATGCTCTTTTAACAACAGAATCATACCCAGAGCGGAGCTGTCCATGTGCCGTGCCTTAGACAGGTCAACCCGAAACGAGGTACCTGGATTTTTTGTCTCCGCATAGGCGTTACGAAAAGCCTGATGCAGTGCATAATCAAATTGCGCACCGACTGCAATCACCACATTTTTATCGTCAATCTGTCTTACTGTCACACTCATAAAGTTGCCTCTTTGCGGAATTCTATTGGGGGCATTGCTGCCGCTGAAGCGGTATCACTGGGCATTAAAACAGCTCCACCTCACCTTCATCCATTGTCTGCTGGGATACTGTGCGCTGCTGGTTCCGACTGCTGGTTGCAGCCGTAAGCTGACGGCAACGTTTGATCGCCTGATCCGCCGATTCTGGGCTCACCCGGCCCTGACTGTCAGCAATCTCTGTCAGCATTTGGGAGAACTCATACATAGCGTTGACGTTATGGTCCATGGAACCGAGGGCCTGAGACGAAATATCTTCAAACTGCAACGACCGAACCGCATCATCAACCGCGCCACTCAACTGACCACTGATGTTGGAGATCTGCATCACTTTGTCATTCAGGAACACATTCATACGCCCCATAAATTCCAGCATACGGGTCATTTTATCTTTGGTAGCAATGGTATCGCTCATATCGGCGGAAGCCATGCTTCCCACGGTATTACGCAGGACTTCGATCGTGCCTTTGGCACCGGCAATCTCTTCACGAATCTGGTTGTTCAATTTTGCCGAATTAATAGACAGTGAGCGCACCTCATCCGCCACTACAGCAAAACCGCGACCGGCATCCCCCGCTCTGGCCGCTTCAATACTGGCATTCAGTGCCAACAGGTTAGTCTGGCTGGCCAGGTTCTCGACATTTTCAATCAGGCCAAAAATACCATCCAGTTTGGTCACCATATCATCGATGTGATGCACTGTTTCCAAACTGTGCTTACTCACATCCACCATCATTTTCACAAACATATCCAGCGTGGTACTGGTGGCCCGAATAAACTTCTGCATGCTGAAGTTATCTTCTAACTGATCATCGCTATCATCAGCACTTTCGCCCACAGACTCATGGGTCTGATTGATAATTTCAGCCGTCAGCTCCCCCTGCTGGCTCGCCAGAGCATGCATATTGTGGAAACTCTGCCCCATCAGCTCAACCGCTTCTTTAATCAGCTGATCGACCCGGTTCGCTTCCTGTTTGATGATGCTGGCCTCGTGCGACAGGCTTTGTGCAATCTCAGATGTCGCTGCAGGCAAGGCAACACTATCAGTGTCTGCTGCCTGGTCGATGACCGATGGTGTTGCTGCTTCAGGCGTCTGTTGTTTCGGCAGGCGAGTCAGCACCAGCACTTGGCACAGAACAATAAGGGCGACACAAATCCAGATAAGGGAAGCCCCCAGGCCCAACCCCTGTACCACGACAAGCCCAAGAGCCAGCAGTAGCGTCAGGACAGACAGTTGTTTCAGTTTCATAGCTATTCCTCTTTTCCAGACCTAGCGGGAAAATAATCGCACCAGCCGATCGGCAATTTTATCCAGTGCTACCAGTTCTTTGGATGCACCATAACGGTAGGCAGCACCAGGCATACCCCAGACCATACTGGTTGCTTCATCCTGAATTAATGTACGTGCACCGGCATCCGCCAGTGCTTTCATCGCCTTGGCACCATCCTCACCCATACCCGTGAGCATAACGGCCACGACCTGTTCAGGATAGATATTCAGTAACGAATTAAACATCACTTCTACTGACGGTTTATGCCGGTTGACCCGGTCTGCATCACTCAGGTGACAATAGAGCTGATCACCGCGCTTTTTAATTTGCAGGTGATGCGACCCCGGTGCCACATAAACATGTCCGGGTTTTAACACTTCATTTTCCGTCGGTTCTTTAACTGTCAGGGCAGCCAAATCATTTAAACGTTTGGCAAACCGTGTGCTGAACGTCTCCGGAATATGCTGCGTCACCACAATAGGCGGCATCCCCCCGGGCAGATTACAAATCAACTCACGCAGTGCTTCCGTGCCACCGGTAGAGGCACCGATGGTGACCAGTGCATGCTGACTAAACACCAGAGGTTTAACCGACTGCACTTTGGCTGTCGTCACTGCTGCAGCAGGGCGACGGAATTTAAGTTTTGCCGCTGTTGCAGCGGCAGCTTTAACCTTCCCTGTAAGATCACGCTGAAAGTGCTCAAGGGCGGCATCCGAAGCCGACACGGTAGGTTTGGAAATAAAATCGACAGCACCAAGCTCTAGTGCCTGCAGCGTCTCATCTGCGCCCTCATTGGTTAACGAAGACAGCATTACCACCGGCATTGGATTGAGGCGCATCAGGTTTTTCAAAAACGTCAGGCCATCCATACGCGGCATCTCGATATCCAGCGTTAATACATCAGGCCGCAACGCTTTAATCTTGTCCCGAGCCACATAGGGGTCCTCTGCTTCACCGACGACCTCAATACCAGGATCCATACTCAACAGCTCTGACAATACACTCCTGACAACAGCGGAGTCATCTACAATCAGCACCCGAACCTTTGCCATGTATCCGATTTTCCTTAGAACAGTTCTACATCATTATTATCGTCAAGCTCATGCTCAACCTGAACGCCGAACGCACGCTCAACCAGTGCCAGTCGCTTGTCTTCCTGGTGACCAAGTTTATTCACCAGCATACGGCCTTCTAATGGCAGATAAACCAGCCGCCGGGCACTGGTACCGCCCACATCTGATGCCAATAGATTAAGCCCTTCATCCCGGATATAACGGGTCACAAAATCGATATTCTGGCGGCCAATATCGGTCATACCCGCCAAAATTTTGCCACCGCCGGAAATCTTCACCTGCATATCTCGGCGCTGGCTACCAAAACGCATCAGACCGTTGATCAGTTGCTCCATTGCGAACAAACCATAACGCAAGGAACGCGATGACTCGCCTCGTGTATCACTGGGGGGCAGCATAAAATGGTTGACGCCCCCCATACCAATCACCGGATCATAAATACACGCAGAGATACAGGACCCCAGAACCGTGGTGATGACCATATCATCGCAGGCAACATAGTAGTCGCCGGGACCAATTTTGGCCGAGTATTTACCCCACTTTGGGTCCCAGTACAGGGAAAAATGCTCAAACCCCTCAACCAGCCGTGGTTTGTTAGCCAAGGCACTCATGTTGACACCTTTCGGTAGGTGGTTCCTCCCACCAGTTCAAACTCAGTGGTGGTACGTGCCAGCGATTCAGAATGGCCAACAAACAGATACCCTCCGGGCTTGAGCAGGTTTGCCATACGACTCAACAGCCGGGTCTGAGTTGCCTGATCAAAGTAGATCATTACATTACGGCAGAAGATTACATCGAACTGCGCTTTCATTGGCCATTCGTGCATCAGGTTAAGATGACGAAAAGCAATCATCTCCTGCAATGCCTGACGCACTTTAACCTGACCCGATTGCTGCCCTTTACCTTTCATGAACCACTTCCGCACCGTGGGTTCAGGTAAGGTCTTCACCCGGTCATAGCTATACACACCGGCCTGAGCGTTTGCCAGCACTTTGGAATCTATGTCCGTGGCCAGAACCTTCATATCCCAGCCATGGGTCAGTGCAGAATCCTGCAAAGTAATGGCGATACTGTAGGGTTCCTCCCCCAAAGAGCAGCCCGCTGACCAAACCCGTAGGGTCTTTTTTCCCTGAGCCGCCAATTGGGGCAGAATTTTTTGATTGATAAAATCAAAATGATGGCGCTCCCGGAAGAACGCCGTCAGGTTGGTGGTAAGTGCATTGATGAACTGAGTAAACTCCTCGGGGTGCTGGTCTAAATAGACAAAATACTCATTAAACCCTGCGATTTTCAGCTCCCGCAACCGGCGTACCAGCCGGTTGTAAGCCATATCCATCTTGTGTTCAGCAAGCACAATACCGGCATAGTCGTACAGTTCGTCTCTTACTTTTGCAAAGTGCGCACGGCTAAACTCGAACTCACGATCTTTCTGCTCTTGCTCAGCCACTGCCTGACTATCACCAATATCTGCCACAGGTTTATGCACCCCCCTGCGCGGGAGAGTTCACTAGAACTCTTCCCACTCATCATCGCTTGCGTTTGGCTGTACCAGCGGTGGTGCTTTGCCTGCTGGTTTGCTTGCCTGCGGTTGCTTGCGTGCAGATACTGGCGCAGGTGCGGTCTGTGTCGCCAACTTGCGGATCTTGGCAATCTCACCCATGGCAGAGGAGGCTGCAGCAGTTACTTCAGCGCCCGATACCTTGAATGCATTGACCAGGCCATCCAGCTGAGCCGCCTGCTCTTCCATTGAAGAGGACGCGGCAGCGACCTCCTCAACCAGTGCCGCGTTCTGCTGCGTACCCTCATCCATCTGGGTCACCGCAATGTTCACCTGTTCAATGCCAGTGGCCTGCTCACGGCTGGCCGAGGCAATCTCATTGATAATATTGGACACATTCTTGATTGCGGCCATGATCTCGGACAACGCTTTGCCCGATTCATCAACATAAGCACCGCCCTCTTCGACTTTTTTCACACTGTCACTGATCAACTCCTTGATCTCTTTAGCCGCAGAAGCACTACGTTGCGCCAGGCTGCGTACTTCAGATGCCACCACAGCAAAACCGCGACCCTGCTCACCAGCACGTGCCGCCTCTACTGCCGCATTAAGTGCCAACAGGTTGGTCTGGAATGCGATTTCATCAATAACACCGATGATCTCAGCAATCTTGGTGGAACTGGCACTGATATCGCCCATGGAGCGCACAACACTGGTGGAAATATCGCCGCCTTTTTCAGCCAGCGTCTGCGCTTCAGATGCCAGCTTACGGGCCTCATCGGCATTATCCGCATTCTGCTTAACCGTGCTGGTCATCTCTTCCATGCTGGCTGCAGTTTCTTCCAGGCTAGCAGCCTGTTCCTCTGTACGCTGACTGAGGGTGGTATTACCACTAGCAATTTCACTGGCACCAGTGGAGATACTGGCACCGGCCGAGCGAATCTCGCTCACCATTTTATTCAAATTGTCCAGCGAGCTATCCAATGCTTGATTCAGCTCGGCAAACTCACCATGGAAATTACCTTCCATTTTCTGGGTCAAGTCACCATCAGACAGAGCCTGCAGAACCCGCTTAACCTCCCGCATGGGCTCGACAACTGCATCCAGCATCTGATTGACGCCATTAGCGATCTGGTTCATGAAACCAGTGTAGATAGACGCATCAAGGCGCTCATCCAATTGCCCCATTGAAGCCTGGTTAATCAGATTCTCAACCTGATCTTCGGCAATCAGTTGGTCAGTCACATCAACCCACTCAACCACTGTGCCGAGACGCGCGCCAGCATCATCCACTACTGGGTTAGCAGTCAAATCGAAGGTACGTCGACCGACTTTGATCCGGCCGCGATGAGTGTCTTTCAGGGCATCCAGCATACGTCGCTGGTGCTCAGGTTTTTTGTGGAAAATGTCAAAGTTAGAGCCAACAATGCGGTCAGCCTCAAATTCAGGCAACTGCTCACGGATATCAGATTCAGCTATACGCATCATCTCCACCACCGCTTCGTTGCAGTAGATAATCTCTCCATCCGGGGTCGCCATCATGACATTGGAGGAGACGTTATCCAGCGCCACTTTAATCCGCTGGGAACGACGGGCCGCCTCTTTGGCATCATTGACCTCAAAGCCCATCTGCTGCGAGAGCATTTTCACGTAACGCATCAGCTCGCCGATTTCACCGGGATCTTCGATCGCAATATCGATTTTATAGTCGCCCTCCATGATTTGCTTCATGTAGTTTTGCACCTGACGCAGGGGTCCAATGACCTTTTTCGTCATAATGTTCTGGGCGCCAAACAGCATAATCAGGAATGCCACAATGGGACCCGCAATGGCCCAAGCACCCGTTAAGCCCAGCGCAGCTTCAGCCAGATCAACCGCCACACCGACACCCACGGCCACTGCAGCAACCTGGAATAACGATTTACCAAGATTAGTAGTTGCGATGCGGTTAGGTGAAGGCAGGGAAGCTTCGTTGCGCTTGAGCTTGGCGTACAGCTTGGTAGAGGCATCAATCTCATCCTGGCTCGGCTTGGTACGCACTGACATGTATTCGACAATTTCACCATTGCGGAACACCGGTGTGACATTAGCCTTAACCCAGTAGTAGTCTCCGCTTTTACAACGGTTTTTTACCAATTTCGACCACGGACGACCCAATTTCAGAGTTTCCCACAGATCCTTAAAAGCCGCTGGTGGCATATCGGGGTGTCGCACCACATTATGGTTCTTGCCCACAAGCTCTTCCCGAGAGAAGCCACTGACCTCGACAAAATCAGGGTTGGTATAGGTAATTATCCCTTTCAAATCGGTTCGGGTAACCAGTTCCTGGTCTTCCCGCATTCTGACTTCGCGATCCGTTACCGGCTCGTTAATTTTCATTTTCTTACCTCCACACCTGCTCTACAGTGCTTATGCCTGAGTCTCTGCCAGACCTTTGGTCGCCAGGTCTTCAATTGCCAGCTCATCGGAATTTAACAACGCATCTAGGTCAATCAATACAATCATCTTGTCATCCTGTGACGTCAGCCCGGTGATATATTCGGAATTGACCACGCCACCGAAGTTCGGCGCGGGCTGAATCTCGTTTTTCTCCAACGTGTAGGTTTCAGCAACGGCGTCCACGATAATGCCCATCGCACGCTCGGCTTTGCCAGAATCCACCTTCACTACAATCACCACCGTGGTCGGCCCGTATTCACGCGCGGGCAAACCAAAGCGGGCACGCAAATCCACCACCGGAATAATGGCACCACGCAGGTTTAACACGCCCTGCAGATAATCCGGCATTTCCGGAATCCGCGTCACCGGTGTCCAGCCTCTTAACTCCTGCACGCGGAGTATGTCGACGCCATATTCTTCGTTATCCAATAGAAAACTGAGGTACTGGCGGCTATCGGAACTGTTTACCACTGCGGAATCCTCCGACTGCCAGGCGCCAAGGCTCATGCGACACCTCCAAGGTTAGTGTTTTGTTTGAAAATTTTACTGCGTTTTTCTGCAGCTTCAGCTGTTTCCCGGTCCAGGCCACGTTTAACCAGACCGGCAATATCAAGAATCAGAGCGACATTGCCATCACCTAGGATGGTGGCCCCGGAAAATCCGTCTATACGCTTGAAATTCACTTCCAGGCTTTTAATGACAACCTGCTGCTGACCAAACAGTTCGTCGACCATAATGCCAACCTTCTGGCCACCATTTTCAACAATCGCCACCAGGTTATTGTGTGTCACCGGCGCATGTTCCAGATCGAACAGCTTGCGCAAATTGATCAGCGGGATATATTCGTCACGGAAGTGCAAAAGTTTGTTTTCGCCGGCCATGGAGCTTAGTGCCGCCGGTTTGGCCTGCATGGTTTCCACGATTGACACTAACGGAATGATATAGGTTTCCGGGCCGACGCCAATCAACTGACCATCCAAAATCGCCAGAGTCAGTGGCAACTTCACACTGAAAGTAGACCCCAGACCCGGCTCAGAATTGAGGCTGACATGTCCCCCGAGGGACTCAATATTGCGCCGTACCACATCCATGCCCACACCACGACCAGACAAGTCGCTAACCGCATCTGCAGTTGAGAAGCCTGGCCGGAAGATCAAGTCATTGATCTCCTGATCGGTCATCGACACATCGGCATTTACCAGGCCTTTTTCGATCGCTTTTTGATGAATTTTCTGGGTATTCAAACCGCGGCCATCATCAATAATATCAATGATGATAAAACCACCCTGATGATAGGCATTCAGCTCCACCCGGCCGGTTTCTGGCTTACCCGCTGCAACCCGCTCGTCCGGCGTTTCCAGGCCATGATCCAACGAATTACGAATCAGGTGCACCAACGGGTCACCGATTTTTTCCATCACAGTTTTGTCGATTTCAGTTTGCTCACCGGACAGCACCAGCTCAACCTTTTTACCCAGTTTGCCGCTGACATCGTGCACCAGCCGGGGGAAGCGGTTAAATACAAAACTGATCGGCAGCATGCGCACCCGCATGATGTCTTCCTGCAGATCACGGGTATTGCGCTCCAGCTGCTCCAGGCCAGCCTGCAACGCCTCCATTGCAGAGCCCTGCACACCGATTTGCTCGCCAAGTTCAGAGCCAATTTGACCCAGCATTGCCTGAGTAATAACCAACTCACCCACCCGATTAATCAGCGCATCAATTTTGTCGGTATCAACACGCACCGAACTGGCCTCAGCTGCCGCTTTAGGCTTTCTGGCAGGTGAAGTGGTCTGTTTCCCGGGTGCCGCCGCCGTTGCAGCAGGTGATGCGGCCGGAGCGGCTGCCACCACCGATACGTCTACCGGGCGATCTGTTGGAGTTGCTGCCTGCAGCGGAGTCACTTCCAACAAGCATTCATCTTCGACCCACTCAAATATTTCTTCGACCTCGGCCTGACTACAATCCGACTCAAGGGACAAATTCCAGGAAAGGTACAGCAACTCGGGATCAAACTCGGCAAACGCCGGTAACGCTTCGAGCTCCGCTGTAACCGTCAAACTGCCAAGGTCAGCCAGCGCAGCAAACATCAGTAGCGGTTCGTTGCCGGTTTGCAGCAACCCGGGTTTAGGGGCAAAACGAATTGACCAGCCCGCTGCTTCAGGCGCACTTCCGCCATCAGCTGACTTAATGGTTAACTGACAGTCATCTTCCACCCATTCAAAAACTTCACGAACTTCCGCTTCTGAGCACTCGGACTGCAAGGTCAACTGCCAGGCAAGGCTAACCGTCTGGGGATCCAGATCGGCCAGAGACGGCAACCCCTCAGTTTTCGCCACAACCGACAGACTCCCCAGCTGCGCCAAAGCCTCAAACATAAAAGCCGGCTCATGCCCCGCCTGCAATAAATTAGCATTGGGGATAAAGTCGATCTGCCAGCACCCACCAGTGGTAGCTGGCATAGCTGCTGCGGCTTCTGTCTGGTCTGGGGTTGAAACATCGGAGAGAGCCTGCTGAAGCCGCCCACGCACATCTTCGACCTTATCCATTTCCGCTTCGGGGCCATCCTGAGCAGCTTCGAGCAGTGCCAGAATGCAGTCAACCGACTCCAGCAGCAGATTCACCAGCGCAGTAGTTACGGCCTGTTTGCCACTGCGCATTTCGTCCAACAGGGTTTCAACGACGTGGGTGAAGTTGGCCACCTCGTTAAAACCAAAGGTTCCAGCGCCCCCTTTGATTGAGTGCGCTGCACGAAAGATCGTATTAATCGTCTCTTCATCTGCCGCTTCAAGGTTCAGCAGACTGGACTCCATGATCTCCAGGCCTTCGTAACTCTCTTCCAGGAAAGTCGCGACAAATTGGGACAGATCAATACTCATCTGTAATTACCTTACGACACGTTTAATGGTGCTGAGCAGCTTTTCAGGATTAAACGGTTTCACCAGCCAGCCGGTCGCGCCAGCGGCCTTGCCCTGCTGTTTCATTGCATCTGAGCTTTCAGTCGTGAGCATCAACACAGGGGTGAACTTGAATGCCGGCAATTTACGCAGTTCGGCACAGAACGTTATGCCATCCATAATTGGCATATTCACATCGGTTAAAACCAGATCAAAACGCCCGGATTGGGCCTTGGTAAGAGCCTCCTGACCATTACTGGCCTCCTCTACCGCATAACCTTCCTGTTTCAAAGTGAAGGTCACCATATTGCGCAGAGATGCGGAGTCATCAACCACCAGAATTGTTGCCATTCGAACAATCTCCAGGATTTAAAGATAAAAATTTTATCGCTTAATTGAATACAATCTGTGTCAGGCCCAATTGGGCAACAGTGTCCTTCAACGCGTCGGACGGGCGCTGCCAACTAAGCGGCTTGCCTGCCGCTTTGGCAGCCATAGCTGCGACAGCAAATAGCTGAATTCCTGCGGTATCTACTCGACTGAGTGCACCAGCGTTAACCTGTACTGAACTGCTTCCCTGCAAGACTTCGGTAAACTTTTCCTTCCACTCGCAGACATTTTCAATTGAAACCTCTTCGGGTAGTTCAAGCGTCATTTCGACAGTCATACGCATTCCTTCCCTTCTCATTTTTCCAAACAGAAGGTCAGCAGTTATTTCGATGTGATTTATTGGATGTACCTGGCAGGGCAGGTGCTCGTGTCAGATAAAATCTTATGTGGCATCAGCCAAGCTCTGCTTGCTTATCCCACACTCGCCATAATGTTTTAATCGGCACCCCCAGAACTTACTTAAGCACAATATAATCTAATAAAGCATATTTTTTGAAACCCTACTTTTGGTTAGAGTTTTTTGCCTAAAAATCATCATAATATTGATTTTTATCGACTTTTTTCGACTATGGTATAAAAGAAAATAATCTCATATCTGATAATGGGGATAACCTCAGCCTGCTGACAGCCAATAAGTCAGAGTTTTTGCCTTTAACAATCGATGGTTTCTGATAAAAGTAGCAAGCAAGCCTCATGCAGCAACTGAGAATGGACAGGGCAGCCACTCAACTGCAGGCAAAACCAACGTTCTGATGACACAAAGCACCGACTCTGCTGTACCTAAAGCCTCTTCTGGCATTGAAACCTGAGTGATGACTGCAGACTTGCTTGCTGCCAGCGGCGCAGATCTACCTTCGCTGGCAGCATAGGTGTTACTAATAAAAGAGGAGCTACACATGAAACAGATAACTATCTGCAGGCTTTTGTTTATATCCAGTTAATAAAAACAACATCCTTCAATAAGCATCATTCAATATTCTGGATCTGCTCACGCATCTGCTCAATCAATACCTTTAATTCAACTGCACTCTGGGTGGTATTGGAGACAATCGCCTTGGATGACAGGGTATTGGCCTCACGATTAAGCTCCTGCATCAAAAAGTCCAGACGGCGGCCAATAGGGCCGTTCTGCTGCAGCACCCGACGCACTTCCTGAATATGGGTATTTAACCGGTCCATCTCCTCATCAACATCGGCTTTTTGCGCCATCAGCACAACTTCCTGTTCCAGCCGAGCATCATCAAGATCAACCTGAAGCTCGGCCAAGCGCTGCTTCAGGGTATCGCGTTGCGTCGCCAGAATTTCCGGCATCTGGCTGCGGACCTGCGCCACGATATCGCTAATGGCAGCCAGGCGTTGCTCAATCAACAGCGCTAGCTCTTGCCCTTCACGGTGACGCCCGGCGCTGAGATCAGTTAACGCCTTATCAAACAACTCCAGAGAAGCCTGTTTGACCTTATCCATATCCAGCTTCACATCCTGCAGCACCCCAGGCCAACGCAAAATTTCCAGCGCATCCAACGGCTGTGGCGTTTCCAGTAGAGACTGTACATGCTCCGCTGCCGACACCACCTGACGTGCATAACTCTCATGAATGACCAATTGCTGCAGACTCGCTTCGGGAAAGAAACGCAAAGTACACTCGACTTTCCCCCGACTCAGGTTTTTGCGCAGGCGCTCTCTGATCAGGGGTTCGATCTCTTTCAGGCTATCCGGCAAGCGCAGATGCGGCTCAAGGTAACGATGATTTACCGAACGAATTTCCCAGCTCAGTGACCCCCAGGATTGCTCAGCTTCCTGCCGGGCAAAGGCTGTCATACTTTTTGTCATGCATCACTTCTCTTGTTTTTCAATCAGTTACAGCCCAATAAACAGGCTCAAATGGCTGTTTATTAGTGTATCAACAGTCACCCATAATTATCTAATCCAGCGTGTTACTCAATGCTACGGTGCCAATATGGACGTTTCTGCTTTAAAATGCCGCCATTAATAGTAAGCGATTCGCTACCAGCCTCTTGGTAACGAACAAACTGAAGGGAACCGCATGAGTTCGACAATCTCTGACCAGTTGCAAAACCTCGGCCTGTCCAAACTAAGACCCAGCCAACGTCAACCAGATCAACTTAGACCGGTGAAAATTACCCGACACTTCACCAAACATGCGGAAGGGTCTGTGCTGGTAGAGTTTGGCGATACCCGGGTACTCTGTACTGCCACCGTGGACCGGGGCGTGCCCCGCTTCCTGCGTGGGTCTGGACAGGGCTGGGTAACGGCTGAATATGGCATGCTACCGCGCGCGACCACCACCCGTAACGACCGAGAAGCAGCGCGTGGCAAGCAAGGCGGCCGCACGGTAGAGATTCAGCGCCTGATTGGCCGTTCTCTGCGTGCAGGCATGGATCTGAACAAACTCGGTGAAAACACCATTACGATCGACTGTGATGTACTCCAGGCTGACGGGGGGACACGTACGGCAGCCATAACCGGCGCGTTTGTTGCACTGCAGGATGCGATCAACGTGCTGAAACAAGACAAACATGGCGCGATGAAAGGCAATCCTATCAAGTACCCGATTGCGGCAGTTTCCGTTGGCATCTTCGAAGGAGAGCCGGTGCTGGATCTGGATTATGCCGAAGACTGCAAAGCTGAAACTGATATGAATGTGGTAATGACCGGGCAGGGTGGCTTTGTCGAAGTCCAAGGCACAGCGGAAGGCCAACCTTACAGTCAGGAAGAACTGACAGCGATGCTTGGCCTGGCTCAGAAAGGCATTCAGGAGCTGATCGCCCTACAACAGGCAGCACTGTCTGAAGGCTGACCTTCGCAAACCATCAAAAAAGGAGCCAACTGGCTCCTTTTTAGTTTCCCGCTGCGGGTTACGGCATGGGGACATCGTAATCAATGATCAGCGGCGCGTGCTCACTGAACGGTTTTTCACGGTAAATACGTGCATTCTTGATCGTCTTTTTCAAATTGGCTGTGGTGATCTGATAATCAAGCCGCGCGCCCTCATTAAGAGTACGTGCCCGGTTATAGTCCGGCCACCAGGTAAACTGCCGTTCGGCCTTGTTCAGTTCACGGAAAGCATCAACAAAACCTAATTCTTCAAAGATCTCATCCAGCCACTCACGCTCGTGGGGCAAAAAGCCGGAAACCGTCTGATTGGCATACCAATTACTCAGATCCATCGTTTTATGCGCAATATTCAGGCTGCCGCAAAAGATAAATTCACGTCGCTTTCGCAGGGTTTTACGAAAATGCCCCAGTAAACCTTCCATGTAGGCTTCTTTCGCCGCTTGAGCATCTTCGCCTTTCAAACCAGACGGCACACTCATGGAGCAGACACTGACATGCTCGAAGTCAGCTTGAATAAAACGCCCGTGTTGGTCACATAACTCAAAGCCCAGGCCGGTCATAATGGCTTTTGGCAGGTGGCGGGTATAGATGGCAACGCCGCTATAACCATCTTCCCAGGCATCAAAGAAATAAGCATGATAGCCTTCGAGATGGTACCGCTCATCATCCAACTGATATTCTTTGGCCTTTAGGTTCTGCAAACAGATCACATCTGCATTTTGCTGCTCCAGCCAGTCGAATAAGCCATACTCAGCTGCCTGTTCAATACCCTTTGTATTGAAAGTGATGACTCGCATATATTTCTGATCCTGTCCCAATGTCTGAGGAGTATGATCCTTCTGGTCATTTTTTTCACACGGGTTGTGAGCACCGCGCGATCCAAAAATCTCTCAGAGCGTCCCGATAAAGCCACTGTAAATAAAGGGTTATGTGTTCCCCTCATTGCAGATTGTATAGTGAACCGCCCTAAATTGAAATTTTTTGCCACGGCCGTCATGCCGATTGCCCCTTTGGGCTGTTAGAATAATGCTTTCCCCTATTTCAGCCGCCAGGAGTAGCACCATGCATGATTATCAGCGAGAATTTATCAAGTTTGCCATCGCCCAGAATGTGCTGCGCTTTGGCGAATTTACGCTGAAATCAGGTCGTACCAGCCCTTACTTTTTTAATGCTGGATTATTCGACAGTGGTGCCGCACTAGCCAAACTGGGTCGGTTTTATGCACAAGCCATTACCGATGCGAAACTGGATTTTGACGTGCTACTTGGCCCCGCCTATAAAGGTATTCCTCTGGCCGCAACCACGGCAGTTGCCTTGTATGACCAGCATCAACGCGACGTGCCCTATGTCTTTAACCGGAAAGAAGCCAAAGATCATGGTGAAGGCGGCACACTGGTAGGCGCGCCACTGAAAGGCAAAGCCCTGATCATTGATGACGTCATAACCGCAGGCACCGCAATTCGCGAAGTGATGGCCATCATTAACCAAGCGGGAGCGCAGCCGGCGGGAGTTGTCATTGCTCTTAACCGCCAGGAACGCGGCAACGGGGAGCTGTCCGCAATCCAAGAAGTCGAGCGCGACTACAGGATGCCAGTGGTCAGCATTATCACCCTGGCTGACCTGATTCAGTACCTGGAAGAAACTGGCGCACCCAATGAGCAGCTTACCGCTATTCGGGCATATCGCGACCAGTACGGCATCTAAAATCAGCCGATAATATTCACGCCATGATCAACATAATGGATACTGCCTGTCACACCCCGTGACAGGTCACTGAGAAAGTACAGCGCAGCACCACCCACCTCTTCAATCGTAGGCAACTGCTGATCAACCGCGCGGTGCTGGTTATATTCCAGCATCGCTTCAAAGTCCTTAATTCCCCCGGCAGCCCGAGTGGGAATGGTGCCGGGTGATATACAGTTCACCCTAATCCTATCCGCACCCAAGTCTCTGGCCAAATATCGGGTAGCCGCCTCCAGCGCGGCTTTGGCACACCCCATAATGTTGTAATCGCCGGTTGCTAAAGCACTGCCAAGGTAAGAAAAGTTGATCATCGAACCGCCGTTTTGCATTAATCCCTTTGCGCGGGCAGCCAGATCAATAAATGAATAACAGGAGACATCCATCGCTTGCAGAAAGCCGTCCCGACTACAAGCGGAGATGGGCGCATGCAAATCTTCCAGCGGGCAAAACGCCAGTGAATGCACCAAGCCGTCCAGAGTACCCCACTGCTGCTGTATTTTAGTAAAAGCAGCATCCATCTGCTCCGGAACCGTCACGTCCAACGGCAAGATAATCTCAGCCCCAAGTTCTTCAGCCAAGGGGCGGACATATTTCTCGGCTTTGTCATTCAGGTAAGTAATTGCCAGCTGAGCGCCATGCTGCTGCAATAATTTTGCACAGCCATAAGCGATGCTTTTATCGTTCGCGATCCCGACCAGCAGGATTTTTTTACCGGTCATTAACTGTGCTGGCATTGCCCGCTCCTCGTTACCTTATGTAGTCGCAGTGCTTTTATTTTACGCAATTGCGCACAACAAATGCATTACAGCATATAAATCAATTGCATTATTTTATATGCAAAGCAACAAGGAAGAGGACTCGTGTGCCTTTTCGCTAGACTCCAGGCATCGCAACGAACCCAGGCAACTGCTTAATACGTTCAATCCATGCTCTTACCGCAACATAAGGCTCCAGGGAAACACCCCCTTCAGGCGCCAATGCGACATAAGGCATTACGGCACAGTCAGCAAGAGTCGGGCGTTCCAGCGCCAACCATTGGTGTTCACACAGGTGCTGCTCAAGCAGACCAAGTATCCGCTCTGAGGTATGCAATGTGGTTGCCTTATCCAGCTGATACCCAAACTTATCAACCAGACGGGCGGCATTGGGGCCGTGCTGAACTTCATTCGCTGCGGTCGAAATCCATTGCATCACCTCTGCCATAGCGGCAGGCTCCAGCGGTAGCCATGATTCTTTAGCACAACGTCGGGCTAGATAAACCAAAATTGCCTGAGAGTCCCGTAGAACAACCTCACCATCTTCTAGTATCGGAATCTCTCCCCAGGGATTCAGTGCCAGCATAGCAGACTGCTTGTGCTCTCCGGCTAGAAAATCTACCGGAATAATATCCAACGGAATACCTGACAGGGCAGCAAACAGGCGAACCTTGTAGCAGTTGCCGGAAAGCTCCAGATCGTAGAATTTCATTGTGTGCTCCTTTTTATAAGTAATGTACTGCTCCACTCAGCGATTAAGCAGATCCAGTTGCGCTTCAAGTTGCTGAATACGTTGCCGCAAAGGCTGCAATTGCTTTTCAAGCTCCTGCTCCCGAAAGCGCGGCCAGATAAACTGCGAACAGTTCCAGTCAAATGCAACCAGATCGATACAAATCAGTCGATCAGTTGCTTCATTTACAAACGGTTCTCGCGCAGCATCTGACAGTTCCGCCATATCTACGACGTGGGCCCGACCAAATATTTTAAGCCGCCTACGGTTTGGGTAATCAACCAAGATCATGGCTACCCGATGATCTTGTGCAAGGTTCCCCAGGGTCAGGTATTCACCATTACCCTGATAGTCTGCAAATGCCAGTCGGGTGGGGCCTATAATCTGTATAAACCCGGTCTTTCCTCCCCTATGTTGCACATAGGGCCAACCCGTTTCATTCACTGTTGCCAGGTAAAAGCTGTCCCGGTCGGTAATAAAGCACCGTTCTTTATCCGTAAAATGGTCACTGGCCTGTGCACCACTAATACGCTTTTGTACCCGTGTATCACTGCCCCGCTGCTGCTGAGTCCGCAACACACTGGGCGTAAAACTGATATCACTGAAATGCATAGGCCAATTCTCTGACGGATGATCTGGCGGTTGGTAGCTGGAACACAGTATGGGCTATTACATAATTCGGATTAAATAGACAAAAGATGATAGATATAGTGCTTTTTTCGCACTAATCTAAATGCATGATTAATAAACTTAAAGCGATGCAAGTATTTGTGCAGATCGTCCAGTCAGGCAGCCTGACCCGAGCGGCCCAACATCTTGATACGTCATTAACCTCTGTCGTGCGCACCCTCGCAGCATTAGAGAATGAACTCAGTGTACGTCTGCTCAACCGCAGTACCCGGCATATAGCGTTAACAGATGAAGGTCGGGAATATATCGTGCGCTGCCGCCATATACTGTCAGAGGTTGCCGAAGCCGAGGCGCTGTTGGCAGATCGTCAGCTTGAACCAGCGGGCAAAATCACGTTGACTGCCCCTGCCACCTTCGGGCGCATCCATATTGGACCGCTCATAAATGATTTTCTGCAACAGTTCCCTAAAACTCAGATTGAGTTACTGCTCCTGGATCGTCCAGTTGACCTGCTGGAAGAAGGTATAGACTTAGCATTACGTATAGGCCACCTCACCAACAGCAACTTGATTGGTCGCCATGTAGGAGAGATGCCTCAGGTGGTATGCGCCAGCCCACGCTACTTGGAACAATGCGGCACACCCAATACACCTAATACCCTTTCACAGCATGACTGCATCCATCTGACAGCGCTGAACCCTACTGCCGAGTGGCATTTTTTAGACAACGAAAAAACCATCACCACACAAATAAGACCGCGACTCATCACCAACCAGGTTGATAGCGCGCTGGATGCCTGCAAAAAAGGCCTCGGCTGTGGGCAATTCCTCTTATATCAGGTCAGTGATGCCCTCAAACAACAGGAATTGACGCTGCTGTTACAAGACTATCAACCAGAGTCCATGCCGGTACACCTGCTGTACCCACACTCTCGGTTATTATCCAAGCGCACCCGATCGCTGATTGACTGGCTGTTACCACGCCTACAACACAGGCTAACAAAAATTTAATTATGACTGGGTATCAATCTAAATTCGGAAACCAAAAGAGCTTCGCCTTGTAAGTCACCTAATTGCACCACTCTTGCTGCAATGCAATAAATTTACACTGCAATTTTAATTCACCCGCAATACACTATCTTGGAGACCAGTCGTATATACCCTTAACAAAGCCCATGCAATCTGAGTCATCTACAGCTGTGCGCACTTTACATAACCTTATACAAGCTGTTGAATTTGCAAACTTATTGACTGGCAACAAGGCAACTTTATAAATCATTTTTATAGGAAGCATCAGCATGAGTACTATTCATTTTGTCGGTGGCGAAAAAGGCGGTGTAGGCAAATCCGTGCTGTCTCGCCTGTTGTCACAATACTTTATCGACCGGAACCTACCATTTGTAGGCCTCGATGCAGATCAGTCACACGCCACACTCAGCCGCTTTTATGCTGAGTTCAGCCAGCCGATCAATCTTGATTATTTCGAGAGCACCGATGCAATTATGGAGGTTGCCGTAGAAACAGATCACCACGTTGTCGTTGACCTACCGGCACAAAGTGAACGTTTTCTGGATAAATGGATAGAAGAAAACGGTGTACTGGAAATGTGTGAAGAAATGAACCTGCCTTTTGTCTATTGGTACATCGTTGATGACGGGATGGACTCTGCCAAACTGCTGGAAAATTTCCTGCAGAAATATGGCTCACGCATGCGCTGCGTCGTAATCAAAAACAAAGGCCGAGGCAATAGCTTTGGCGCCGTCGATGCCGTCGTTAACAGCGCTACGGGGGCAATCGCCGACAGGCTGCTACAGGGCACATTGCCTGCACTGCATGCTGAAACCATGCACAAAATAGACGAGCTGAATTTTAGCTTTTGGGGTGCTGAAAACCTGAGGGACAATAATATAGAGCACCTCAGCCTGATGGAGCGCCAGCGCACAAAAGTCTGGCTGCGTAAGGCCTATGCTATTGTCGATGACGTATACGCCAACCTATAAGCGGCAGGAACTGACAATAAGCCCTGGACGATACCGTTCAGGGCTTTTTTATTTGGCTAGTGACTAATGTTTTTCCGGCATGAATGCTCTAGTAAAGGCATGGCGATTTCTCGGGCTACACTGCCCTGCCCTATCAGAACAGCTTGGAACCTATAAAAACAGGCGTTGTTCATGTATTGCTTGGGTACATGAACCCCTATGTGAGCGCCTGGGTCCAACAGGCCATAAAAAAAGGCCCATCCGTGAGGATGAGCCTTCTTTTATAATTAAGTGCTTGGCGATGACCTACAATAAGTTGAAAGCAGCACTTCCAATCGCTTCGCGACGCCCTTGGCGCTTCCACCCTCG
>NZ_JBLYIF020000010.1:0-1583 GCF_048548695.2 Pontibacter sp. JAM-7
ATAGGGGTTCATGTACCCAAGCAATACATGAACAACGCCTGTTTTTATAGGTTCCAAGCTGTTCTGATAGGGCAGGGTAGTGTAGCCCGTGAAATCGCCATGCCTTTACTAGAGCATATATACGCTTAGGGACTGGTATAATTGAGGTTACGTTTTTTGCATGTTCTGTTGCCGTAGTTAAGTCAGCATCGGGCGCTCAAATTTATCGGGAACCGTAAATTTTAAGGCAAGGGAATAATCGCGTTGTGTACGTTTAGCTCTTCATTGCATAACACTTTCCAATTGAGTGTTTGAAAAGTGGTAACGTTATTTAGGATGGGACAAGGGAATAAAAAGGGCTGAATTATTCAGCCCTTTTATGTTTGCGACCGTAATTTACAGATCGCTCGCCAAGCTGGTAACCGTTGGTAGCGTGTCGCCAACGAGATCGGTTGCGGTGCCGACTAAGCCGTCAGCCAGAGAGAGATCCAGTGGTAGGTTGCCGACAGTGCTATCTACAAGTCCGCTATCAATAACTGAAAGATCCAGGGGAAGGTCAGCGGTCAAACCGCCGACTAAGCCAGTAACGGTATCAATTACGTCTGTTACCAGCGCTAGGTCCAGAGGCAAGTCGCCTATTAGGCCAGTAGGTGTGCTTACCAAACTCTCTACTGATGACAGGTCAAGAGGTAGGTCGTTGGTTAGGCCTGCGGACAATTCAGAAGGATCGCCTGCTAGTCCGTCTACGATTGATAGGTCTACAGGTACATCAGTCAGGGCGCTGGCTGATCCTGTTGCAATCATGGAGGAGAGGGCGAGCATTTTTAAGTAAGGTTTTTTCATTTTGTTGTTAACCTTTATGTTTTTATGAGGGATTTGGTGGTTTTTTTAATCAATAATCTAATTATTTAGATTTGTTAACGGGCTTCTTCTAGGGGCTGTTGTTGAATTTGTCGGAGTTATCCCTCATTAAAATTTTTTGTCGAAAAAAAAGTGGCTCATGTGAGCCACTTAAAGCGAAGTACTTAAGGTTTGGTTTACAGGCTACCAAGTAAACCTGTAGCGGTACCCAGGGAACCACCAACCAAGTCGGTTGCAGTACCTGCACCATCGGTGAGCCCAGTAGCAGTGCCAATAATTCCATCAACTAGGGACAGGTCGACAGGCAGCGCACCTAACGGCAGGGAATCAGTCAGTCCTTCGGATAAGCCGGTTACGGGTGATAGAGTTTCAGTTGCATCAGGGATAATTGTCAGCTCCCCGTCTCCCAGCATTCCATCTTCAGCCAGTAGGCTGTCAACTGAGCCTAGGGTATCGCCTAGCAGTGTCGCTGCGTTATCAGTCAGGTCGCCAACCAGATTAGTAGTGCTATTAAGGGTTTCACCTGCAAGACCTGTGGCAGTGTCAGCGATGCCGCCGACCAGTGGCAGGTCACCCACGAGTCCGGTCGCTGTGCCCAGAGGATCACCCGTAATTCCATCAACGGCGCTCAACGGGTCGCCAACGATGCCGGTTGCGTCACCGACCAGGTCACCTACAACAGGCAGGCCGCCTACGACACCTGTAGCGGTATCTACTACACCGCCGACCAGTGGCAGGTCACC
>NZ_JBLYIF020000010.1:1593-58885 GCF_048548695.2 Pontibacter sp. JAM-7
ACGAGTCCGGTCGCTGTGCCCAGAGGATCACCCGTAATTCCATCAACGGCGCTCAACGGGTCGCCAACGATGCCGGTTGCGTCACCGACCAGGTCACCTACAACAGGCAGGCCGCCTACGACACCTGTAGCGGTATCTACTACACCGCCGACCAGTGGCAGGTCACCGACGAGTCCGGTCGCTGTGCCCAGAGGGTCACCCGTAATTCCATCAACGGCGCTCAACGGGTCGCCAATGATACCGGTTGCGTCACCGACCAGGTCACCTGCAACAGGCAGGCCGCTAACTAGGCCGGTTGCTGTGTCAACAGTACCGCTGGCCAGGTCTGTGGCAGTGCCTAGTGTGTCAGTTACGGTAGTAAGTGCATCTTCAGGAATGGGCAGTCCGCCAGTAAGGCCAGTGACGCTGCTCAAGGTTTCAGTTGCCAGTTCGCCTGCAGCGGGAAGAGTCGGAGTTTCAACGATGACAGAGCCGGTAGCTGTTACATCAACAGATGCTGCTGCCAGAGGTCCTGCTGCACCAGCAGAGGCGTCAAGGTTTACATCCAGCATCGCGTCTTCAGCTTGGGCAGCAGAGGCGGCTGCCATCATCACTACAAGCGCGAGAGGTTTAAAGTTAGGGTTGTATTTCATGATGAGGAGATCCTTGTCTATTTGTCCAATATATTGTTTTGCGACGTTTTTCAGTCCCTTTTCTGAGCGTTTTGCTCGTTTTTGCTAAGCGAATGGGCTGGTTGTAAAACCTGATCCAGCCTAATACAGTTGTATTTAAATTTAAATAAAATTTTACTAAATATTAGCTATCATTCTTATGGTTTTGGTTTTTTTTAAAATGCTACCTTGGTAGTGTTTTATCGGGTTTGGGTAGGTCGAAAGCTGGGTATTGAGTATGAAGAACTATGTGGCTCATGTTGTTCTGGTAGAGCTGTGTTGGGGATTGGCTTGGTGGTCATTCAAACTTAATGTTTTATGGTGCAGGCACCGTGGCATCTGTGATTAACCGTGGTTTATCTTTCTTCTGTTGTCTTGTGATTGGTGCATCGAGGTCTAGGGTGAATTATAGTAGCTCCCTGATAAATTCAGATGGCGCGTGAGCTTGATGCTGGTTGTCTTGCAGGCTTAGCTCGCTCGCTAATTTGCCTGAATTGTGGAATTTACAGCTTTAAATACACAGGTTAGATTTATGTACAGTGATGAAGATATCCGTCGTTTAGCTTGGCAAAGCCGACGCGGAATGCTGGAACTGGATGTGTTATTTGTGCCCTTTGTCACTGAGGCGTTCAGGCAACTTGAACCTGCTGATCAGGATGCGTTTGTTCGGTTGCTGGCATGTGAGGATCAGGATCTGTTCTTGTGGTTAATGGAGCGGGAGGAGCCCGCAGATCCGGACTTGCATCGTATTGTACGGTTGATACTGGATCGTGTTCAGCCTTGATCGTATTCGCTTAACTCCCTCTCGCTTCGCGGCGGGGCTTCATCTTCTATTTCATCTGTTAGCTGCATACGCTGTTGTTGTTACTCGATTGCCACCGGTTGGTAAGGGGGTATTGCTAATGGGTATTTGTGTTTTAGCGCTTTACAGCTGGCGCAAGGATGTTTCGCTGAGCGCATCGCATGCCATTACCTCGCTTCGCTGGTTGCCTGATCAGGGCCTGATGGTTCTGGGGTGTAATAGTGGCCGCTCTTGTCAGGCTGAGGCCATTCGGGCAAGCCTAGTAACACCGTTTCTGGTGCTGTTTGCTGTTTCTGTGCCAGGACAGCTTTTGCCATTGACCGTTTTCATATTTAAGGATAGCTGTAGTCAGGACACGTTTCGTCGACTGCGGGTCCTGGCTCGGTTTGCAAAGTTGGTCGCTGAGCGTAATTAACCTTTCAGCCAGGAAAAATTTTCAGGTGTCAGGATAGTGTCCAAGGCTTCAGGGTTTTCATCCGGGAAGTCCAGAGTGTAATGCAGACCGCGGCTTTCCTGACGTTGCATGGCTGAACGGATGATCAAATCGGCCACCACGGCCAGATTTCTCAGTTCCAGTAGGTCATTGCTGATTTTATAGTTACTGTAATATTCACCGATTTCCTGTTGCAGTAACTCTATGCGGTGTTTTGCGCGTTGCAGACGTTTAGTGGTTCTGACAATGCCTACGTAATCCCACATGAAGCGCCTGATTTCTTCCCAGTTATGCGAGATAACCACATCCTCATCCGAGTTTGTGACTTGGGATTCATCCCAATCAGGAATTAACGCTTGATCAACGGGTTCAACAAGTGAACTCAATAAGTTGTCGGAGGCAGATCGAGCATAAACCAAGCACTCTAGCAATGAGTTACTGGCCAGGCGGTTGGCACCATGTAGGCCGGTAAAGGATGTTTCGCCAATGGCATAAAGCCCCGGGATATCTGTTCTGCCTTGAAGATCGGTGACAACACCGCCGCAGGTATAGTGGGCTGCAGGTACAACAGGTATAGGGTCCTTGGCGATATTGATCCCCAGCTCAGCACAGCGGTCATAAATGGTTGGGAAGTGCTCTTTTATAAAGGCTTTGGATTGGTGAGATATGTCAAGGTAAAGGCAGTCGCAACCGAGACGTTTCATTTCGTGGTCAATTGCCCTGGCGACAATATCCCGGGGTGCGAGTTCGGCTCTTGAATCGAAATGCTGCATAAAACGGCTGCCATCAGGCAGAAGCAATTTTCCGCCTTCACCCCTGACCGCTTCAGAGATTAAGAAAGATTTAGCCTGGGGATGGTATAAGCAGGTAGGGTGAAACTGGTTAAATTCCATATTGCCTACCCGGCACCCAGCGCGCCATGCCATGGCAATACCGTCGCCAGTTGCCCCATCTGAATTGCTGGTATATAGGTAAGCTTTGGATGCACCTCCGGTAGCAAGAATTACATTGCGGGCCTGGAATACTTCGACGTGGCCGGTGGCTTCGTTTAGAACATAGGCGCCGATACAGCGATTGTGCGGTAAGCGTAGTTTGCGCCTTGTTATCAAGTCGACGGCAATGTGATGCTCAAACAGGTCAATATTGGCGCAGCTGCGTGCTTTTTCGATCAGGGTTTGTTGCAGCGCACGGCCAGTGGCATCGGCGGAGTGGATAATGCGACGGTGGGAGTGACCCCCTTCTTTGGTCAGATGGTAATCATCTGCATTGTATTGGGTAAACGCAACGCCCTGTTCAATTAACCATTCAATATTTGCTTTGCCGTTGTTGATGGTAAATTCAACCGCATCCTGATGGCTTAACTGCCCCCCGGCCACCATGGTGTCCTGAATATGGGCCTGGGTGCTATCGGTCGTGTCGAGTACTGCTGCGATACCTCCTTGTGCCAGCCATGTTGAGCCACTGGTAAGTTCTCGTTTGCTGAGTACCGCTACCTTGGCATCTGGTGCTAGATGCAGGGCCATACTTAAGCCAGCGGCGCCGCTGCCAATGATAAGTGCGTCATAATGGTGATGGGTGGCCATGTACTGCTGATTCCTAAGGCTGGGTGCAAGGCTTCTATTGTAAGATTTTTTTTTGTACTAGTGGAACTTCAAACATGTCTTATGTTCTTAACAGTGTCCTGATGCTCAGTACAGGTTGATCATTACTTGGGGTAGAAGAGATACTAATGCCTTGGGTTCACAGGATGATATGTGAAACCTGAACACTGAGAAGTCGGTATTAAGGAAAAATGAGTGTCAAATGAAAGCCAGGCGGTGATTGACCAGCAGTTGGTTGAGCGGGTAAAAGCCGGTGATAAAAGGGCCTTTGATTTACTGGTTAAAAAATACCAGCATAAAATTGTGGGCTTGATTGGACGATATATATATGACTCCCATGAAGCCATGGATGTTGCGCAAGAAACGTTTATCAAAGCCTATCGCGCATTACCCAGATTTCGTGGCGATAGTGCGTTTTATACCTGGTTGTATCGGATAGCGATCAATACCGCTAAAAACCATCTGGTTGCCAGAGGGCGAAAGCCCACTGATGTAGATATTGATGATGCTCAATATTTTGAAGGTGATAGCGACCTGAAGGATATTGAAACACCGGAAAATCAGTTATACCGGGACGAGCTTGAGAAGGTGATTAAGCGCACGCTGGATCGATTACCAGAAGACCTAAGAGTGGCCTTGACGCTACGCGAATTTGAAGGTCTCAGTTATGAAGATATCGCCAGTATTATGGATTGCCCGGTGGGCACGGTGCGTTCACGTATTTTTCGTGCCCGTGAATCTATAGATAAAGAAATTCGGCCACTTTTGGCGAGTTAACTAATGAACATTTATTCAGAGGTAATGCACTATGTCTGAACAGTCCAGCGAAAAACTCTCCGCCTTAATGGACGGTGAGCTGGGTGAGTTTGAAGTGCGCCGTCTTATGCAGTGCATAGAAAGCGAACCTGAGCTGGGTCGTACCTGGCAGCGTTATCATGTTGCCCGCTCGGCACTGCTGTCGGAGAAAGTATCCTCTCCTGCAATGGATATCAGTACTGCAGTCATGCAGGCTGTTACGGATGAAGAAACTTATAAACAGTCCACCCGGAATGCAACGGAAGCATCCGGTTCCTTTTGGAAACCATTTGCCAGCATGGCCGTTGCCGCATCGGTTACGGCCATGGTTATCCTTGGTGCGCAGACCTATCAATCAACGCCTGAAACGACTCCATTAGCTGATGCGCGTCCGGCTTTTAATCTACCAGCTGCACCAGTGTCACAAGGCATTGTGCGGGCTCAGTATGGTCAGGGTCGCACCTTGGCAGAACAGATTCAGGAACCTGATATTATTCGATTACCGCAGGGGATGGATCGTTATATCGAACAGCATCAACAAATGCTGACTCCAAAAGAACCGCAATGGAATGCTGGCTGGTTGCCTGAAGGTTTTTTACCAATGCGTCGTAATGTTATTCCGCATGCAGAACTGCTGGTCTACAGTAACGGCCGGAATGCGTTCACGGTCTGTATTGAGGATATTGACCATCAGTCATCTCCTCCTGGTGTCAGCCAGACGGATAACGTCGTTGCGGTTGGTAAGAGGGTTGGTGATCATTTTGTGACAGTGGTGGGCGATGTGCCGCTGATGATCGCTGAACGTATCGCGGCTTCTGTACATCCGGCTGAATAATAGATCAATGATTGAGGAACATGGCCGGGTTGTTGAAGTGGGTGCAGCAGGTATCTGGGTTGAAACCACCAAAACGAGTACTTGTGCTGCTTGTGCGGCTAAGCATGGTTGTGGCCAGAAGCTTTTGGTTCAGGCATCCGGACAAAAAGCGTTTGTGTTCAAGGTGCTAAATCCAGCCGATATCACAGTGCACGTTGATGATAGTGTAATGGTCGGGGTGGAAGAGGGCGCTTTGTTAAAGGCGACATTAACCACATACCTGCTGCCTTTGCTGTTACTGATTTTGAGCGCGGTGGCAGCTCACCTGTTTGCCCTGCCAGAGCCTGTAACTATTCTAATTGCCTTGACTGGGCTGGCGTTTGGCTTTCTTGCGGTGCGGTTTGCCAGTCAGTTGTTTTTCCGCTCGACCCAATTTCAGCCTGTATTGACCCGCATTGTTTTGCAAGAAACCAGTAACTTAGGTGTATAGCTCCATGAAGCGAATCTATTCCTTTATTTGTATTCTTAGCCTGCTAGTTGTCCTGCCGGTTGGAGCGGTGGAACTGCCTGACTTTAAGGGGTTGGTCAAACAGGCATCGCCGGCTGTTGTTAACATCAGTACGATACAAAAGGAAAGTGAAGGTCAGCAGAATAGGATCTTCAGGGGGCCCAATGGTGAAGAGCTTCCGGATATTTTTAAGCACTTCTTTAAATTCCCCGAGGGTGGTCAACCGCCCCAGCATAAAGCTCCGGAATCACTTGGTTCTGGGTTTATCATATCGTCTGATGGATATCTTTTAACCAATCATCATGTGGTGGCAGATGCAGAAAAAGTCATTGTCCGCTTGTCTGATCGCCGTGAGCTTGAAGCAGAAGTGGTTGGTAGCGATGAGCGCTCCGATATTGCGCTACTGAAAATTGATGCCGCTGATCTGCCCGTGGTGAAACTTGGCAGCTCGGCTGAGTTGGAAGTGGGTGAATGGGTATTGGCAATTGGTTCACCTTTCGGGTTTGACCATAGTGTGACTGCCGGCATTGTCAGTGCTAAACAGCGAGCACTGGCCAGAGAAACCTATGTGCCATTTATTCAGACCGATGTGGCGATTAATCCGGGTAATTCTGGTGGGCCTCTATTTAATCTTGCCGGTGAGGTTGTGGGGATTAACTCGCAAATATATACCCGTTCCGGCGGTTTTATGGGGCTTTCCTTTGCAATTCCGATTGATGTTGCTGTCGAAGTGGCTAATCAGATCAAAGCGAAAGGCTTTGTGACCCGTGGTTGGCTGGGTGTGATTATTCAAGAGGTGAATCGAGACCTGGCTGAGTCCTTTGGTTTAGAGAAGCCTTCCGGTGCCCTGGTTGCGAAAGTCCTGCCTGACAGCCCTGCGGAGAAGGCGGGCTTGCAAGAGGGGGATATCATCCAGTCTTTTGATGGTCGCGAAGTGGTTCACTCTGCAGATCTGCCGCACTTTGTTGGGCGTATAAAACCTGGAATGAAGGCTCGCATGGGGATTGTTCGCGCCGGTAAACAGCAGTCGTTGCAAGTGGCAATTGGTACTTTACCTGATCAGCAGCAGCTTGCTCAGGCCACGCAGCAGGTGCCACAGACAGATCAGAACCGTCTCAATATCGACGTGGCTGAGTTGGATCAAGAGCGCCGCGCTAAATGGCAAGTGAGTGAGGGTGTGGTCGTGCGGCAGGTGATGCCAGGTGCTGCGGCGCAAGCTGGATTGATGGTGGGCGACGTCATTACCATGCTTAATGGACAGTCGGTGGCGTCTGTAAACGAGTTCAACCGAGTGGTTGCTGACTTGCCGGAGGATCGGGCAGTGCCGTTGCGGATTGTTCGTCGTGGCAGTCCAATGTTTATCCCCCTCAAATTAGGTGATTAAACCAGAGTCATATGATTAGGTGAGGGGGCTTAGGCCCCCTTTTCTATGGTGATCTGATAGCCGGTTTCTCTGAATTACGGTACACTTGCCGCCTTTAATTCCGCTTCAGGTATTTGGAAATACAGCACGTGAGTAACCTCGAACATATTCGTAATTTTTCCATCATTGCACATATCGACCATGGCAAGTCCACATTGGCTGATCGGTTTATACAGATGTGTGGCGGTCTTAGTGAGCGGGAAATGGCAGCACAGGTGCTGGACTCCATGGATTTGGAGCGGGAGCGCGGGATCACCATTAAAGCCCAGAGCGTGACCCTGAACTATACCGCTAAGGATGGACAGACCTACCAGCTTAATTTCATCGATACCCCCGGCCACGTTGATTTCTCTTATGAGGTATCGCGCTCCTTGGCGGCTTGTGAGGGTGCTTTGTTAATCGTAGATGCTGCCCAGGGGGTGGAAGCTCAGTCAGTGGCTAACTGTTACACAGCCATTGAACAGGGGCTGGAAGTTGTGCCTATTCTCAACAAGATGGACTTGCCGCAGGCAGATCCGGAACGAGTCAGGGTGGAAATAGAAGAGGTTATCGGTATTGATGCCAGTCATGCCGTGCCTTGTTCAGCTAAAAGCGGCATGGGTGTGGAAGAGGTATTGGAGCAACTGATTCTCTCCATCCCTGCCCCGGTTGGTGATATCTCTGCACCTTTGCAGGCGCTGATTATCGACTCGTGGTTTGACCCCTATTTGGGGGTCGTGTCCCTGGTCCGTGTTAAACAGGGCACTTTGCGTAAAAAAGACCGAATTATCGTCAAATCCACAGGACTGAATCATCAGGTTGAATCACTGGGGATTTTTTCGCCAAAGCGTACAGAGTGCCCTGAACTGAGAGCGGGTGAAGTTGGGTTTGTGGTCGCCGGTATCAAAGATATTCATGGTGCTCCGGTGGGGGATACGTTAACCCATCAGAAAACACCGGATGTCGATAGCTTGCCCGGCTTCCAGAAGGTCCAACCTCAAGTTTATTCCGGTTTATTTCCAACCAGTGCCGATGATTATCAGGATTTCCGTGAAGCGTTGGAAAAACTGACGCTGAATGACGCCTCGCTTTACTTTGAACCCGAAACCTCTGACGCTCTGGGTTTTGGTTTCCGCTGTGGCTTTTTGGGTATGCTGCATATGGAGATCATTCAGGAGCGGCTGGAACGAGAATATAACCTTGACCTGATTACCACAGCGCCTACCGTAGTTTATGAGCTTGAGCTCAATAACGGAGATGTGGTGCAGATCGATAGTCCTTCGAAACTGCCGGATCCGGCGGGCATTAATGAAATGCGTGAACCTATCGTACAAGCAAATATTCTGGTGCCACAGGACTATCTGGGTCAGGTTATTGGTTTGTGTGTAGAAAAACGTGGTGTACAAAAGCAGATGCTTTATGTTGGTAAACAGGTGCAGGTTACCTACGAGCTGCCAATGGCAGAAGTGGTGCTGGATTTCTTTGACCGGTTGAAATCGGTCAGCCGGGGATATGCATCGCTGGAATATAACTTTACCCATTTTCAGCCGGCCAAACTGGTGCGGATGGATATCCTCATCAACGGCGATAAAGTAGATGCATTGGCGGTAATACTGCATCGGGATAATGCGCAATACCGTGGTAGGCTGTTGTGTGAAAAAATGAAAGAGGTTATTCCGCGGCAGATGTTTGATGTCGCTATCCAGGCAGCTCTGGGTGGTAAAGTTATTGCCCGTACAACGGTTAAAGCGTTGCGTAAAAATGTACTTGCCAAGTGTTACGGTGGTGATGTCAGCCGTAAGAAAAAGCTGCTGCAGAAGCAGAAAGAGGGTAAGAAACGCATGAAGCAGGTTGGTAGCGTGGAAATACCTCAGGATGCCTTTCTTGCCGTGCTGAAAGTCGACAGTTAATAGGGAAAACTATTGCAATGGATTTTGATTTTGCACTGATACTGGTTGCGCTGACATTTCTATCTAGCTTGATTTGGCTGTATGACAGGTTGTTTCTGGCACCAAAACGTAATGCCAGGCTAAAAGCGGCACAGGCTCAGGCTGGTGGTTCACTGCCGGCTAATGCAGTGGCTGAACTGAGTCGTGAGGCTGGTTGGGTAGATACCGGGCGGTCGGTATTTCCAGTGCTGTTGCTGGTTTTAATACT
Organism: Pontibacter sp. JAM-7; assembly: GCF_048548695.2. NCBI lineage: Bacteria > Pseudomonadati > Bacteroidota > Cytophagia > Cytophagales > Hymenobacteraceae > Pontibacter > Pontibacter sp. JAM-7. Next base: position 10,756 of record NZ_JBLYIF020000010.1, read on the forward strand.
GCGTTCGTTTTTGGTAGAGCCCTTTCAAATACCGTCTGGCTCGATGTTGCCTACTTTAAAAATAGGTGACTTTATTCTGGTCAATAAATTTTATTATGGGTTACGGCTGCCCGTTTTAAATAGCAAGTTTGTTGACATCAATACCCCTGAGAGGGGTGATGTGGTGGTGTTTAAATATCCCAAGCAGCCTGCGGTAAATTATATTAAAAGGGTTGTTGGCTTGCCGGGTGATGTAGTTCGATATAGCAATAAAACGTTGTATATTAATGGCGTTGCTCAGGACAAAACCTTACTGGCCCAGTTGCCACCAAGTCGTCCGCAACGGTTGTTGTTGGAAGAAAGCCTGGGTGGGATCGATCATCAGATCTTCAATGACCTGGCGCGACCTTCCTTGAATAACGAATGGGTTGTACCTGCCGGGCATTATTTTATGGTCGGTGATAATCGCGATAATAGTAATGACAGTCGGTACTGGGGATTTGTGCCTGATGAATTGCTGGTCGGAAAAGCATTTGCAGTTTGGATGCACTGGCCAACGTTTTTCAGTATCCCACAGTTCAGTGATACACGCTTGATTCAATGAAGGATTCTGAGATGAACGCAAAGAACCCAAGATATCAGTCTGGAGCTTCCATCCTGCTTATTATTCTGATGATTGGCCTGGGAGCAGGCATATTCAGTGTAGGCATGAAACTATACCCCTCATATACAGACCATAAAGTGATTGTCGGTATCCTAAATGAGGTGCTGCTGAACAAGGATATGGTCGTGCAGAGTAATCGTTCGATACGCACCACCATCAACAGACGACTAACCATTAACTCGATCTATAAGTTTCGCGGCAAAGATAAAGAAGATTGGCTGACGATTAGCCGGGATAAAGGTTTTATCTTTTTTAAAGTGAAGTATCAGGATCAGGTACCCATTTATTACAACGTGGATGCCTTGGTTAAATTTGACGAATCATTACAAGCTAAACTGCCTTGATAAAACCTGTTGCCTCATTGATCCGCCGGATCGGTTATACCTTCAAGGATGAGTCACTGTGTGAATTAGCGCTCAGCCACCGTAGTTGTGGCAAACACAATAATGAGCGGCTTGAGTTTCTGGGTGACTCTATTCTCAATTTTGTAATTGCTGAAGCCTTGTTTCAGCGATTTCCTGCTGCCCGCGAGGGCGAGCTTAGTCGTCTGCGGGCTAAGCTGGTCAAAGGGGTTACCCTGTCAGAAGTCGCACGTGAACTTGAGTTGGGTGATTACCTGCGGCTTGGCAGTGGTGAGCTGAAAAGCGGAGGCTTCCGTCGCGACTCTATTCTTGCTGATGCTGTAGAAGCAGTGATTGGTGCTATTTATCTGGATAGTGACCTGGAGACTGCCCGTCAGTTTGTTCTGGCGCAATTGGGTGGTCGCCTGGAGAAGCTTGATCCCAAGGTTACGCTGAAAGACCCTAAAACCCGGCTGCAGGAATTTTTACAGTCGAGGCGTCTGGCGTTACCGGAATATGAGCTGGAAAAGGTATTTGGCGACCCCCATGACCAAACCTTTTTTATTGCCTGCCGAATTTCAGGGTTAAGTGAGCCCGCACGAGGCGAGGGAAGCAGTCGGCGCAAGGCTGAGCAAGAAGCTGCTCGTATGGCACTACAAGTACTCGAGGTGGAGAAACCTGATGTCTGATGATTTAAAGCACCTGTTGGAGCCCCAGAACCCGGACCAGCGTTGCGGCTTTGTGGCGATTGTCGGCCGTCCAAATGTCGGTAAGTCCACCCTTATGAACTATATTCTTGGCCAGAAGCTGAGTATTACTTCGCGTAAGCCTCAAACCACGCGTCATCAGATTATGGGTATTAAAACTGATGATGATCTTCAGGTCATTTATGTTGATACCCCAGGCTTGCATAAAGACGATGGCAAAAAAGCCCTGAACCGCTATATGAACAAGGCCGCCTCTGATGCATTACGGGATGTTGATCTTGTGGTTTTTCTGGTGGATAGAACTGCCTGGACTGAGGAAGATCAACTGGTACTGGATAAGCTCAAGCATGCGCGTTGTCCAGTGATTTTAGCGGTAAATAAAGTTGATCAGTTAAAGGATAAAGCGGCGTTGCTGCCCATTATGGAAGAGCATGCTTCGCGGATGAAATTCACCGAAATGGTGCCTCTTTCTGCCAAGCAGGGCCACAATATCGAACAGCTGGAAAACCTTATCAAGGCACATATGCCCAAGGGTTTTCACCATTTTCCGGAAGATCAGTTAACCGATAAAAGTGCACGTTTTCTTGCCGCGGAAATGGTGCGTGAAAAGCTGATGCGTAACTTGGGTGATGAAGTCCCCTATGGTACGACCGTTGAAATAGAAGAGTACAAGCTGGCTGACAATGGCGTACTGCATATCAGTGCTCTGATATTAGTGGAGCGTGACGGCCAGAAGCGTATTGTTATTGGTGATAAGGGTAGCCGCATTAAAACCGTTGGTCGTGATGCCAGGCTTGATATGGAGCGAATGTTCGAAAGCAAGGTAATGCTTAACCTATGGGTGAAAGTACGCCGTGGCTGGGCGGATGATGAACGTGCCCTGCGTAGCTTGGGGTACAGCGATAGCTGATGGTGGCACGGATTGAGCAGCAAGCCGCATATGTGCTGCACAGTCGCCCTTATAGGGATACCAGCCTGCTGGTCGATTTTTTCACCCTTGAGCAAGGACGTGTGTCTGCCGTAGTACAGGGCGCACGCCGACCAGGTTCTCGTTTTCGTAGTATCTTGCAGCCCTTTGTCCCTGTGCAAATTAGTTGGCGGGGCCGCCAGGAATTGAAAACTCTGCAGCAGGCTGAAGCCGTAGGTGTAACGCTACTGCTCAACGGTAACTCACTGCTTTGTGGACTCTATGTCAACGAGTTGCTGCAACGTTTGCTGCTACCGTTTGATGCCCACCCCAGGCTTTATGTCTATTATCAGTATGTTCTCAACGAACTATTGTCAGCTGTGGATATTGAAGGTGGTTTGCGCACCTTTGAACACCGTTTGCTGAATGAACTGGGCTGTTTGCCTGATTTGACTCAGTTGCAGCGAGAGCAGCTTTATCTATTCCAGCCGGGCCAGGGTTTAGTTGTTACCATCGCGCCAACCGAGTTGGAACGGCCTTGCTGTTTTTGGGGTGGCCAGTTACAACAAATAGCCAATGATGACTACTCTGACCCACAAGTCCGGCGGGCGGCAAAACGGTTGATGAGATTGGCCATTGATCATCAACTGGGCGGTGCGCCACTGCGCAGTCGCGGATTATTTCAAAAAATGTAAGGAGCGTGTTTTGTTAGAACCGAATAGACTGCTGTTGGGTGTCAACATTGATCATGTGGCAACCTTACGTCAGGCGCGGGGAACGCGCTATCCTGACCCGGTTCAGGCCGCAGCCTTGGCGGAAGAAGCCGGTGCGGACGGCATTACTGTTCACCTGAGGGAGGACCGTCGTCATATTCAGGACCGGGATATCTACCTGCTCAGTCAGACTTTGCAGACCCGAATGAATTTTGAGATGGCGGTCACTGAAGAGATGCTGCAGATTGCTGTCGATGTGAAGCCTGCTCATTGCTGCTTAGTACCGGAAAAGCGAGAAGAGCTAACCACAGAAGGCGGACTGGATATTATTGGCCAAGAGAGCCGAGTGGCCGATGCTTGCCAGCGTCTTGCTGGCGCAGGCATTGAAGTGTCTTTGTTTATTGACCCGGATATTGCACAGATTGATGCGGCGGTGCGTTGTGGTGCGCCAGTAATTGAGTTGCATACTGGTGCCTTTGCCGAGGCTGCCGATCCTGCTCAGCAGCAGGTTGAACTGCAGCGGATTCAGGAGGCTGCAGCGCATGCCTGGCAGGTGGGGTTGGTGGTGAATGCAGGGCATGGTTTGCATTACCACAATGTGGAACAAATCGCCGAGATTCCTCAGATCAATGAACTGAATATAGGTCATGGCATTATTGCTCGTGCCGTATTTACTGGGTTGCAGCCGGCTATTCGTGAAATGAAGCAACTGTTGCTGCAGACGCAGCAGCGGGTGCAGACGGCCAGGGATGCCCTGCAGCGATGATTCTGGGGCTTGGTACCGACCTGCTTGAGCTGGAGCGTATGCAGCAGGCCCTGCGTCGAACGCCTAAATTATCCGCGCGGATATTGACCGGTACCGAGCAGATAGCATTTGCTCAGGCGAAGGATGCACCGCGTTATCTGGCAAAGCGTTTTGCTGCCAAGGAAGCCATTGCTAAGGCGTTGGGCAGTGGGATTGGCAGGGGTGTCAGCTGGCAGCATATTGAGATTAACAAGGATCAACATGGCCGTCCGGTGGTGGAGCTTAGCGGTGGTGCTAAACAGTGGGCAAAAACACTGGGCATTCAGCAGGTGCATCTGAGTTATTCAGATGAGCGGGCTTATATATTGGCTTTTGCCGTCGCTGAAGGTGTGATGACTGAGGTGAATGTGTGAATAAAGTTGCGATTGTCAGTGGCGGCAGTGCTGGCATCGGAGAAGCGGTGGTCAAGCGTCTGCGACAGGATGGTTTTCGGGTCTTCAACCTGGATGTCTCAGCACCGCTTGAGACCATTGACTATCTAAGCTGTGACATGGCTGATCAGGGACAAGTGCAATCAGCGGTGCAGCAGGTCGCCGAGCAAGCCGGGCGCATTGATGTTGTGGTGGCAAATGCCGGGGTGCACTTGTCGGCGACCCTGGGAAATACGTCCCCTGAAGCGTTTGAGCGAGTCTTGGATATTAACGTAAAGGGCACCTACTACCTGTTGCATGCTGCCTTGCCAGTGATGTGTGCACAGAAGAGCGGTAGCCTGATTCTGATGTCCTCTGATCAGGCGATAGTGGGTAAACCCCACTCTTTTGCCTATAACCTGAGCAAAGCAGCCCTGGCTTCCATGGCGAAAACAACCGCCTTGGATTATGCCGGTGATGGTATTCGTGCCAACGCTGTTTGTCCCGGCACAATTGAGACTCCGCTCTATCATCAGGCGATTGATCGTTATTGCCAGCGCAGTGGTGCAGACCCACAGCAAGTGCATGCGGCTGAAGCGGCAGAACAGCCCTTGGGTCGGATTGGTCAACCAGAGGAAGTTGCTGCACTGGTGGCGTTTCTGGCGGGGGATGAGTCACGTTTTATCACCGGCAGCCTGCAGGTCATTGATGGTGGCTACACTGCGCGTTGACAGTGAAACAGAGGTGTTGCGGATAATCGATCCGCACGTGCATCTGTTTGATCTGATGCAGGGGCACTATGACTGGTTGCAGGATGGGCAACCGCCATACTGGCCCCATAAACAGCGACTGCAACGAAACTTCTTAGAGCAGGATCTGATATTGCCCGCGCATATTCAACTGGCGGGTTTTGTCCATATAGAAGCGGGCTTTGATAATCAGCGCCCCTGGAGAGAGCAGGCATGGTTGCAGCAGCACTGTGCCTTGCCGTTTCGAAGTATTGGTTTTGCCGATTTAACCTCGACAGATTTTGCTGCCACTCTGACTCAGCTTGCCAAGTTTCCTAACTGTATTGGGATACGTAATATTCTGGCTGAAGATGCTGCCGCTGTGTTGCAATCTGCCAGCACGGGGGACAATCTGGCACTGCTGGAACAGCAAGGGATGTTGTTAGAGTTGCAGGTGAACCTGCAGTCAGTTGCGGTCGTTAACTGTCTTGTCGATCTGGCCGTAACCAGGTCGCAGCTGGATATTGTGCTGAATCATGCAGGCCTAGTGATCGACCTTGAGCCCCGCTGGTGTGAGGCTATTCAGCAGCTGGCGCATCTGCCTAATTGTTTTGTTAAATGCTCAGGCTGGGAGATGCTGAATGCCGACTGGCGCATGTCACAAGTTGTACCAATACTGCAGTACCTGTTGCAGGCGCTGCCGACATCACAATTGATGTTGGCCAGTAACTTTCCGGTGTCTGAATTGGCACTGTCTTATGCTGAGCTGTGGCAGCATTATGTGGATCAGTTAGGTAAAACGCTACCCGCCGAGTTGTTTTTTGACAATGCACGGCGGGTGTATCGGTTTGGTATCGGTTAAGTTATTTCACTTCGACATGGGGTGAGCGTTTGACCACTTCGTCATTCAGCTCAATACCCAGTCCTGGCTCATCAGGGCAGCGGAACTTGCCATTCACCGGTTGTGGATCCTGCAGGCATAACTCACGGTTCCAATCCTTGATCGCATAGGTGTGGTGTTCATGGATCAGGAAGTTAGGAATGGCGGTTTCCAGGTGTAAGGCGGCCATGGTGGCTATCGGTCCGCCACAGACATGGGCCTGGATGCGCACATCATAGATATCCGCATAGTCGCAAACTTTTTTGGTTTCGGTGAAACCGCCGCACAGCCCTACATCCGGCTGCAGCACATCGAGACTCTGATCTTCCAGATAGGGTCTGACACCCCAGCGATTATATAGGCGCTCACCACCAGCAATGGGCACATTCACCCTATCCGCCACTCGCTTATGTAGCTTGGAATTGAGGTAGTTTACCGGTTCCTCGAAATACATACAGCGGGCTTCTTCAGCCAGTTCGCCTAACTGAATCGCGGTACTGGCACCCGGTAAGCTGTGGCATTCAAAAATAATATCCACATCCGCACCCACCGCGTCGCGGATCGCCATTAGGCGGCCACGGAACAGCTGCATCTCTTTATTGGTGAACAGTTTGGTGCGGTCAAAGTGGGTATCGCCCTGCGCGTCATACATGATCGGGTCAACTTTGACGGCATCATATCCCTCAGCCACGGCTTTTTCCGCCGCGCGGGCGTATTCTTCCGGATGGATAAGTTTGGCAAACTCAGGGCCCCAATCGAACTGTAGCTGGCTGGCATAGGTACGCAGCTCATCATTAACTCTGCCACCGAGCAGTTGGTACACAGGTACGCCCAAAGCTTTACCCTTGATATCCCATAGCGCAGTATCAATTGCACTCATGGCAGAATAAACCACAGGTCCACCGCCTAATCCCCAAAAGCTGCCCCGCAGCATCAGATTCCACAGGTCTTCGGTCTGGAAGGGGTCTCTTCCGAGCAGCATTTCTTCGGCAAATTCTTTGATCATGCTGGCAGCAGCACTGTGGCCTAGATCATAAGCAAGGCCGGCTTCACCCACGCCGGAAATGCCTTCATCGGTATGAATGCGGACAAATACCGGATTCCATACCGGACGTTTAGGGCAGTGAATATCAAAAATTTCTACACGGGTGACTTTCATGTCAGAACCTTTACTGAAAAACGTTTAATTACAGAAGTCGGGGTCAAGTCGATAGGCTTTGCGTAACATGGCAGGCCAGGCTTTCTGGCCACCGGTTGAACCAGAGTGGACGACTTTGGCCTGGTTGAAGATGCCGTCTTGCACCTCAGAAGCGATGGTAATGGCCGGCTGGCCGCTGGCCTGAATCAAGAGCTGGACTTCGCAGGCCCGTTGCAGATCGTACATCCGCATAAAAGCGTCACCGACCGTCGGCCCGACTGTCAGAGCGCCATGGTTTGGCAGTAGCAGGTGATTCTTGTCATTCAAATCCTGCTGCAGGCGACGCTTCTCTGCGGGGTTGACGGCCAACCCCTCATAACCGTGATGGGCCATAGAGGTCAGGGAAAACATCGAGTATTGGCTGAGTGGCTGTAAACCCTCCTGCAGGGAGGCAACGGCAATGGTGGCTTTGGTATGCAGGTGGATTACGCAGTGAGCATCATGCCGAACTTCGTGTACGGCGCTATGGATAGTGAAGCCCGCGGGGTTAATCTCAAATGGGCTGTCATCGAGGATATTGCCAGCCAAATCGATTTTTACCAGGTTGGAGGCGGTCACCTCATCAAAGCCTAAGCCGAAGGCATTGACCAGGTAATGATCAGTCTTTGGAATGCGTGCAGAAATATGGGTATAGATCAGATCGCCCCAGCCAAAGTGCTCGACCAGACGGTAGCAGGCAGCTAGGTTAACCCGTACCTGCCACTCTTCTTCACTGACTTTATCTTTTAGATCAACAACCGGCAGTTCAAACATGAAAAGTCTCCATGCGGCGCGCAAGCTGAAAGCGCGTGGCATGTTGCAGGATGAAAAGGAAGTTGCAGGAATTGTATCAGAGCTGGGCGGTGGCGGGCTATCGGGTGTGGATTGATTAGAGGGATTCCAGCCAGGTACTGCAGTCCTCACGAAGGTCCATATAGTCCAGGTCATTCAGCCCCAGAAACTCGAGCGCAGATTTCAGTTCATGCAGCTGGGTTTCTCGGTCGGTCATACGCCAATAACGGCGGTACACGTCACTAATATCCCGCGCCAAGGTCAGGCAACTTAAGGCAAAGCGCATATGTTCCCGCCCATCGACGGGCTGTCGTAATACATCCTGATAGTATGGCTGGGCGGCAACGGCTGCAGACAGATCGCTGGAGAAGCCCCAGTCCGTCAACATTTCTGCTCCCAGGCGATAATGGCTGGTGCCGTAAAGTTTGAGCTGAACCTGTTCACTTTCGGCAATTGGCAGGGTGTTGAGGTGCTGCAATTGGGTTTTGAAGCCTTCATCCTGCACCAGGATAAGCGGTATGCCACAGTCATGCAGCATGCCCAGGGTATAAGCATCTTCACGGTCCAGGTGACTGAAGTTCTCTGCGATAAAGCTGCACAACTGGGCCACTTCAGAGGCACTGTCCCAGAAACGCTCGAGGCTGCATTGGTTGGATAAACTGTTTTTCAGGGCACTAAGGCGTACAATATTATATATTCTCACAGGTCCCAACAGGGCGACAGCATGCTCAATGCTGGTGATGCGTTTGACCAGTGCGTATGCCGCTGAATTGATGGTACCCAGCACGGCGGAGTAGAGCGCAGCATCCTGCCTGATCAGGCGACATATCTTGTTGGTATCAATATTTTCAGCGCGCAAAAGCTGAGTCATTTTCACCAAAACTTCTGGGCGAGGTGGGATCACAAAACGAAAGCTGGGGTTTTGCGTCGGCATCAGAAACAGCACTCTAGTTAAGAATCAGTGGTTATTACAAGCTTGATTCTACGCTATCGGCGAAAGGAATAAGATGATTAATATTGCCGCATTTACCCTCAAGTTTGATCCGGTTGAAGATCGGATCTTGCTAGTGGGTAACCTGAAAAACGCGGACCCTCGGATTGACTTCTGGCTGACCCGGCGGCTGGTGCTGCGACTGTTAAGCGCAATGCCGGAGATGTTGAAGAAGATGTCCGATGCTGCGAATCCAGCGCCGCAGCCTCATCAGGCAGAGTTGGCCCAGTTTTACCATGAATCGGCTCAGCAAAATGTTCAGGTGGATCGAGAAGATGACACCCTGACCACGCTGAGCACAGAAGTGCTGCACCGACTGGATGTTAGTCACCGGGAAGGCCGTTACCAGCTGCGCTTCTATGGCACTGATACGGAACCAACGGCATCTGGGGTGCTCAATCTGGATGAGTTACATCAGTTTCTGCATCTACTGCATAAGGGCGCGCGGACGCTTGACTGGGGAGTACCAAAGACGCTCTTTACCGCTGAAAAAACGGCACCTACCCTACAATAAATTTATTATGACCACACCTGTTTTAAACAAGCCATTTATTGCTCGCGGCTCCCGTACCCATCGTTGCCCTGAGTGTTTGCTCGCGATTCGGGTATGTATTTGCAGTTATCGTACCTCGGCCCAAGGAGACGCCTCCTTTGTGCTGCTGATGCACCATAACGAAAGTTTTAAGCCAACAAATACTGGGCGTTTAATTGCGGATTGTTTTCCTGATACGAAAATTTTCGAGTGGTCGCGCACTCAGCCACCCTTGACGTTTTTGGCACTGCTCAATGACACTTCATATCAGCCGTATCTGGTGTTTCCAGCAGGACCTGGTTATGAAGATCGGATGGTGCAATACCCTGCCACCCAGAAGCGGCCATTGTTTATTTTACTGGACGGTACTTGGCGCCAGGCGCGACGGATGTTCAGACTCAGCAAATACCTGCAGCACCTGCCGGTGATTACATTGCCGCAGACAGCGCGCACCAGCCGCTATCATTTACGTCAGTCAGCTACGCCGGAGCAGCTATGTACTGCAGAGATCGCAGCAGAACTGCTGCACTTGATTGGGGACCACACCGCCGGTGACCTGTTAATGGCATATTTCGATGTGTTTAATGAGCATTATCGTGCGGCAAGACTAACCCGGCCATTGCAGGCTGAAATGCCTGCAAAGCAGTTTATTCTCGGGCTGCAAACGGTTGCTTCAGGACTGCAGCATAAAGGTGACCGGTCCGTCATTGATCAAACTGATCTGCATGTCTGCACCAAACCGGCCTGTTGCAACAGTCGCGTGTGACTGCTGTGCCTGCTGGACGAAGTAGTCATAAAGCCGCTCTCCCAGGGCGGGATCGGCCGCCACGGAAAAGCCAGGCCTGAGTCCTTTTTGAGTATCTGCAACCAGTGTGAACTGGGATACTACCAATAAGCCACCGGCGGCCTGCTGTAGATTGAGATTCATCTTGCCGCTGTCGTCAGGAAAGATTCTGTAATTCAGTACCTTTTGCAGCAGCTTGTCGGCATGTTGTTGAGTATCAGTTTTTTCTACGCCCAGTAGAAGCAGAGTGCCATGTTCAATATGGCCGATGGTTTCGCCTTTCACCTTGACTGTGGCCTGTGTGACCCGTTGTATCAATCCTTTCATAATCTTTGATCTGATGCTGGCAAGGGAGGGTAATTATGCCAGAGTCAGGGCGAAGTTGTCGGTGGCACGCACCAGGTTATCTGTAATGCCGGGTTCAAACGCTGAATGGCCTGCATCCCGCACGATATGCAATTCCGAGTCGGGTAGCGCCTGGTAGAGCGCATGTGCTTGGTTCAGAGGACAGACCATATCGTAACGGCCATGCACGATAATGGTTTTGATATGAGCAATGCGTGGGCAGTTTTGCAGAATCTGATCAGCTTCAATAAAGGCGTGATTGATAAAGTAGTGTGCTTCGATACGTGCCATCGCCAGTGCGACGTGAGGGTCAGTAAAGTGCTCAACCACATCAAGGTTTGGGTCAAGCGTAGAGCAGCGCCCCTCCCAAACTGACCAGGCTTTGGCGGCGGCCATTCTCGCCAGCTCGTTGGGCGAGGTCAAAACGTCATGGTAAGCCTTAAGCAGGTCGTGGTGTTGCGAGGCTGGGATCGGCTGCAGATAGTCCTGCCAGTAATCGGGAAAGACCGCATTGGCACCTTGTTGATAGAACCAGTGCAAGTCCTGTTGCCGGCAGAGGAAGATGCCTCTTAAGATCAGACCGATTACCCGTTCAGGATGGGATTGGGCGTATAGCAGGCTTAATGTCGAACCCCAGGAGCCACCGAAGAGTAACCACTCATCTATTTTCAGGTAGTTGCGAATCTGCTCGATATCATCAATTAGCGCCTGGGTATGGTTGTCAGTCAGGCTGGCATGGGGCGTAGAGTGTCCGCAGCCGCGTTGATCAAACAGAATAATCCGGTATTTATCAGGATCAAAAAAACGCCGGTGTTGTGGGCTGCAGCCGCCACCGGGACCACCATGAACAAACAAAACGGGTATGCCGCACGGGTTGCCGCTCTCTTCTACATACAGAGTATGCAGTGGGGAAACACTAAGTCTGTGTTCGGCGCTGCTATGAATTTCGGGGTAGAGGCTGCGCATGGGAAGCTCCGTCGGTCCTGATGACAAACAGTATATGTGCTCACAGCGGGTTGCGGCCAGATATAAAAAAGGGCAGCTGAGCTGCCCTGGTAGGATATTACTTCTTAGCGCGTTTCCGCTCGTTTTCTTTCAGCAGTTTCTTGCGCAGGCGGATATGGTTTGGCGTGACTTCGACCAGCTCGTCATCTTCGATGAAGTCCAGGGCTTGTTCCAGAGTAAATTTCACTGGTGGTGTCAGCTGGATGTTTTCATCGGTGCCGGATGCACGTACGTTGGTTAGCTGTTTGCCCTTGATGGGGTTAACTGCCAGGTCATTACTGCGGCTATGTATACCCAGCAACATGCCTTCATATACATCGATATTTGGCTCGATACACAGGCGGCCACGGCTTTGCAGGTTCCATAAAGAATAAGCCAGTGCTTTACCTGTCACCATAGAGACGAGTACACCATTATTACGGCTTTCCACTTCACCGTCTTTCACCGGGCCATAGTGGTCAAATATTGAGGTCATGATGCCTGTACCTGAAGTCATGGTCAGGAACAGTGAACGGAAACCGATGAGTCCACGGGACGGAATGATGAAGCTAAGGCGTGAGCGGCCTTTGCCATCTACTTCCATATTGGTCATATCGCCTTTGCGCTTACCTAACTCTTCAATAACGGCGCCCTGATGTTCATCTTCAACGTCGATCAACACGTCTTCGTAAGGCTCGTGGATTGCTCCATCCACCTCTTTCTGCACGACCTCTGGGCGAGACACGCCAAGTTCGAAGCCTTCGCGACGCATGGTTTCGATCAGTACTGACAGATGCAGCTCACCACGACCGGAAACTTTAAATTTCTCTGGTGTTTCGCCCTGTTCAACACGAAGGGCAACGTTGTGAATCAACTCACGCTCCAGGCGTTCCTTGATGTTGCGACTTGTGACAAATTTACCATCCTGGCCAGCAAACGGTGAGTCGTTTACTTGGAAGGTCATGGACACAGTCGGCTCATCAACGCTCAGCGCTGGCAGTGCTTCAACATTATTCGGATCGCACAGGGTGTCAGAGATATTAAGTTCCTCAATCCCCGTGATACAGACGATATCACCAGCCTGCGCGTTATCGACATCGATACGCTCCAGGCCGTGGTAACCCATGATCTTCAGGACGCGTCCGTTACGTACTTTATCTTCACGGTCAATCACTTTAACCGGTGTATTCAGGGAGATGCTGCCTCGGCTGATACGGCCCACCCCGATGACACCAACGTAGCTGTTGTAGTCCAATGCAGAAATCTGCATTTGGAATGCCCCTTCAAGATCAACTTCTGGCGGTGACACATGTTCAATTATCGCTTCGAACAGCGGCGTCATGTCTTCTGCCATTTCGTCAGGGTCAGGTCCGGCAATACCGTTAAGGGCTGAGGCATAAACAATTGGGAAATCGAGCTGTTCTTCGGTCGCTCCCAAGCTGTCAAACAGGTCAAAGACTTGGTCGATGACCCAGTCTGGGCGTGCACCAGGGCGGTCAACTTTATTCACTACCACAATCGGGCGCAGGCCTTGATCAAATGCTTTCTGGGTAACAAAGCGTGTCTGGGGCATTGGACCGTCAACAGCGTCGACCAGCAGGCATACACAATCTACCATCGATAGAACGCGCTCTACTTCACCACCAAAGTCCGCATGCCCTGGGGTATCGACGATATTGATGCGGTAATCATTCCAGGTGATGGCGGTATTCTTAGCCAATATGGTAATGCCGCGCTCTTTTTCCTGGTCGTTGGAATCCATGATGCGTTCGGTGCCTTCATCACGGCGTCCCAGCGTGCCTGACTGAGCCAGTAGTTTATCGACCAGGGTGGTTTTACCATGGTCAACGTGGGCAATAATGGCGATATTGCGTAAGTTGTTTATATTCAGCGACATTGATAGCAGATCTTTAAGGTGGGTTAACAATAGGTTCGTGTGCAGTGACTGCGCCGGTAATTCAGCGTAGTGGTAACAGGTACGCACGAAGGTTGGCGGCATTTTAACCGTTTTGTGGCGGTGCGGATAGAAATAAAACCGTTGCCGACTATATCGCGAATCATCGCAGGGTAAAGCTGTGGCTTAATTTGGCATACTCGGGCGTGGTGAGATCATGCTGTAATGCAGCTCTGGTCTGGTGTTATGCTGAAAATGTTGTGCAAAGTACTTTTAGCGTGATGGAGTCCAAGCGTTTTTGCTCATCTTGGATTATGATTGCACAGGATTGGTGACATCTTTACGGTTGAGTAAGCTTTTATGCATTAATTTGGTGCATAATCAGGCAGAGTGTTCACTTATGGTGCTTTAGGGTTGAGTGCCGCTGACAGTGGAAGCCCTAATTTCAAGTGTTTACGGCAACGATGTCTTGGCATAAAGTTTGCTCAAGCATCATCACCGATTTTATTTCCCAAGTGTCTCAGGGTTGCGCACTTACTCGTAGGCCTGACAATTATATGTGTGGAGAATGGCAATGTCAGAGAAGACTCTGAATCTGATCAAAGAAAGTCAAGCGAAGTGGGTTGACCTGCGTTTCACCGATTCCAAAGGTAAAGAGCAGCACGTTACCATCCCTGTATCCGATATGGGTGATGATTTCTTCGAAGAAGGTAAGATGTTTGACGGCTCCTCTATTGCGGGCTGGAAGGGCATTAACGAATCCGACATGATTCTGATGCCTGATGACAGCGCCACTTTGCTGGATCCATTCTCTGAAGCATCGACTGTAATCGTTCGCTGTGATGTCGTTGAACCTACTACTGGCCAGGGTTACGAGCGTGATCCGCGTTCTGTTGCTAAGCGTGCTGAAGAGTATCTGAAGTCTACTGGCATTGCTGATACTGCGATGTTCGGTCCAGAGCCAGAGTTCTTCGTGTTTGACGAAGTGCAGTGGCATGCTGACATCAGTGGTTGTGGTTACACAATCTCTTCAGAAGAAGCGTCTTGGGCTTCCAATCACAAAATTGAAGGCGGTAACACCGGTCACCGTCCTCGTGTGAAAGGCGGTTACTTCCCAGTACCACCAATCGATTCCCTGCATGACCTGCGTGCTGCAATGTGTGATGCAATGGAAGCGATGGACCTGTACGTTGAAGTGCATCACCACGAAGTTGCGACTGCTGGCCAGTGTGAAATCGGTATCGGTCCAAACACGCTGACTAACAAAGCTGACGAAGTTCAGGTTCTGAAATACTGTGTACACAACGTTGCCCACGCGTATGGTAAAACAGCGACCTTTATGCCTAAGCCGCTGGTAGGCGACAATGGTTCTGGTATGCACGTTCACCAGTCTCTGTCTAAAGATGGCGTTAACCTGTTTGATGGCGATGCTTATGCTGGTATGAGTGAAATGGCTCTGTACTACATTGGTGGTATCATCAAGCACGCTAAAGCCCTGAACGCTTTGACTAACGCTTCTACCAATGCATACAAGCGTCTGGTACCAGGTTTCGAAGCTCCAGTTATGCTGGCATACTCTGCCCGTAACCGTTCAGCTTCCATCCGTATTCCTTACGTAACCAGCCCTAAAGCGCGTCGTATCGAAACTCGTTTCCCTGATCCTTCTGCCAACCCTTACCTGTGCTTCGCGGCGCTGATGATGGCTGGTCTGGACGGTATCCAGAATAAAATCCACCCAGGCGAACCTGCTGATAAGGATCTGTATGATCTGCCTCCAGAAGAGGCTGCAGAGATCCCAACCGTTGCTTCCTCTTTTGAAGAAGCGCTGCAGGCTCTGGAAACTGACCGTGAGTTCCTGACCAAAGGTGGTGTATTTACTGATGACATGCTGGATGCTTACATCGAGCTGAAGCGCGAAGAAGTTGAGCGCGTTAACATGACGACTCACCCAGTTGAGTTCGATCTGTACTACTCCGTATAAGATCTGATTGTTGAAAAAAGCCTCCCATGCGGAGGCTTTTTTTTGTCTGCTTGGTCGGATGTGACCATAAGTGACGTTATTAAAATTGTCAGAAAGCATTAGTCTGGGGCGCAGCGCATTGAGTGCACCAATATAGTGCTATAGGCTGGGGTTTTGCTGCTGGCGATGCGCAGGAATGGGTCTGAAGTCCCCCTGTTTTGGGGCGTTTGCTGAATGTGATGACTTGGTGTGTATTTTGCAATTAAACCCGTTAATAAGTAGAGAGAGCGGAACGTGCCTGAATTCGAACGCCATAAGCAAGTGCTGGAGAACCTGTCCACCGCTGTGGTCATGCTGAATAAAGATTTGTCTCTGGAGTACGCTAATCCGGCTTCCGAGATGTTGCTGGAAGCGAGCAGGCGTAGGCTGGAGCAGGCGGAAGTGTTGGACCTGTTTCCAGGGTCGGCTCTGGAAGGTGCGAATTTGCGCGAAGCCTTTTTGTCAGGCCACCCCTACACCTTGCGTGAAGCTAAGCTGCGTACCCTGGGAGGGCATGACCTGATTGTCGATTACAGCGTGAATCCGCTGTTTATTGGTCGATCGAAGTATCTGATTATCGAGATCCAGCCGCGTGATCGCCTGATGCGAATTGAGCGCGAGGAAGATCTGCTGACCCAGCATGCCAGTGCGCGTACACTGATCCGGGGCTTGGCTCACGAGATAAAAAATCCGCTGGGGGGTATTCGTGGTGCAGCCCAGTTACTGGAGAGAGAGCTGGATGAGCCTCTATTGCATGATTACACCCGGGTTATTATTGAAGAAGCAGACAGGCTCAGAAACTTAGTTGATAGGTTGCTGGGTCCGCGTCAGCTGCCGCAAATGAGCTCAATTAATATCCACGCCATTATGGAACGGGTGTGCAGCTTGATCACGGCGGAAAGCGGCCAGTCTATCTGTTTTGAGCGGGATTATGATCCCAGTATTCCGGAGTTTATTGGTGACCGGGAGCAGCTCATACAGGCTTTTTTGAATATTGTACGTAATGGTATGCAGGCGTTGAATGCTGCGAATATCGAGCAGCCATGCATCCAATTACGGACTCGGGCCCTGCGTCAGATTACCCTGGGTGCCGAAAAGCATCGTTTGGTATGTTGTGTCGAAATAATCGATAACGGGCCAGGTATACCGGAAGACATTTTTACCCGTATTTTTTACCCCATGGTGAGTGGGCGTGCAGAAGGAACTGGGCTTGGGCTTTCAATAGCGCAGTCGATTATTAACCAGCACCAGGGGCTTATTGAGTGTGATACTCGTCCTGGTGAAACACGTTTTCAAATTTTTATACCGTTGGAGCTGAACCATGAATCTGCCAGGTAAGGTTTGGATTGTCGATGATGACAGGTCTATTCGCTGGGTGCTGGAAAAAGCACTGTCATCAGCGGGCGTCGATACTGAATCTTTCGATAATGCTGATTCGGCTATCCGCCGTCTGGATATGGATACCCCGGATACCATCATCAGTGATATTCGGATGCCGGGGACTGATGGTTTGGGGTTATTGGATTTTATCCAGGATAACTGTCCTCAGGTGCCTGTAATAATCATGACCGCTCACTCCGATTTAGACTCTGCAGTAGCGTCTTATCAGGGGGGCGGTTTTGAATACTTGCCGAAACCGTTTGATGTTGACGATGCGGTGAACCTGGTCAAGCGAGCGCTGGCGCATGCTATGGAACAGCGGGGAAGCGAGATTGAGCAGATCGATGAAGATACCACTGAAATCATTGGTGAAGCGCCTGCCATGCAGGAAGTTTTTCGTGCCATCGGTCGGCTCTCGCAGTCTAATATCACTGTGCTGATTAATGGTGAATCTGGTACAGGTAAGGAGCTGGTGGCGCATGCGCTGCATAAACACAGTCCGCGTCGAGAAAAAGCTTTTATTCCGTTGAATATGGCGGCGATTCCTCATGACCTGATTGAGTCAGAACTGTTTGGTCATGAGAAAGGAGCCTTTACTGGCGCCGCAGCAGCCCGACGTGGCCGTTTTGAGCAAGCCGATGGCGGTACTCTGTTCCTGGATGAAATCGGTGATATGCCTGCCGATGCTCAGACTCGCTTGTTACGTGTGTTGGCGGATAGTGAATTTTATCGCGTTGGCGGCCATACGCCGGTCAAAGTGGATGTGCGTATTATTGCCGCTACCCACCAAAATCTGGAAAAGCTGGTGGAGCAGGGGCGCTTTCGTGAAGACCTGTTCCATCGTCTGAATGTGATACGCGTACGTTTGCCAAAACTGGCAGAACGCCGTGAAGATATTCCTCGGTTGTCGCGTTACTTCCTCAAACAGTCTGGGGAAGAGTTGAATGTAGAGCCGAAAACGCTGACGCCAGAAACTGAGGCCTATATGTGTAATCTTGCTTGGCCTGGGAATGTGCGGCAGCTGGAAAATACCTGCCGTTGGCTTACCGTGATGGCAACTGGGCGTGAAGTGCTGGTGGAAGACTTGCCGCCGGAGCTGATGGCGCGTACCCAGGAGCAGGCGGTGACAGGTAGCAACTGGGAGCACAGTTTGCGTAACTGGGCTGATCAGCAGCTTAGTCTCGGTCAAAGTGACTTGCTGGATACTGCGGTGCCGGCGTTTGAACGTATCATGATAGAAACCGCATTAAAGCATACTGCTGGCCGTCGCCGGGATGCAGCTGAGTTATTGGGTTGGGGGCGTAATACTTTGACTCGAAAAATTAAAGAATTAGGGATGGAAGATGGTAAAAGTGAAGACAATGATGAAGTCTGAGTCTGCTTTTGTCGCGTAATCTTCTATAATCCCCGCCCTTGCGGGGATTATTTTATGTTGCATGTTGTGCTTTATCAGCCAGAGATACCACCTAACACTGGCAATATTATTCGCCTCTGTGCCAATACGGGTTGTCAGTTGCATCTGATCGAGCCGCTGGGCTTCGAACTGGATGATAAGCGGTTGCGCCGGGCGGGCTTGGATTACCATGAATTTGCAGCAGTCAAAGTGCATGCCAGTCTTGACCTTTGCCTGGCGGGTTTGTCTGATTCTGCTCGGGTATGGGCGATGACGACTAAGGGGTCACGCTGTCACTCTGAGGCTGATTTCTGTCAGGGGGATGTATTGCTGCTGGGGCCTGAAACCCGAGGTCTGCCGGCGGAAGTAAGGGAGGCACTGCCTGAGCAGCAGCGCCTGCGTTTGCCGATGTGCGCTGACAGTCGCAGTCTTAATCTTTCGAATGCGTGTGCAATTGTAGTGTACGAGGCCTGGCGGCAGTTGGGTTACCCTGGGGCAATATAAAAAACGGAGCACTAGGCTCCGTTTTTTATATTCAGCTTAGTGCTGAGCTTCAGGCTGTTCCTGCTGTGCCTGGCGCTGGGCCATTTGCTGTGCGTACATGGCATCAAAGTTCACCGGCTGTAGCATCAATGCCGGGAAGCTGGCTTTGGTCACCAGGTTGTCAATAGCTTCTCGTGCATATGGGAACAACAGGTTGGGGCAGAATGCACCCAGTGTATGATGCAGTTCAGCTTCACCTAAACCGCTGATTGAGAATATACCAGCCTGCTGTAGCTCAACCAGGTAAGCGGTTTCCTCTTCAAGCTTGACTGTAATGGTCAGGGTCAGGACCGCTTCGTACACATCATCGCCAATGCGGCGGGAGGCATTATTCAACTCCAGGCCGACTTCAGGTTTCCAGCCTTTGGTGAAAATTGCCGGCATGTTTGGCGCTTCAAAGGACGCATCCTTGATATACAGGCGCTGCACTGCAAACTGGGGGCCGGTGGCTTCTTGGCCAGCGGTTGAGTTTTCTTCAGACATATCTAATCCTTATTGTGTGTAGTCGGCGCAGGGCTCAGCAAGGGGTCCAGTGCTTGGGTCATCTCAAGACGAAACAGGTCATCACAACCACCGACATGAGTATCGCCGATAAAAATTTGCGGCACGGTGCGACGTTGGCTACGTGCCATCATCTCCTGCCGTTTGCTGGGGTCTGCATCAAGGCTGATCTCGGTATACTCGATCTGTTTATGCTCCAGCAATTTTTTTGCCCGAATACAAAACGGGCACCAGGCTGTGGTGTAGATTAATACTTCGCTTTGCATCATTTTACTACCGGTAAGCTCTGGCTTTTCCATTCGGTCATGCCGCCGGATAGCCGGACAGCGTTGTAGCCTGCATCCTTGAGTTTCTTGGTCGCCGCCGAAGCAGACTGACCCAGGTTGCATACAACTACAATGGGGTGAGTCTTGTGTTTTTCAAGTTCTCCGATGCGCCGATCCAGGTCTGCCAGCGGAATATTGATTGCACTGGTGATGTGACCGTTCGCCCATTCCTTATTGGCGCGGATGTCGAGCACAACGGCGTTTTCTTTATTGATCAACTGGGTCGCAATGGCTGGACTGACAGATTTGCCGGATTTGCGGCTTTCAGCCATCAATAGCATGATCAGGGTAAATACCCAGGCGGCTACCAGAAGGTAGTGATTACTAATAAATTCAAGCACTTGATCCATGTTCTATCCAAACGTCGCCTGTGAGGGTTAGTGTGAGGCGGTAAGTATACAATGCGATCTGCAGTGGTATAAGGGGCAAAGCTCATTTGCTGTTTGGATTGCGGGCAATCCATAATCAGCGTTGGTTAGCGTTGTTGGCAGAATCACAGTAAAATTGCTGTCTTCCTTAGATTTAACAAGAGTTTCATGCCTGATATGACAGCACAACGTGCCCCCAAAGCCCTGATTATCCTTGATGGTTATGGTGTTGAGCAGACCGAATCTTCAGCGATTACTGCTGCAAATACTCCAGTTTGGGATAGTCTGCTAAGCAGCAACCCCAATGCGCGCATTAAAACCTCAGGGTTGGCTGTGGGTCTGCCTGATGGGCAGATGGGTAACTCGGAAGTCGGGCATATGAACATTGGTGCGGGCCGTGTTGTATATCAAAATTTCACCCGGATCTCGAAAGCCATCGTAGATGGTGATTTTTTCGAAAATCATGCGCTGGTAGACGCGATGGATAAAGCCATCGCGGCAAATAAGGCGGTTCATATCATGGGTCTGTTGTCGCCAGGTGGTGTTCATAGTCATGAACAACACATTTTCAGCCTGATGCAGATGGCGGTAAAACGTGGTGCCAAGCAGGTTTGCCTGCACGCAATTCTGGATGGGCGGGATATGCCGCCGCGTTCAGCAGAATCCTCTCTGCAAGCCGCTCAGGAACTGTGTGAATCTCTCAAAGTTGCTCAGATTGCTACTGTGAGTGGTCGCTACTTTGCCATGGATCGCGATAAGCGCTGGAATCGTATAGAGCGAGCCTATAATGCCATGGCTCTTGGTGAGTCTGAGGCTAAAGCCGAGTCCGCATTGACTGCGCTGGAAGCAGCTTATGCGCGTAATGAAAATGATGAATTCGTTGCACCGACGGTAATGGTGACAGCGGATGGCGCTCCGGTGGCAACAATCAATGATGGTGATGCCCTGATCTGTGCCAACTTCCGCCCGGATCGGGCGCGTGAGATTACCTATGCGTTTACAGCGGGGGATGAATTCGATGGTTTTGTGCGTCGCAAACAGCCGCTCTTGTCGGGTTACGTGATGTTGACTCAGTATGCGGCGGACATCCAGGCGGCGTGTGCGTATCCACCTCAGGCTATTCATAATGATCTGGGTGAATACCTGTCTGGACTGGGTAAAACTCAACTGCGTATCTCAGAAACTGAAAAATATGCCCATGTCACCTTCTTCTTTAATGGTGGTCAGGAAGAGGTCTATCCGGGTGAAGAGCGGATTTTGGTGCCATCGCCGGATGTTGCTACCTATGATCTTAAGCCGGAGATGAGTGCGCCTGAGGTTACAGCGAAACTGGTTGAAGCAATTCGTAGCGGTAAATTTGACCTGATTGTGTGTAATTTTGCCAATGGCGATATGGTTGGCCATACCGGTCATTTTGATGCTGCAGTTAAAGCCTGCGAAGTAGTTGATGATTGCCTCAGTAAGGTGCTGTCTGCGATGGCTGAGGTGGGCGGTGAAACCCTGATCACCGCTGATCATGGTAATGTTGAATTGATGGTTAACCCTACAACAGGTCAGCCTCATACGGCACATACTAACTGGCCGGTGGCGCTGATTTATGATGGTCCGCGTCGTGACAGTGTGACACTGCAAGATGGGGCTTTGTGTGATCTGGCACCAACGCTGTTGGCACTTATGGACCTGCCGCCGGCTGCCGAGATGACCGGCCAGTCTCTGGTCCAGTTCAAATCCTGACTCACAAGGTACTCCGCACTATGGCGGTGAGCTGGCGCATTTGGTTTGTGACATTGTGGTTGCTAATGCTAACCATCACGTCCCATGCTGCTGCCCCAGAGCAGGCCGCTACCCAAAAGCAGATCAAACAGCTGCAGAGCCGGATTGAAAAACTCACTGGCCAGATGAAGAGCCAGGAAGGTGAGTCGCGCAAACTTAGTCAATCATTGAAAAAGGTAGAGTTGCAAGCGGGTCAGTTGGCACGGCAGATTCGTCAGTTGGATCAACAGTTGGCGGGTCTGGGCGGCAGAGAGTCTGATCTGGAGCAGCGTAAGGCTCGTATTGAATCAGACCTTAATCAACGCGCTGAACGGCTTCAGCAACAATTGGTTTCACGCTACAAATCAGGTAATCAGCCGCGGCTGGAGTTGTTACTTAATCAGCGCGATCCGGAGGCCCTCGATCGAATGCTGCGTTACCATGATGCGCTAAGTGAATCACTCGCCAAAGATATAGCTCTGTTCAGAGAACAGTTATCAGCTCTGAAGAATACTGATACCCAGTTGTTGGCTACAAGGCAGGAAATAGTCCAGAAGCAGCAACAGTTACAACAAGAGCTAATACAACTGCAACGCACCCGTGATCAGCGTCAGCAACACTTAGCTTCATTACAGGAAACGCTGCGCCAGGGTGGCTCAGAGCTGAAGCAGCTTAAACTCGACCAGACTCGTTTGCAGGCAATATTGCGTGAGATTGAAGCCAGCCTGAATGTTGCGGTACTGGTGACCGATGACACGCCCTTCAAAAGCCGTAAAGGAAAATTGGCCTGGCCAGTGACAGGTCAGATCGGGCGGGTTTTTGGTAGCAAGCAAAACAATATCAGTTATGATGGCATTTGGATTAAGAGTGAAGAAGGCAAGGCGGTCAGGGCCGTACATCATGGCCGAGTTGTGTTTTCTGACTGGCTGCGGGGCTATGGCTTGGTGACAATCCTTGATCACGGTGGGGGTTATCTGACGCTGTATGGATATAACCAGAGCCTGCTACTAGAGGCTGGCGACTGGGTGGCGGCAGGTGATGCCATTGCTACAGTGGGTGACAGTGGTGGTCGGCAGAGCACAGGGCTTTACTTCGCGTTACGTTTTAAAGGTCAGCCCAAGGACCCGATAGGCTGGTTGGGTCGGCGTTAGCCTTGGCAGAGTTACAACAATAAGGAACAGACTATGAAGATGACGGCGGTGTTACCTATGGTTTGGCGTACCCTGAGTGTCGGTTTGCTGTTGGTATCTTTCGTGGCTGTTCCTGTACAGGCTGAACCTGCAGGTAGTCCCTCTGACTCTGAAAAACAGTTACCCCTTGAAGAGCTGCGCCTCTTTACTGAAGTGTTTCAGCGCATTAAGTCAGCTTATGTCGAGCCGGTTAGCGATGCCAAATTATTGGAAGATGCGCTACGGGGAATGTTGGCCGGTCTTGATCCTCACTCAACCTATCTGGTTGAGGATGAGTTCGCCAACCTTCAGGAGCATACCAGTGGTGAGTTCGGTGGGCTGGGTATTGAAGTGGGAATGGAAGATGGTTTTATCCGCGTCATTGCGCCGATTGATGATACCCCGGCACAACGTGCAGGCGTCAAAGCCGGCGACCTGATTACCAAGCTGGGTGATCAGGCAGTGCAGGGTATGGACCTGAATGATGCTATTAGCCTGATGCGCGGTGAGCCTGGTACCTCCCTGTTATTGACCATCATTCGGCAAGGCGAAGAAAAGCCGCTGGAAATTGAGGTTGAGCGCGCGGTGATTCAGGTTGCCAGTGTGAAAAGCCGCTTACTGGATAATGACTATGCCTACCTGCGTATTACTCAGTTCCAGGTGGATACTGGTAAAGAGCTGGTCAGGCAGCTGGAAAAAATGCAGCTCGACGTTGAGCTGAAGGGATTGATTCTAGACCTGCGTAATAACCCCGGCGGGGTGTTGCAGGCAGCGGTGGAAGTCAGCGATGCGTTTCTCCATGAGGGTATGATTGTTTATACCGAAGGCCGCTTAGAAGAAGCTAAACATGAATTCCATGCTACCAAACGCACGGCAATTGGCGATATTCCGGTGGTGGTGCTGATTAACGGTGGTTCGGCTTCAGCGTCTGAAATTGTTGCCGGTGCCCTGCAGGATCATAAGCGGGCAGTGATTATGGGGCAGGATACTTTTGGTAAAGGCTCTGTTCAAACCATTCTTCCACTGAGTGAAGACCGGGCGCTAAAACTCACTACCGCGCGTTACTACACGCCTAGCGGTCGTTCTATTCAGGCGCAGGGCATTGTGCCGGATATTCAGGTTGAGAATGCTGAGATTAAATTGCGAGAGGAACAGCCTGAATTTATCAAGGAGCGCGAACTTAGCGGGCACCTTGAAAATGGCTCTTCTGATCCTCAGCAGCCCAATAACAAGGACAGTCAGGTCTTAGCGAGTAAGGATTACCTGCTATATGAAGCTCTGGGGTTGTTGAAAGCCTTGGTGATCATTCAGCGATGAAATCTGGCTGCTTCAATAGGCTGCTTAGTCTGTTGCTGCTCAGCTTTACCCCGGTTGTTGTCATCGCTGGGGAGGCAGAAGCCGTTTTGGTAGTCATCATTGATGATATTGGCTTTAACCATTCCTTGGGGCAGCGTGCTGTTGATTTGCCGGGTCCGGTTAGCTTGGCGTTTCTGCCACATACCCCGCATGCGAAATCCTTGGCGGAACAGGCGTTCCTTAAACAACGGGATATTTTGCTCCATCAACCGATGCAAAATGCGGATGACCGCTGGTTAGGCGATGGTGGATTATTGGTGGACATGTCCTACGAGGAAAAGCGTAGCGTCCTGACTGCAGCGCTGGCATCAGTTCCTCATGTTACTGGATTGAACAATCATACTGGCAGTATCCTGACGGCGGATATGACCAGCATGGCAGAGTTAATGTCGCTGCTGCTGGAGAAAAACCTGTTTTTTGTCGATAGTTTTACCAATCCTGAGTCGCAAGGCTGGCAAGTCGCGCATCATGCGGGTCTGCCTTATTTGATCAGGGATGTATTTCTCGACAATGAAACCACGCCTGAAGCACTGGCAGGGCAGTATGAAAAAGCACTCCAGACTGCCCGTGAGCAAGGTTTCGCTGTTTTGATTGGGCACCCCTATCCAGAAACCCTGAGTTTTTTGGAAAGAGAGTTACCCCAATTAACGCAGCAGGGCATTACATTGATACCTGCCTCGCAGTTATTGAAACGCCAACAGCGTATACCTGCGCGCTTGATCGCTTTATTCTGCCAGCCCAATGGCAGTGTTGATTGCCGTCAGCAATAACCAGCCGTCATAGATGAGTTTGCACCCTACCAGAATGGTCAGGGTTTCAAACGCACGCTTAACCAAGCGGTTGCCACGACTAATGGCAACATGTGCGCCCAGATAAGCACCAGCAACAGCGCCAAGCAGTAATGCCGGTAACCAGTCCCAACGTGGGGCCTGCTGCAGTGCTACGGTAATGGCGCCTGCTCCGTTCCAGAACAGGCCAACCAGAATCAGTACATAAGCGACTGCGGTTTTGTAGTCCAGGCCAAACCAGCGTACCAGCCACAGCGTGACAAATAGCCCGGTGCCTGAAGTCAGGGAACCGTTCAGGGTACCAATCAGAAACAGACCGATGCCGCCAATAACCATACCAGGCAGGTCCCTGTGTCTAGTTTCTAGCTCCATGCCGAGGGATTTTTTTCGCAGAGAGTAGAGGCCAAGACCGCTGGTGAGCAGTCCAAGACTGAGTACTGTCCAGCCTTCAGGTATTTGCAACACCAGGTCTGCCCCCAGAACCACGCCCGGTAAACCGCAACACAAAATATAGCTACAGAAGCGCCAGTCTAGTCGGCCCTCCTTCATATGACGCAGGGTGGCACCCACGCCAAGCGCGATACTGGCAATCTTATGGGTTGCCAATGCCATGCTGAAATTAAGGCCAAGAAACAGCAGTACGGGTAATTGCAACAGGCCGGCACCTCCGCCGGCCATGGCTGAGAGCCCGTTGGCAATCAGTGAAAGCAGTAACAGACTTAGTTGTTCAAGCAACAGTTCCATTAATTGGCCAGTGTCGGGTCAGACTGGCCGGAAGGTGCCATCTGCCAGTCGGGCCCATTGGTCAGACCATAGCTCGGTTGGCCGGCGCCGGAATTCAGTGCGAACAAACTGCCGGATACGTCCTTCAATCGTTGCGATATAGAGGTTGGCGGTGGTGCCTGCGGTGCTGTGAGTGCGCAGACCGTCGCGCTGTTCTGCTTCGCGCAGAATCTGCTTGATCTGTGTTTCCAGCCGCTCAAAAAACTGATTGATGCGCTGGCGTAGGCGGTCGGTTTCTCCGGTAAGCGCATCTCCGGTAAGCAACCGCGCCATACCGGGATTACGTTCTACAAACGTCAGTATCAGGGTTAAAATCTGTTCGCACTGCCGCACTCCGTTAGTTTCACTTTGTGTGATGGTGGTCACCCGGCTGAAAACTGTATCTTCAATAAAGCCTATCAGGCCCTCAAACATGCGGGCCTTACTGGGGAAGTGACGATAGAGCGCGGCTTCAGAGACCCCTACCGTTTTTGCTAGCGCCGCAGTGGTGATCCGTTGACCGGCACTGCCTTCAAGCATTTCTGCTAAGGCTTGCAGGATCTGGTCACGTCGATTTAGTTTTACCTCGGGCATGCTAACTCCTTAACCGCGGTTGGTGATCAGGGTGCCGACACCTTCATCAGTGAAGATCTCCAGCATGCAGGAGTGTTCAACTCGGCCATCAATAATATGTGCACTGTTCACACCACTTTTTACGGCACCCAGTGCGCAGTCAATTTTGGGCAACATGCCACCGTAGATAGTGCCGTCAGCAATCAATTCATCTACCTGTTGAGTGGTAAGACCAGTCAAAACTTGACCGTCTTTATCCATCAGTCCGGCGATGTTAGTCAGCAAGATCAATTTTTCGGCCTGTAATACTTCGGCTACCTTGCCGGCGACCAAGTCTGCGTTGATGTTATAGGAAGCGCCATCTTCGCCCACGCCTATGGGAGCGATGACCGGGATAATGTCCGAGTTGACCAGCATGTCCAGAACTTTCACATTGACGCTGGCGACTTCACCAACATGCCCGATATCGATGATTTCTGGGGCTTCCATCTCCGGGGTTTTATGTTTTACTTTCAGTTTGCGGGCACGCAGTAGTTGCCCGTCTTTGCCCGTCAGGCCAATGGCCAGACCTCCATTGCTATTAATCAGGCCGACAATTTGTTTGTTGACAGCGCCACCCAACACCATCTCCACCACATCCATGGTTTTAGAGTCAGTCACGCGCATGCCGTTGATAAAGTGAGACTCTATTTTTAAATCATTGAGTAGTTGGCCGATCTGGGGGCCACCGCCATGTACTACAATCGGATTCAGGCCGATCAGTTTCATCATGACGATATCCCGCGCAAAACTGTTCTGTAGTGTTTCATCGATCATCGCATTACCACCATATTTGATGACGATGGTCTTACCGACAAAGCGCTGGATATAAGGCATTGCCTGACTCAGAACCTCGGCGGTGGTTATGGCATCTTGACGGGTCAATGGCATGGTCGTTCCTTATTATTGTGATCTGGCCTATGTACCGGATCAGCTAATATTTGTTATTCGGCTGGAATAGTCAGTTGCGGATCTATTGCATGTAGCTTCTGCTGAAAATCATCCCGGATACGGTTCAATGCTGCGTCTGATTCAGCTTCGAAGCGCAATACCAGCACCGGGGTAGTATTGGAAGCGCGTACCAGCCCCCAGCCATCCGGGTAATCAACTCGGACGCCATCAATATGATTGGCTTTACCGCCGGGGAAGCTAAGCTGCTGCAATGCTGTGACAATATCGAACTTGTTTTCGTCGGTGACAGTGATATTCAGCTCAGGAGTGCTAATGTCTTCAGGGTAGCGATTGAACAGCTCATCTGCGCTGGCATCTGAAGACGCCAGTATCTCCAGCAGACGCGCTGCGCTATAGAGGGCATCATCAAAGCCGTACCAGCGCTCTTTGAAGAAAATATGGCCACTCATTTCGCCGCCCAGCAGGGCGCCGCTCTGTTTGATTTTTTGTTTGATCAGCGAGTGGCCGGTTCGCCACATGGTTGCTACGCCACCGGCCTGACGAATCACATCGGCCAGCAGGCGGGAGCACTTCACATCGAAGATGATTTCAGCACCCGGGTTGCGGGTAAGGATATCTTCGGCAAACAGCATCATGATCCGGTCTGGGTAGACAATCTGCCCGCTGGCGGTGATCACGCCGACTCGGTCGCCATCACCGTCGAAAGCCAGCCCCAGATCGGCACCGGTCTCACGCACCTTGGCAATGGCGTCGATCAGGTTTTTGGGTTTGCCTGGGTCCGGGTGGTGGTTTGGGAAGTTGCCATCAACCTCGCAGTATAAAGGAATGACTTCGCAGCCGAGTCGCTCCATCAGTTGTGGTGCCAGCTCTCCGGGAATGCCGTTGCCGCAGTCAACCACGACCTTGAGTGGCTTGGTCAGTTGAATGTCACCCAGAATGCGTTCCAGATATTGTTGGCGAATATCAAGATGCTGAATGCTACCGGCGCCCTCGCTGTAATCTTGCTGTCGGATGCGTGTTTGTAGTTTTTGAATATCATCACCCGATAAGGTATGGCCTGCCAGCATCATCTTAAAACCGTTGTAATCGGCCGGGTTATGGCTGCCGGTGATCATGACGCCAGAGCATTCAGTATGCTGATGGGCCGCATAGTACAGGCCTGGTGTTGGCAGGTAGCCGACATCACAAACATCGCAGCCACCGTCGGACAGGCCTTCACTGAATATCGTTTTTAATGCCGGGCTGGAAAGTCGACCGTCAGCACCGACATGCACCAAAGATACACCTTGGCTGCGGGCTTCCGCTGCGAAGGCTCTGCCAAGGTGGTAGACGGTGCTGTCACTGAGCGCGGAGCCAACAATGCCCCGGACGTCATAGGCACGAAAAATGGTTGGGTCTAGATCGTTGAGTGGGTAACGCATGGGCTATCCTAGTGGCAAGTTAAAAGTCGGCTACGGTTTCCTGGTCCGCTGAAGCGCGGCGGGCAATCTCTTCAATGAGTTTTACAGCCAGTTGACGTTTGCTGGTTTGTGGCAGGGGGGTATCGTTGTTCCGGCAGACCAGAGTTACGGCATTTTCGTCACTGCCAAAACCGATCTCCTGACGTGACACATCATTGGCGATCACAAGGTCGAGTTTTTTACGTTCCAGTTTGTCACGGGCGTAGGTCAGCAGGTCTCGAGTCTCAGCCGCAAAACCTACGGTATATGGGCGGTGAGTATGCGAAGCTACGCTGGCGACGATGTCCGGGTTTTTGACAAGATGCAGCTCCATAATCTCTTCAGAGCCTTTTTTAATTTTATGCTCGGCCACTGCTGTCGGGCGGTAATCGGCCACAGCGGCGGCGGCAATAAAAATATCGCAGTGTTCAATATCGCGGATAGATGCGGCCAGCATCTGTTCTGCGGTTTCGACCTGAACGCACTCTACCCGGGCTGGCGGGGTAAGTGTGACCGGGCCGCTGATCAGACGCACCCTGGCGCCGGCATCAATCGCTGCCTGTGCCAGGGCGTAACCCATTTTTCCGGAGCTATGATTGGAGAGGTACCTCACCGGATCAAGCGGTTCACGGGTAGGACCGGCAGTGATGAATACTGTCTTACCGCTCAGGCAGCCCGAATGAAAACAGTTGGCTGCTAGCTGCGCCAGTTCGGTGGGTTCCAGCATACGGCCGGCGCCGGTATCTCCACAGGCCTGTTCGCCCACACCAGGGCCAAATAAACGTATACCGCGAGCGCTGAGCTGCTCAACGTTACGTTGGGTACTGGCATCCCGCCACATTGCCTGATTCATCGCCGGGGCCAGGCAGATAGGAGCATCGGTGGCCAGGCAGAGGGTGGTCAGCAGGTCGTCACCCAGGCCGCTGGCGAGCCGTGCCATGAAGTTGGCGCTGCTGGGAGCAATCAATACCAGATCAGCCCACTTGGCTAACTCTATATGGCCCATTCCTGCTTCTGCTTCAGTATCCAGCAGGTGGCGGTGTACGGGGTTGCCTGAGAGCGCCTGTAGCGTTAACGGGGTAATGAATTCTGTCGCGGCACTGGTCATTACGACGCGAACATCTGCCCCTGCTGCTTTTAACAGGCGTGTTAGTTCGGCGCTTTTATAAGCCGCGATGCCGCCGGTGATACCAAGAATGATCTGTTTGTTAGTAAGTCTATGCATACCTGACACGTACCGTGAAAGCAGAGGCCGTTGCGCTAATGGCGCCGGGTGTTGTGCTTGAATTGAAGTCGTAACTTTATCATTTTCCACTAAACTTGCGTAGATTGACTTTATATCAATTCAGTTTTTTTAAGCTGATTTTTCAATTTCACACGGAGGTGAAATATGGCAATTACCGATTGGCCTGCGGCGGAGCGGCCGCGGGAAAAGTTGTTACAGCAGGGTGCTGCGGCGCTGTCGGATGCCGAGTTGTTGGCAATCTTCTTGCGTACGGGGGTTCAGGGAAAGACGGCTGTAGACTTGGCTCGCGAGCTGTTACAGGCATTTGGTGGATTGCGCGAGCTGATGGAGTGCGACAAAACCAGTTTTTGTGCGGCTCATGGGCTTGGGGTTGCCAAGTATGTTCAATTGCAAGCTGTGCTGGAGATGGCGCGCAGGCATTTGGCTGCCGGCTTGATGCGAGAGTCAGCCCTGAACAGTCCACATGATGTTCGCTGTTATCTCTCCAGTCGCTTGCGACATCAATTAAGAGAAGTGTTTGCCTGCTTGTTTTTGGATAACAGACACCGGGTTATCGAATATGAAGAGTTGTTTCAGGGTACTTTGACTGCCGCAGCGGTGTATCCCCGTGAAATCGCTCGCAGGGCATTACATCTTAATGCGGCAGCGGTGATACTGGCGCACAATCATCCGTCTGGTGTGGCTGAGCCAAGTCAGGCAGATCAGCAGATTACCCGAGATGTCACTGCTGCCCTACAGATGCTTGAAGTAAAAGTGCTGGATCATATGGTGGTTGGCGATGGTGAAGTGGTGTCTATGGCAGAGCAGGGTTTGCTGTAAAAACTATTGGCAATAGCATTGATTGCTGTATAATTCGCGACCTTCTATCCACACTCCGGTACGGTATTCTGTCTAGTTACGGGACGCTCCGCCTGAGATGCGATCGTCAGTCTGGAGAGTGCAGACGCAGTTGGCTTAAGTTGCATTGATAAATATCCTGGATAGGAACGTAACTTCAACAAGTATTTTAAGGTATTACCATGTCTCGAGTATGTATGGTAACTGGTAAGCGTCCGGTTACAGGGAACAATGTTTCCCACTCACAACGCAAAACCCGTCGTCGTTTTCTGCCGAACCTGCACTGGCACCGTTTTTGGGTAGAAAGTGAGCAGAAGTTTGTTCGTCTGCGTGTATCTTCTAAAGGTATGCGTATCATCGATAAGAAAGGTATCGACGCAGTTTTGACTGATGTTCGTGCCACCGGCATCAAGGTATAAGGAGCGCAGTCATGGCTAAAGGCATTCGCGACAAGATCAAGCTGGTTTCTTCTGCCGGTACAGGTCACTACTACACCACCGACAAGAACAAGCGAAACACACCGGAAAAACTGGAATTCAAAAAGTATGATCCGGTTGTTCGTAAGCACGTGATGTACAAAGAATCGAAGATTAAGTAATCGCGTCTAATATAAAAAACCCGGCAATGCCGGGTTTTTTTATGCATTTGATGCCGTAACTCAGGTGCGGTGTTATGCTGAATAAATCGCTAGCCGTAGAAATCACATGCCTGAATTACCAGAAGTCGAAACCAGTTGCCGGGGTATCCGGCCCTACTTGGAAGGACAGAAAATTTCGGGGCTTGAAGTAAGACAGCCCCGATTACGCTGGCCAGTTCCACATCTGTTGTTCAGTATATTGCCAGATAATCGAATAACGGCCGTGACGCGCCGCGGGAAATACATTCTCCTGCATTTGACTGGCGGTGAGGTAATGATCCATTTGGGTATGTCCGGCTGTCTGCGGGTTTTGCCGCAGGGAACTGCGCCGGAAAAGCATGATCATGTGGATATACTGCTGGAGAGTGGTCAGATGTTGCGTCTGACGGATCCGCGACGGTTTGGTTCTGTGCTCTGGCAGGCAGAGGGTGAAGTGCATTCTCTACTTGCTGATCTTGGGCCTGAGCCACTCTCGGATGCGTTTAACCCTCTTTACTTGCAACAGCGTTGCAGTGGCCGTAAAACCGCCATCAAACAGGTGGTCATGGATAGTAAAGTTGTGGTGGGCGTTGGCAATATTTATGCTAACGAGGCATTGTTTTTGGCAGGTATTCATCCCAAAAGACCCGCCGGTAATATATCCAGACAGCGTTTGACGGATCTGGTGACAAGCATCAAGGAGGTGCTGGTTGCAGCAATAGAGCAGGGTGGCACGACGCTGCGGGACTTTAGTGGTTCAGATGGCAAGCCCGGCTATTTTAAACAGAAGCTGAATGTTTATGGCCGCGGTGGTAAGCCTTGTATCAAGTGTTTTGAACCCTTGGTAGAAATTAAATTGGGGCAGCGTTCAACAGTTTTTTGCCGCCATTGTCAGCGTTAGTGGAGTAGCAATATGACCGTTCAGATCAGGCAGCCGGTAATTTCCCATGAGCATTTGCCTTCTCGCATGGAATTGCGCAAAAAACTCAAGCTGGATCCTTATCTTGAACAGCGTCAGGCTTTTAATGTTGGTGCTTCGGCAGTCCATTGTGAGCTGTATGAGTATGGTGCTGATGCGCCGCTGGTATTGTTCCTGCCGGGTATGGGTACCTATAGCGAACTTTATGCAGAGTTGCTTTATAAGCTTTCCCGCGAGGGGTTTAACGTGGTGGCCATTGATCCGCCGGGGCATGGCTACAGTGGTGGTGATCGTGGGCATTATACGGTTGAGCAGATGAGCCATGCTGTCAGTGCTGTGCTGGATGTCTTGCAGCAGCGTTATAATGGCGCGGTGATGGTCTATGGCTATTCGATAGGTGCACTGCTTGCTGTCGCTCTGGCTGAGCGAGATCCGCGTGTTCAGGCTGTGCTCTGTCATACCTTGTTGTTACCTGACCGAGCCCCGGATCTTATGCACCGTATGGGTTGGAATTGGCTCTGGGGTTCTGCCCTTTGGTTCCCGACCTATAAGGTGCCGTTAAAGTCCTTTCTCGATTTTGAACGTTTGCTGGGCGATCATCCCGCAGTGGATGAACTGCTCAAAGATCCGTTGATGGTATATGACTATCCCTTACAGACATTAGCCAGCCTGTTTAACTACCGTTGCAAAATCGTACGTCAGGAGATGCCGTTTGATTTGCTCGTGATGCATGGAGATCGTGACGAGGTGTTGCCGCTTTCCTATTCTCAGGCCCTGCAATCGTTTTGTAAGCACCCGGTGCAAGTAGCGGAACTGAAACGGCAAGGGCACATTACTCCTTGGCTTTGGCCGGAACGAATGGTGCGCAGGGCGGCGCGGTGGTTGCATGAAACCGCCGAGAAGCACAGCTAGGCAGTCACATAACTGTCATTTTATATTCATTTTGATGTAACCCCCGGCAGTCAGCATCAGGCAGTAAGCGAACTCGCGGAGCCTGAGCTATGAATAGCCTGCAGAAACTCTCTCATCTCGATACACTGGCGTTTAGCTGGTGTTTACAACTGCCGAAAGCAAGGCTTATTGCTAAAATCAGTCGTCAGATTTCCCGTCTTGGCGATGGCTTCTTGTATCTGGCGGTTGGTGTTTTACTGGCGCTGTTTGAGCCAGTGGATGGTAGTGCTTTTTTAACCGTTGGTTTGCTGGCGTTTGCATTTGAGCTGCCGCTGTACCTGATTTTGAAACGCACGATTAAACGAGATCGTCCTTTTGTGGTGCTACAAGCGCATCAGGCATTTATCCAGCCAGCAGATCGTTTTAGTTTTCCCTCTGGTCATGCCTCTGCTGCTTTTGTGTTTGTTACCGTGCTGGCGTTTTTTTATCCGGCCTTGTTGGTATTGGGGTACTTATTTGCAGTCTTGGTAGGTGCTGCTCGTATTATGTTGGGCGTACATTTTCCTGCCGATATTCTGGCCGGGGCACTACTTGGCAGCGGATGTGCCGTGCTGGCTCTGCGTTTGTGTGGGTATGCTTGATGAAGATTCTTTACGGCGTACAGGCTACTGGCAACGGCCATATTACGCGGGCGAGGGTTTTGGCACCGGCTTTGGCTGAGCGTGGTGCGGAAGTGGATTTCCTGTTCAGCGGCCGGGCGCGAGATCAATTATTTAATATGGAGCCCTTTGGCGACTACCAGTGCCGCACAGGTCTGACCTTTTGCATGCGAAAGGGGCGGGTTGATGGCTGGCGAACATTGCTGAAAAATCAGTATTTACGACTAATTAAAGATATACGGGCATTGGACTTGTCTGGCTATGATCTGGTGGTGAGTGATTTTGAACCTGTTTCTGCTTGGGCTGCCCGGTTAAGAGGGGTGCCATCAGTTGGTATTGCTCATCAATATGCGTTTCTGCATGCTTTGCCGGATCGGTCGATTTGGCGTTTGTTGAAACCTCAGATTAAACTGTTTGCGCCAGTGGCACAGGCAATCGGTCTACATTGGCAATCATTTGGCGGACACTGCTTGCCGCCAATGATTCAGGCCCCCTTATATGGCCCGGTGTCTGAGCCATATAAGTACCTTATCTACTTACCGCATGATGATCTGTCAGAGATTATCCAGTGCTTAAAGCGCTTCAGTACGCTCCGATTTTTTGTTTACTGCAATGTTAGCCAGCAACGGGTAGAAGATAATATCGTGCTCTGCCCATTTTCCAGGCATGGTTTTCAACGTGATCTGGCCAGCTGTGAAGGGGTGATTTGTAACGCAGGATTTGGCTTGCTCAGCGAGGCAATGCAGTATGGTAAAAAGATTCTTTGTTTACCACAGCAAGGGCAGCTGGAGCAGATATCCAATGCGCGGGTTTTGAGTCAGCTGGAATACGGTGTGGTGATCAAAACACTGCAAGATCCTCAGCTGCAAAACTGGTTCAATTCAGCGTCTCCTGTGCCGGTTCAGTGGCCTGATGTTGGTTCTGCCCTGGCAGACTGGCTGATTTCTGGCTGTCAGGCGCCTTTATCGGAGTTGAGCGATCAGCTATGGGTTAACCCGCGTACTGGTATGCCAGTGGTCGCTCAGTCAGTCACGCAAAACTGAAAAAGTGACACTCCTACAGAACATAAAAAGGGCATCTCATGCTATGAGATGCCCTCGTTCGGTGTCCAAGATTCCATGCGGCGTGACATGCTTCCCTGAGCGTCCTGCCCTCCCGTGCCGCTGACCGTTCATCCCTGTTGTTTGTTCCATAAACAGGAGATCCTATAACTTCTAGTATGGTAATTAAGCCGGAAAGCGAAATAGGAAAACTGCCTAATTTTACATTGAGTTCAGGCGGGATAGCGCGAAATACAGATTGGATGTAGAAGAGAAAATAAAAGGGGCACCTCAATCCTTGAAGCGCCCCTTATTGGCATCCATTGTCCTTGCGACATCTAATTCTTCCGTGTGCGTCCTGCAATCCTTTGTCGCTTACATGCCATCCTTGTATTCATTCCGTGAACAGGAGATCCACGTTTCCTATTATGGTGGCTTTGTTGTTTATTGGTATAAGAAAACTTCTTAATTTCTGATGGGTAGAAAGCGGGGTGGAAATTATCTTTGTTGTTAGTGGTTTTTTGCTGCTGATCGCTTACATGGCTAATTCTTTTTCGGTCTTTCCTGCAGGGGATTGGACAGTTTAATTTTTCAGCGATAAACTGAACCTATTATCTTGGTCGGGGTGCCCTTAAGGGCTGAGAATATACCCGTAGAACCTGATCCGGCTTGCCCCGGCGTAGGAAATCCAGATGTCTAAACGTCTTATTTTCGCTCTTTTTCATATCCCGTTAGCGCTCCCCTTGATTGATGAAGGTGCCTGACGTGTTATCTGTTTGTCCCCTCAATATCCTGACTATCGCGGGTTCTGATTCCGGCGGCGGCGCTGGCATTCAGGCTGATCTGAAAACCTTTGCTGCCTTAGGTGGCTATGGCTGCTCAGTTATTACTGCAGTGACTGCACAGAACACTCAGGGAGTGACGGCTAGTCAAGTATTGTCAGCAGATTTGGTTGAGGATCAGCTAGCTGCGGTCCTGGATGACATACATATCAGTGCCATTAAAACCGGTATGCTGGGAAGTGCTGAGGTGGTTCAACGAGTGGCTAGCTACCTCAAGGCGAATTTCACTGGGCCGATAGTGGTTGACCCGGTCATGGTTGCCACCAGTGGAGATAGTTTGCTGGAGCAGTCTGCCTTAGATGCCTATCTCACGGAGCTGATTCCTTTGGCTGCGGTGATAACACCGAACTTGCCTGAGGCTGCTAAGTTACTGGATACAGTATTGCCGGTGTCCGTGGACGAAATGAAGCAGGCAGCGCGGGCTTTATACGACGTGTGTGGTGCTGCGGTTTTACTTAAAGGTGGGCATTTGCCCGGCGAAAATTGTATTGATGTGCTGTTTGATGGAGAGCAGTACTACGAGTTCATGTGCCCTAAACTGGCAGTCAATAATACGCATGGCACGGGTTGTACACTTGCCTCGGCGTTAGCGCTTGCGTTAGCAAAGGGGGCGGATCTGCCGCAGGCTGTGTCGTTAGCCAAAAATTATATTACTGCTGCTATTGAAATGTCCGGTCAGCTTAATGTGGGCTCAGGTCACGGGCCGGTAAATCATTTTTATGCACTCTGGTCTTAACAGGTGCTTTATTAATAATCATAACTATTACAGGTTAATACCATGACGGATAAAACGCCTATCGATGCACAGGCAAAAGTGCTTAGTCAGTCAGCTCAGGTTGACCATGCTTCTGTGCAACCTTTTCCGCGTTCACGCAAGGTCTATGTTGAGGGTTCTCGGGACGATATTCGGGTGCCGATGCGCGAAATTACATTAGATATCACGCCAACGGCATTCGGTGGTGAACCAAATGCTCCCCTGTTTGTTTACGATACGTCTGGTCCTTACACGGACCCGGAAGCGCAGATCGATGTACGCAAAGGTTTGAATCCGCTGCGGGCAAGCTGGATTGCTGAGCGTGATGACTCAGAACAGCTAGAGCAGCTAACGTCAGAGTATGGGCGTGTGCGAGAGGCGGATCTTCGCCTGGATGCCCTGCGTTTCCATTTGCAGCGCAAACCCCTGCGTGCCAAAAGCGGCAAGAATGTGTCTCAGCTGCATTATGCACGCAAGGGTATTATTACGCCGGAGATGGAATATATCGCGATTCGCGAAAATATGAAGCTGGCAAAGGCGCGTGCTGAGGGTAACCTTATTGCAGA
Source organism: Pontibacter sp. JAM-7 (assembly GCF_048548695.2). NCBI lineage: Bacteria > Pseudomonadati > Bacteroidota > Cytophagia > Cytophagales > Hymenobacteraceae > Pontibacter > Pontibacter sp. JAM-7. Next base: position 47,999 of record NZ_JBLYIF020000010.1, read on the forward strand.
ACAGCATCCGGGAGAAAACTTCGGAGCCTATATGCCTGAAGAGATTACGCCTGAATTTGTGCGCAAAGAAGTGGCAGAAGGCCGCGCTATTATTCCTGCCAATATTAACCATCCTGAGCTTGAGCCGATGATCATCGGGCGTAATTTCCTGGTGAAGATTAATGGTAATATTGGTAACTCTGCGCTCTCTTCAAGTATTGAAGAGGAAGTGGAAAAGATGACCTGGGGTATCCGCTGGGGTGCAGATACCATCATGGATCTTTCTACCGGCAAGAATATTCATGAGACCCGGGAGTGGATTATTCGGAACTCTCCGGTGCCGATCGGTACTGTGCCAATCTACCAGGCGCTGGAAAAGGTGAATGGTGTTGCTGAAGACCTGAACTGGGAAGTGTTTCGCGATACGTTGATTGAGCAGGCAGAACAGGGTGTGGACTACTTCACCATTCATGCGGGTGTGTTGCTGCGCTATGTACCAATGACAGCTAAACGCATGACAGGCATTGTCTCGCGTGGTGGCTCTATCATGGCCAAATGGTGCTTAGCCCATCACCAGGAAAACTTTCTGTATACCCATTTCGAAGATATCTGTGAGATCTGCAAAGCCTATGATGTTTCGTTCTCGCTGGGAGACGGTTTGCGTCCAGGGTCAGTTTACGATGCGAATGATGAAGCGCAGTTTGCTGAACTGGAAACCCTGGGTGAGTTGACTAAGATCGCCTGGGAGCATGATGTGCAGGTGATGATTGAAGGTCCGGGCCATGTGCCTATGCACATGATTAAAGAAAACATGGATAAACAGCTCACAGAGTGCCATGAAGCGCCGTTTTACACACTGGGTCCATTGACCACAGATATTGCCCCTGGTTATGACCATATTACCTCGGGTATTGGTGCTGCGATGATCGGCTGGTATGGCTGTGCCATGCTTTGTTACGTGACGCCAAAAGAGCATCTAGGGCTGCCGAATAAGGATGATGTAAAAACCGGTATCATCACCTACAAGATTGCTGCTCATGCGGCGGATCTGGCGAAAGGCCACCCAGGTGCGCAAATTCGTGATAATGCGATGTCCAAGGCGCGTTTTGAGTTTCGCTGGGAAGATCAGTTTAATATTGGTTTGGATCCAGATACGGCTAAAGCGTTCCATGATGAAACCCTGCCTAAGGAATCTGCCAAAGTGGCACACTTCTGCTCAATGTGTGGGCCGAAGTTCTGTTCCATGAAAATTTCGCAGGAAGTACGTGAACTGGATGCCGATCAGGTTGCGGCGATAAATGCGCAGGCTGAACAAGGCATGCAGGATAAATCAGCGGAGTTTAAGGCAACGGGTGCCGAGATATATCACAAGCTGTAATAAAAAAGGGCGAACCGCGGTTCGCCCTTTTTTTGTAATAAATTTGTAGTCAGGAAAAACCGATCTGCAGATCCCAGAACTTTTCAATTTCCTTCAGCTGACTGCTTAGTTGTGAGAATGATGTGTCATTCATCACGTCTTCAGCATTAATCTGATCCAGCTGCTTATCAAACATTTCCTGAACCAGGTCATGGATTGCCTTGCCTTTGTCGCTAAGGCTGATGCGAACTGAGCGTTGATCGTGCTCGGATCGGACCTGATTTATGTAACCATTGGAAACTAGCTTTTTCAGGTTATATGACACATTGGAACCGAGGTAGTAGCCACGTGTTCTTAACTCACCTGCAGTCATTTCGCGATCTGAAATATTGTGCATCAACAGGGCTTGCACACTGTTAACATCGGTGTAACCCAATGAATCTAGACGAAGTTTCAACAGATCGAGAATCCGTCGATGTAGACGTTCAATAAGACGCATACAGTCTAGAAAGTCAGCAGATGAGTCCGCTGGATGGGTCTTGGAAGAGGTTTCCATATATGGGTTCCCTGTTAGTAACAGCTTGTATCTTTAAAGATATTATTCTTCATCGGTCGTTTATGGAAAGTTTTTAGGCATTTTTTGCAATTTAATGAAAAATTGTATCGTGATTAAATTGCTTTTGCACCGATGTCTGTTAATCTTACGTTAAGGTTTGTTGGTTGGACCAGTCCTGTTTCAATCAGCTTTCCGTCTCCAGCAAAGGATCCTCTCTCGATAAAGGCAAACCGTACGCAAGTACGGGACGCAAAGTTCAGAGTCCCACGTGGATGGTCTGGCTACCGAACGAGAGGGATCTTTTTCTAAGTGCGGACCAATCGTCACCGGCAATAGCAAACCGCAAGTATAAAACATCCCGTTTAGTTTCGCTGCAACACTGTTGATGCTGCATGTGACCAGTTCAGGTATGTGGATTTCTTATCACTCTCAGCTAACTCTGTTAGAGTTGACGCAGGTTCTGCGCCAGTTAAAAGGTAGGCTGATAGCAATATTACGCAGATGGTAGCAAATTCAGCGCAAGTTTTTGTCCCTCAGATTAAGAGTAAATTCAAACAAGTTTATGAAATTCAGAACAATTCCTGTAACGCCATTTCAGCAAAACTGTACGCTGATCTGGTGTGAAGAGACTAAAAAAGCGGCTGTGGTTGATCCTGGTGGTGAAGTGGAACGTATTCTGTCTGCGGTCACAGAGGAAGGTGTGGTACTTGAAAAAGTGCTACTGACCCATGCCCATATTGACCATGCTGGAGGCACAGCTGAGTTGATGCAGACGCACAAGCTGCCTGTGGAAGGGCCGCATATCGATGATAAATTCTGGATCGATGGTATGGCAGAGCAGAGCCGGATGTTTAATTTTCCCGTATGCGATAGTTTTACCCCTGACCGTTGGCTAAATGATCAGGATCAGGTGGCAGTGGGTAACCAGAGGTTAGAGGTGATTCACTGCCCCGGGCATACGCCCGGTCATGTGGTGTTTTTTCATGCTGCGGAGAAGCTGTTATTAGTTGGTGATGTGCTCTTCAGGGGCTCCATCGGTCGCACTGACTTCCCTCGGGGCAATCATGCTGATCTCATTCAGGCGATTAAGGAAAAGATTCTGCCCTTGGGTGATGATGTCATGTTTATTCCGGGGCATGGACCTAATTCTGAGCTGGGTGTGGAGCGCCTCACCAACCCGTTTATTCGGTAGTCTCTTTCAGCGCAGAGCCTTCCCCTTTGCTCGCACTGGTAATGCCGCCACTGACTACAAACGTGGTCACTCGGCTGGCTTTGGCGTCTAAACGAGTTATACGGTCTTTAGGCACGATAATCAGATTGCCGGCAAAGTTGTAGGATTGGGGCAGGTAAACCGCCACGTCCTGTGCCAAGCCAAATTCATCAAGCTGGTCATTGGTAATAAACCCCATGGCCTTGATGGCGCCATCCGGTGTCAGGGTAACCAGTACAGGGGCCTCAAAGCTTTTCTGATCGCCAAGAAAAGCTTTAAATAGATCCTTTAAGGTGTTGTAAAGTAATTTAACAACCGGGGTCTTTTCCAGCAGGCGGTCAAGCCAGGACAGGACGATAGCCCCTAGGTAGTTTGAGGCAATTGCTCCGGTCAGTATGATTAATGCCAGCGTGCAGAGGCCTCCCAGTAACACTGTTTCTGCGCCGGGAGATATTGCAGGAAAAAATACCTGAATAACGCTACCAATGGCTGAAAATACGGTGTTATTCAACGCGGCGAAGATCAGGTAGACGAGATAGACAGTGAGCACCGCTGGTAGCAGTATCAGCAGGCCTTGAAAGAAGAACCTGATTAGGCTGCGAAATAACAACGGGTTTTTCATCTCTTAACGTTCCTTGATTGGTGGCACTTATTTGTGCAACAGAAGTGCGCGTTGAAACAGGGTCGGATCAAGCGGTTTTTTATTCGCGATGACATGCTTCAGCGGCGTGTCACAGATGGCGCCATTCTGCACCCCAATCATAATGTCAGAATAACCGGCACATAGATAATCGACCGCAGATGCCCCAAGGCAGGAGGCCAGAACTCGGTCATGACCTGAGGGGCTGCCGCCGCGCTGTATATGGCCCAATATGCAGACCTTGGCTATTTGCCCGTTTGCTTCGAGTTGGTGGGCGAGGCTATATGTCAGGCCGGGTTCAGGGCCTTCTGCTACGACGATGATGCCGCTAGAACCTTGTCCGGTACGTCGATTATTCGCCAGTTGAAAACAGATCGCATCGACCTCAACTTCATACTCAGGCACCACAATCATCTCCGCGCCGCAGGCAATGCCGACGTGGGTGGCAATAAATCCAGAGTTGCGTCCCATAACCTCTACCAAAAACAGGCTTTCATGAGATAGGGCGGTGTCACGAATTTTGTCAATGGCATCGAGTGCGGTATTAACCGCAGTGTCAAAGCCGATGGTGTCATCACTGCCAAAGATGTCATTGTCGATGGTGCCCGGTAGTCCGACCACTGGAATGCCACTTTCACGGCACAGTAAGTGAGCTCCCGTCAGTGAGCCGTCACCACCGATCACTACCAGGGCGTCAATTGTATTTTCCTGCAATATCTGAGCGCCACGCTGGCGTACTTTTGCATCTTTGAATGCCAGGCATCGGTCACTTTTCAGCAAGGTGCCGCCTCGTTGCACGATATTGGTGACAGACGCAGAGTTCATTTCTTCAAAGTCACCTGTGATTAACCCGCTATAACCGCGGTGTATGCCCACTACACGAATATCCTGATTGAGTGCTGCGCGCACGACGCCACGAATGGCTGGGTTCATGCCTGGCGAGTCGCCGCCGCTGGTCAAAACAGCAATGGCGCGTGGTTTTTGGGTTACAGAAAATGTTGGAATGGTATACATCGGCTTATGATCAGCTGGCTGTTTGGTTTCAGTGTAATCTAAGCTGCATGACAGAATCATCATGTGATCCAATTTATCGTGCGAATAATTCGGTCCAACATCTTAGGTTTGAGTATCGAGCATGGAACGTAAGCCATATCAGCGAATTGCTGCCAGCGTTATGGTGTATTTTGCGGAGTATCGCCTGAACTTTCAGGAAATAACCGAGGAGGCACAGGTTTTTTTCGAGGGTGCTGACTGGGGGGCGATTCAAACGCTTTCAGCACAGCGTATCGACCTGTATGAATCCATGGTGGTGGCGGCCGCTTCAGAGATGCAGCAGCTGTTAGGCGAGGCGTTGTATACACCAGAGTTATGGAATAAGGCTAAACCTTACTATCGTCGGCTATTGCAGCAGCGGACAGACCCGGAACTGGCGGAGACCTTTTATAACTCTGTGTACTGTCATGTTTTTCGCCACCGGCAGATAGACGATGAGCACATGTTCATTTTTTCATCCTGGCGGGAACGGCTGATTAATACGGGTGGTGCGATCTATCGTACATACCCATTGGCTGAATTGGGTGGTGTAAGACTGCTGTCCCGGTTATTACAAGATCTGCCGTTGCAAGCGCCCTGGGAAAATCTGCGTCGTGATATTCGTAATCTGGTGGTGCGGGCACGAGGTGTTCTGCCGTTAGCCAGGTTGTCGGAGCAGGGCGCGTCGGTGCAGGTTATTCGTAGTCTGTTTTATCGCAACAAAGCAGCCTATGTGGTGGGTAGGGTACATATTGCTGATCAGAGTATTCCTTTTGTATTGCCGATTCTCAATAACGAGCAGGGCGCATTATATGTGGATTCTTTGATCTGCGATGAGAATGATGTCTCCATTATCTTTAGCTTTACTCGTTCCTATTTCCTGGTTGATGTCGATATCCCATCTGAATTCGTGCGGTTTCTTCATACGTTAATTCCCGCAAAGTCTATACCGGAACTCTACAGTTCGATCGGTTTTTACAAGCAGGGTAAAGCGGAGTTCTTTCGTAGTTTTGTGGCGCACCTAGCGCAAAGCGAGGATCAGTTCATTATTGCACCGGGTATTAAAGGTATGGTTATGACCGTTTTCACGCTGCCCTCTTTTCCGGTCGTGTTCAAAATTATAAAAGACCGGTTTTCCTCTTCGAAACAGATTACCCGTGAGGGCGTGAAGGAAAAGTATCAATTGGTTAAGCGGCATGACCGGGTAGGCCGGATGGCGGATACCCAAGAGTTTACTAACTTCAGTTTTCCGAAAGCGCGTTTTTCCGAGGCGTTATTGCAAGAACTGCAATTGGTGGCTGCCAATAGTGTGGTGATTGAAGAGTCCAGGGTGATTATTCGCCACTTATGGACTGAGCGGTATATGACGCCACTGAATATTTATATCGATGATGCACTGTCGAGCAATGATGATACGGCGTTATTTAACGCCATTAACGAATATGGCAAAGCGATTAAGCAGTTGGCGGCGGCGAATATCTTTGCGGGCGATATGTTATTTAAAAACTTCGGTGTAACCCGGCATGGGCGGGTAGTGTTTTATGACTATGACGAAATTCTGTACCTTACCGAGTGCAACTTTCGCCGGATACCTGAACCTATGTACCCAGAGCAGGAGCTTTCGGGCGAACCTTGGTATTCGGTAAGTCAAAATGATGTGTTCCCGGAAGAGTTTTCTCTGTTAACGGCTTGTCACCCAAAAGTCAGGCGGTTGTTTAATGAATTACATGGTGACCTGTTATCGGTGGAATGCTGGTTAAGTATGCAATCTCAGGTACAGCAGGGTGTGCTGGTGGATGTGTTCCCATATCGCCAGCTGCATCGTTTCTCCCGCTCACATTAATATATTGATTTCCTTGAAAATCTTAGGAATGCCACTAGGCTGATAAGTGGCGTATTAATAAAAATGAGCATATTACACAGTGTCAGACTGATTAATGCAGGGAGAGAGTGATGCGAGCACAAAAAACATTGGTTTCCGCAGTCGTGGGTACTGCATTGGGCGTAGGTTTGACTGTTGCGGTGCCGACGGTTCAGGCGCAGGATTTCATAACCATCGGTACCGGTGGTGTGACTGGCGTGTATTACCCTACTGGTGGTGCGATCTGTCGGCTGGTCAACAAGGGGCGTAAAGAGCATGGTATTCGTTGTTCCGTAGAGTCTACCGGTGGTTCGGTCTACAACCTCAACACGATTCGTGCGGGTGAGTTGGACATGGGGGTAGCCCAGTCTGACTGGCAGTATCATGCTTACAAAGGCACCAGTAAATTTGAAGAGATGGGCGCTAACCCGGATTTAAGAGCCGTTTTCTCAGTGCATCCTGAGCCTTTTACGGTTGTTGCCAGAGCTGACTCAGGCATCAAAGATTTTGATGATATCAAGGGTAAGCGGGTCAATATTGGTAATCCGGGCTCGGGGCAGCGTGGGACGATTGAAGTTCTGATGAATGCTAAGGGCTTGACGCTGGACGATCTTGCTCTGGCTTCTGAACTGAAAGCATCGGAGCAGGCCAGTGCGCTCTGTGACAATAAGATTGATGTCATGGTTTATGTTGTGGGGCATCCAAGTGGTGCGATCAAAGAAGCAACTACCTCGTGTGACAGCACATTGGTAAACGTGAATGATGATGTGGTTAACAAGCTGGTGGGCGATAATAGCTATTACCGTAAAGCTGTTATCCCAGGTGGAATGTACCGTGGTAACCCGGATGATGTAATTACCTTTGGTGTGGGTGCAACCTTCGTATCTTCTGCTCAGGTGCCTGAAAAAGTTGTTTATCAGGTGGTGAAAGCAGTATTCGAAAACTTCGATGATTTTCGTAAGTTACACCCCGCTTTTGCCAATCTGAAAAAAGAGGAGATGATAAAAGATGGTTTGTCAGCACCGCTGCACCCGGGTGCGATGAAATACTATAAAGAAGCAGGCCTTCTATAAAAGCATCTGCCCGGGGTCAGTCCCCGGGCTGTTATCGTGGTAATGATGAGGAGGTCCCTCCATGGATGAAACCGGGCGTCATGCACAGAGTGTTGCTGATGAAGTTCAGCAGATGGTGGCTCAATCTGATTCGGGAGCCAGATCTCCTGCAGGCCTGCCGGGTAAATTTTTATGGTTAGTAGCGCTGAGCTGGGCATTATTTCAGCTGTGGTATGCCTCACCGTTACCATTTATCGTCAACTTTGCAGTTTTTAATGATACCGAAGCTCGTGCTATTCACCTGAGCTTTGCGATTTTTCTTTCTTTTACAGCGTTTCCCGCGCTGAAATCGTCTTCCTTTGATTCTGTGCCTTGGCAGGATTGGTTGTTTGCGTTGCTGGGTGCCTTCTGCGCCAGTTATTTGGTGGTTTTTCACGCTGAATTGGCAGATCGGGCAGGTGCTCCAATCACGCGCGATATCGTGGTTGCTGTGTGTGGCATGATCTTGCTGCTTGAGGCGACACGTCGCGCGCTTGGCCCACCATTGATGGTAGTGGCCTCAGTGTTTTTGTTGTACACCTTTGCCGGCCCTTACATGCCAGAGGTGATCTCACATAAAGGGGCAAGCCTTAATAAAGCGATGTCCCATCAGTGGTTAACGACTGAAGGTGTTTTTGGTGTGGCACTGGGTGTCTCCACCAGTTTTGTGTTTTTGTTTGTGCTGTTTGGTGCGCTGCTTGATAAAGCAGGTGCTGGTAACTATTTCACGCAGGTGGCTTTTTCTCTCCTGGGTCATATGCGCGGCGGTCCGGCAAAAGCGGCCGTTGTCTCTTCTGGTTTGAGTGGACTGGTGTCGGGCTCCTCTATTGCCAATGTGGTAACCACGGGTACTTTCACTATCCCGTTGATGAAGCGGGTGGGTTTTCCCGCATATAAAGCTGGTGCGGTTGAGGTAGCGGCCTCTACCAATGGTCAGTTAACGCCGCCGATTATGGGGGCTGCGGCATTTCTCATGGTTGAGTATGTCGGGATCTCATATATCGAAGTTATCCAGCATGCGATCCTGCCCGCGCTTATTTCTTATATTGCGTTGATCTATATCGTCCATCTTGAAGCTTTGAAAGCCGGCATGGAGGGCCTGCCAAGCAGGAACAAAGCAACGCTGGCACAAAAACTTGTGGTTTGGGCGTTTATTATTCTTGGGGTCTGTATTGGTTCATTGGCAATATATTACGGCCTGGGATGGAGTAAAGAATATCTGGGCAGTTGGTCCTACCTCTTAGCCGGTGGCGGCATATTGATTCTGTACCTGTTTTTGTTGCGTTATGCGACAAAATACCCGGACCTGGTTATGGATGATCCTGAGGCTGATATCGTGCAGTTGCCAGAAACCGGGCCAACGGTTAAATCAGGTTTGTATTTCCTGTTACCCGTAGGTGTGCTGATCTGGTGCCTGACGGTAGAGCGGTTTTCGCCGGGTCTATCCGCATTCTGGGCTACTGTCTTCATGGTGTTAATTATATTAACGCATAAGCCGTTGAAAGCATTTTTCCGTCAAGAGCAGGATCTTGCCCGACATCTTGTTGAGAGCGTCGAAGATCTATTTAATGGCTTGGTATCGGGGGCACGCAACATGATCGGTATTGGCGTTGCGACTGCAGCGGCCGGTATCGTTGTTGGTACTGTAACCCTGACAGGTATCGGCCTGGTCATGACCGAATTTGTTGAGTTTATCTCTGCCGGTAATGTGTTCCTGATGCTGCTGTTTACGGCGATCATTAGTCTGATTCTTGGCATGGGTCTGCCAACAACTGCTAACTACATCGTGGTATCAACACTGATGGCGCCGGTCATCGTTACCCTTGGCGCGGAGCATGGTTTGATCGTGCCGCTGATTGCGGTGCATTTATTTGTGTTTTACTTCGGTATTTTGGCTGACGATACGCCTCCAGTGGGGTTAGCTGCTTTCGCCGCCGCTGCTATTGCGCGATCTGATCCGATCAGAACCGGTATTCAAGGCTTTACCTACGATATTCGAACTGCGGTACTGCCTTTCATGTTTATCTACAATACAGAGTTAATCCTCTATGGCATCGAAAGCGTGCCGCACTTGTTAATGACAATCTTTGGTGCTCTGGTTGCTATGCTGGTGTTTGCGGCCGCAACGCAGGGCTTTTGGCTGACCAAAAATCGCTGGTATGAAACGATTTTGTTATTGCTGATCGCTTTTGTAATGTTTAGGCCGGGCTTTTTTTGGGATGAAGTGTTTCCGCCAACCCAGCAGCTATCTGCGGTAGAAATCGTTGAATATGCTGAGCAGCTACCATCAGGTCAGCCTTTGCGCATGCGTGTGGCAGGCGAAACTCTAGACGGTGATTGGGTTGAAAAGACTGTTCAGCTGCAGCTGTCGGAAGAGGGTAGTGGCGAAGAAAAACTCATGTCGACTGGTCTTGAACTACGCATAGACCAACAGGATGTCATTGTGGATATGGTGGAATTTGGCAGCGATGCACAGAATGTGGGTATCGATTTCGATTGGAAAATCCTCTATATCGAAGCTGATAATATTCGGCCGGATAAGCAATGGTTGTGGCTGCCCGCCCTCGCATTGTTGCTGGTTATGGGATTTATACAAACCAGGCGCAGAGAAAACGCTGCAAGCTGAGGTGATCTATGTTCAAGAAAGTGTTGGTGCCTCTGGATTTGCAGGATAAGCAAGGTACCGCTGAGACATTGGCGGAGCTAGGGCCGTTCCTCACCGAAGGTGGGCAGATTTTTCTGCTGACGGTCATGCCGGACTGGCAAATGCCTCTGGTGGCATCTTACTTCCCGAAAGGTAGTCAGGATAAGGCTCGTGCTGCTTTGCTGAATGCGCTAGACAACTTGGCACAATCTCAATTGTCGGGGGTAGATGTGAAATGCATGGTTGCCATCGGTGAAGCACAAGAACAAATTGTACAATTGTCTAAACGGGAAAAGGCTGATCTGATTGTCATCAGAGCGCAGACACATGGCGCTTTAGATAAACTGATGGTTGGCTCAGTGACAGCAAAAGTGGTCGAGCGAGCGCCCTGCTCGGTTTTTGTGCTGAAAAAATAAATAGCGCCCAATCTCTCCTTAACGGTTGACCTTAATTCTGTGCGGTGTAGAATGCGCCTCCCTGACCGCTACAGGGCAGTGTTTATCTGCCGGTGGGGTTT
>NZ_JBLYIF020000011.1:0-42460 GCF_048548695.2 Pontibacter sp. JAM-7
CATGGTGTACGGGGCATGGAAGATATTCTACGCAACCCGATCTATGCCACCGGCCTGGGATTGTTACAGTACGCCAAGCATGATCGTGGTGCACAGCAGCAACCAGTATCCGGCACAGACGAAATAGAGATTCCGCTGCGCATCAACATGCTGCATCGGGTTAAACACTGGATTCAAAGTAATTTTTAAATATGAAAGAAAAACCAATAAGCGCTGGCATCAACAATAAAAGCGCAGTTTATCTGGAAGGAGACCGGTATGTTTGAGTTGGTAGATAGTATCCCTCAAAGCGCCGTCATTAAAGTGATCGGCGTGGGTGGTGGTGGCGGTAACGCTGTCCAGCACATGGTGAGCTGTGAACTGGAAGGTGTGGATTTTATCTGCGCCAATACAGATGCACAGGCACTGAATAATATGTCCTCCCGCACAGTGATTCAGCTGGGCGGAGAGCTGACCAAAGGGCTGGGTGCGGGTGCCAATCCTGATGTTGGCCGCCAGGCAGCTCAGGAAGACCGGGAACGCATTGCTGAAATGCTGGACGGTGCTGATATGGTATTTATCACCGCTGGCATGGGTGGTGGTACGGGTACCGGCGCTGCCCCAATCGTCGCAGAAGTTGCGAAAGAATTGGGGATTCTGACGGTGGCAGTGGTGACCAAACCCTTCAGTTTTGAAGGCCGCAAGCGGTTATCTATCGCCGAGCAAGGTATTAAAGAACTGAAGGAAAATGTTGATTCGCTGATCATCATTCCAAACGAAAAATTGCTGCCGGTTCTGGGCAAGAACACCAGCTTGCTGAATGCATTTAACACTGCAAACGATGTACTTAAAGGTGCGGTACAGGGTATTGCTGACCTGATTATCCGCCCGGGTATGATCAACGTTGACTTTGCCGATGTAAGAACCGTTATGTCTGAAATGGGCATGGCGATGATGGGTAGCGGTAGTGGCCGCGGCGAAGATAGGGCTGAAGAAGCCACTCGCGCTGCGATCAATAGCCCTTTGCTTGAGGACGTAGACCTGAAGGGGGCGAGTGGTATTCTGGTGAATATCACCGCTGGTCTCGACCTCAGCCTGGGCGAGTTCTCGGAAGTGGGTAGTATTGTTGAGGAGTACGCTTCCGAGAACGCCACTATCGTGGTGGGTACGGTTATAGATCCGGAGCTCACTGATGCCATTACAGTCACCGTGGTGGCCACAGGTCTTGAGCGTGCTGAAATGCAGGCACTCAAAACCGTCAATGGTGGTACCACTACTACGCGTGCGACAGCCTCTGCGAAACCTGCGCGTGCTACTGACTTCAGTCAGATGGAGCTGCCAGCGGTCATGCGCCGTACTGAAGAGCAGAAAAATAACCCGCTGATTGAGAAAAAAACCCAGGACGCTGAACCACCATTACTTCAGCGCACGGGAACTGATGACATGGAATTTCTGGATATTCCGGCATTTCTGCGTCGTCAGGCCGATTGATGACAGCAACACTTTAAATACCTTCCAGGTATTATCTTGCCCGGTTTTTCCGGGCTTTTTTTTGTCTGAAAATCTGCATCGAACGATTTTTGTGTTAGTGCCCATTGCCGATGTTTCGGGGCGGTTTGAATTTGGCTTTTTTTATTGAAAAATCTTGCCCTTACAAAGTGGTATGTTACAATTCGCGCCGCATTGGTGAGTTGGCTTTCCCAAGCCTTATAACACCGCGCACATGGTATGGTCAGGTGTCCGAGTGGCCGAAGGAGCACGCCTGGAAAGTGTGTATACCGCAAGGTATCGAGGGTTCGAATCCCTCCCTGACCGCCATTTATTTAAGCATTCAAGCCTCGTCTATTGATGGGGCTTTTTTGTGACTTTTTGTCAGTAGTTATCTGTCCAGAAAGTGCTTTGTTTGATGGCAGGGCGCGGCTTTTTGTTATCAGACTCCATAGTTAGCACTGGATAACCGGCAGTTGACTGAGTCGGGTGGTGAAACTTGGGGAGAGAAACTCTCTTCGCATGGCAAACGTTTGCTGGATGCCGCGTCCGGCAAGGAAAATGGTATCTCTACTGTATTTGCTGTTGATTGCGTCTATACAGCTCATTAGCTGCTCTTTGTCTTGGTTTGGTATCAGCAGGTCTAGCTGGTGTTGTTCTTTTGGGCATAAATTTAATAAACCTACGCCACATTTATAAAAGTTTATGCCGCTACTGTAGATGTGGTTGAGTAGCTGGTTGGCCACTGTTGCGATAATAGTTGAGTCTGAGGTGTAGGTCGGAAATGAATGTACCAGGGATCTGCGGTAGTAAAGGTCTGTGTCATGTGGTGAGTTGCTGGCAAATACCAACAGGTGTTTGGCGAGGCTTTTTTGTTGTCTGAGTTTCCGGGCCGCGATTTCAACATGGGTGATGACTGCCTGCCTGAGTTGGTTTTTGTCTGTGACCCGTTGGCCAAATGAGCGGGTAGAAAAAAACTCTTTTTTCGGTGCTCTGACATCATCCCAGGACAGTTTTACGGTGCCATTTAATTCTTCAACGGTGCTTTGCGTAAGAGTATTGAACTGTTTTTTGATGAGTCCGGTAGGCGTGCATGACAAATCCCATGCGCTGTATATACCAAGTTCATTAAGGCGTTGACCTAGCTTGCGACCGATGCCCCAGATATCCGTGACGGCCATTTGGCTAAGAATCTGTTGTCTGATCTGTGGCGAATCAATCACTGCGACACCGCGGAAGCCATCAAGACGCTTGGCCGCATGACTGGCAGCTTTCGCCAGCGTGGGGGTAGGGCCAATTCCTACGCTAATGGGCAGGCGGACGTGTTTCCAGACTGTTCTGCGTATGCGCTTTGCGTGTTCATGCCAGCCTGTGGCGGGTACATACTTGACTCCGTAATATAGGAAACACTCATCAATACTGTAAATATGGGAGTGTGGGGCAAATGGTGTACAGGTATCCATGAAACGCTGAGACATATCGGCGTATAGCTCGTAGTTAGAACTACGGATTACGGCTCCGGCTTTTTCAAGCTCATCTTTTACCTGGAAATAGGGTACAAATTTCTTGCCGACTCCCATCTGTTTGGCAATGTGACAGGCGGCACAAATACAGCCGTCATTGTTGGTTAGCACGATGACGGGGCGGTTGCGGATAGTTGGATCAAACACTTTCTCGCAACTGGCATACATCGAATTCACATCACACAGGGCATACATTAGATAAGCGCCCGGTGTAATGGCCTGTGTAAGCGGATGGAGCGGGTGACCACGCCTTCGACAATAAACTCATCACCTTCACTGAGGCGGTAGTCTCTTACTCCCGGAGCTGATGACGCCAGTATTTTCGCTTTGATGTCAGCGATTTTGCAGACGAAATTCCCATTCAGTGTGGCGACAATAATATCTCCGGTCTTGACTGTCTCAGCGCGGGAAACCACTAATATGTCATGCGGGAAGATGCCTACTCCAGTCATAGAATCACCTTCGACAAATCCTAAATAGGTGGCGGCGGGGTGATCAATCAGGATTTGATCGAGTGTCAGGCTGAGTTGTTTATATTCCGCAGCGGGGGACTCAAATCCGGTAATACCCGCTTGTGCGCTGATAGGAATGAACTTCAACATAATATCCATGATTTACTGTATAAATATACAGTTTATTATATGAGGGCTTGCCCTGGATTCAATCGATAATATGGAATCAGCGCTCTATTTTTGCCTATGTGCGTTTGAATGAGATAACAAGAGTAAGAGAATCCGTGATATTACAGCTGTGTGATTTAAATTGAGCGTTTAAAAAATCTTGCTTTTGGTGACTTAATACTACCCCGGGTGAATAGTTTATTCTCTCAGCTTCTGCTAGTTTGGTTATCATGTTGATTTGTAGGATCAAGCAAGTCTTTTTCTGAAGGGCGAAATGGCATAGGCAATCCGATGCACCTGCCGACAATGATCACCATCACACTGGGTCTGAACTTTATGGTATGTGTTTACATGCTATTTCTGTTCAAGCTCAAGCCACATCATACCTACTTCGGGTACTGGGCAACGTCGTGCCTGATTTTTGTTCTGGGTGGGGCGATGGCGGCCAGCCGCGCGTATCAAGTTCCTATTATTTTCAGTATTTTTCTGGCAGATGTTTTACTGGTCCTGGCCCCTGTTGTTTTATTGCTGGGCTTATTACGCTTTATTGATTACTCCCCTTCCCGACAACAAGTACACCTGGCAGTTGCTTGTATAAGCGTGTTTCTGTTGTTGTTGGCAATGACCTATCAGCAATCGCATAGTGCTGGCATTCTGAGTGCTGTGGCGATTTCTGGCATATTTATCAGTTGTGGTGTGTTGATTAGACAGCATCTGAAAATGCTGCCGGCTATTGGCTTTATTATGCAGCAGGTATTTTTTCTTCATGCCTGCGTTATGGCTCTGGAGGTCTGGGTGCTACTGCAGTATTGGCAGGTAGGCAAGGTTACCGATATGCCGGGCAATCTGGTTTACATTATGCTGAGTCACATCTTTCTTACCACCCTGACAGCCATGTTGCTGCCGATGCTCTCTTTTGTGCGCTATGAAACAATACTGAAGCGTAGTGCAGAGCGCGATACGCTGACGGAACTGCCAAATCGGCGTCACTTCTTTGCTTTGGCTGAAGCCTACTGGGGCCGCCGTATTATGGGCGAGCCTGTTGCGCTGATGATGATTGATGTGGATCATTTTAAGTCAGTCAATGATAGCTATGGCCATGCAATAGGCGATCTGGCGCTGAAAAATATTGCGGGTGTCTTTCGCCAGCAATTGCGAGCCAGTGATGTCGTAGGCCGTATCGGCGGGGAGGAGTTTGTCATCTTGTTGCCGGATACCACGCCATCGCAAGCCAGGCTGATTGGGGACCGGTTACTGCAGGAAGTACGTCAGGTCTCTGTTGGTTTTATGCCAGAACAGCGTGAACTCACCATCAGCATCGGCCTGGTGTATATGAAAGACCTGCACAAAGACCTCAAAACCGTGTTGATGGCAGCGGATAAAACCCTCTACACCGCTAAAGATCAGGGCCGTAACAGGATTGTATCCAGTTGCATCTAAGCCAGCGTTCTCATAATCACCCTGAGAGATAAACCCTGTTATGTTACGGTTTTTGGGCGTAGGTGTGTGCAGGATTAATCTGATTTGTGTAAAGCGGTTGCGGGATAACAGTACGTTTTTGGGTAGCTTGTCGGGCAGTATTGTCGGTGGTTATATGATCGCTTTCTTGGCAAGTTTTGATCAGACCTAGAGCCTGTTGGTGTGGATGTAACGGATGACGGCGACCCGGTTGCGACAGGTAATTTAAATGGCAGTCCGGTGGACGTTAGTGTTGAAGCCTGTGACAACGGTGAGCCAGGCAAAGATGGCATCGACCGTTTTGTGGTGCGCTGGCCGGGTTACCACAGCTCATTTGACATTGGCCCGATGACTAAAGGTAATATTCAGCTGCACAGCAAGTAATGCCGCACACGCATGCTGTAACAAGCGCTTCTGCTCTGCAGAAGCGTTTTTTTATGTTTGTAAGCGGGGGCATTGCTGGAGGGTTGCTATCAGCAGTTCCATCTCCTGGCGGGTTCCCACAGTGATACGCAGGTAATTATCAATGCCTGGTTTATTAAAATACCGCACCAGAATATTTGCCTCGCGCAGGTAGCTCATCAGCACTGCGGCGGGAGTGGTTGCATGTGAGGTGAACAGGAAGTTGGTTTTCGATGGCAATGAATCAAAGCCCAGCTTGGCCAGTTCAGCGGTGGTCCACTCTCGGGTTGCAATGATTTCGGCGGTGGTCGCAGTGAAATAGCTCTCGTCCTGCAAAGCGGCAATGGCTGTATCCAGTGCCAGCATATCCAGTGGGTAGGAGTTGAAGCTGTTTTTAACCCGTTCCAGACCGTTGATCAGTTCAGCATCACCCATGGCATAACCGACGCGCATTCCGGCCAGAGAGCGTGATTTTGAAAAGGTCTGAACGACCAGCAGGTTAGGGTAACGGTTAATCAGGCTGACCGCGGATTCAGCGCCAAAATCCACATAGGCTTCGTCCACCACAACGACCGTCTCGGTATTCCTTTGTAGTAGCTGTTCGATCTTGTCCAGGCTTAGCGCACGGCTGGTCGGTGCGTTGGGGTTGGCAAAAATAATCCCGCCGTTCTCAATGGAGTAATCATCAAGATCGATAGCGAATTTTTCTTGTAGAGGTATTAAGTGCGCGTCAATGTCATACAGGTTGCAGTACACCTGATAAAAACTATAAGTGAACTCTGGCATCAACAGTGGTTTTGGCTGGCGGAAAAACGCCATAAAGGTATGTGCCAGTACTTCATCAGAACCATTGCCGACAAATACCTGTGCGGTATTCAGGTTGTAATAATCCGCCAGCGCTTGCTTTAGTTTGCTGCAATCGGGGTCAGGGTAGAGACGTAACCGGTCGGTATCAAACTGCTGCAGTACCTGGTTTACCGCTGGAGAGGGCGGGAATGGGTTCTCATTGGTATTGAGTTTGGTGATTCCGCCAAGTTTTGGTTGCTCACCGGGCACATAGGGCACCAGGTTGCGAATGGCATCACTCCAGTATTTACTCATTGATCTCTATCCGGTGGGCTGTAACAGAAAAAGGCTCTGGCAGACTGTTCTATATCAAGCCGCTAATCATAACAGACGGCTGGAGTACTAAGGAACCTGCGAATAAGTCCAAAACGTCTCTGGCTTTCAGAGCAATTTGAGATCAATGCAGCGATGACAGGCGGGTTGCATAAGGAAGGTGTGATCAGCTTCATGGTTTATCCTGCATGGCACAAGCCTGCGGGTTGACAGGTTGGTGAGCTGATCTGTTGTTGTGATTATGACGTAACGATTCACAGAACAATGTTGAGAGCAAGAAATTGAGCAAAGGATTGATCATCACCGGTCTTGCTGTGGTGCTGGTGGCAGGACTCTATGCCTGTGCTTCACCCAGCGCGATTTTGAACAGTGTATTACCGGAAAGCGGTTACCGCTTGTCGACTCTCAACTATGGCCCACACTCACGACAGAAGGTGGATATATATCGCCCAGCGCAAGCTGATGTATCGGGAAAACCGGTGATTGTCTTTGTGCACGGCGGCGCCTGGCGCACCAGTGGTAAGGCTGAATATAAGTTTCTTGCGCATGCGCTAACCGATTTAGGTTACGTTGTTGTGATTCCAGAATATCGGGTATTTCCTGAAGTAAAATTCCCCGCGTTCATTGATGATGTGGTCAGTGCTTTGGCGCGGGTCAACGTGGTCCAACCTGATTTGTTATCAACTTCAGGTCAAAAGATCATACTGATGGGGCACTCTTCTGGAGCTCATACAGCGGCTTTGCTGATGACCGATACACGCTACCTTGGACGCCGCTTGCCTGAGGTCGAGGTTGTTGGTTTGATTGGTTTGGCTGGCCCCTATGATCTGCCGATGCAGGATCCTGAAGTGAAACCGGTGTTTGCGGGGATGAATGAGCAGCTGGTAAACCCAGTACTGCAAGTTGAGCAGGCTTTACCTCCGGTGTTGTTACTGCACGGTGCAGGCGATAAGCGGGTTAAACGATTTCATACTGAGCATTTTGCCGCTGCCTTATCTAAGGCAGGGGGGCAAGTGGATATGCGCATATATGAAGGTGAATCCCATGTGTCCATTCTCGCCGGACTGGCGGCCCCCTTGCGCTTTATCAACCATAGCTATCAGGATATCACCCGGTTCTTGAGGCGTACTGTAGACAACCAGCATTAGCCGGTTGACCGGATTTTACACAGCGTCTTTATCTCATCTTTTAGTATCTCCCGGGTTGATCAATTGGGCGGTATCACCCTTTCAGGTCAGCTTTATAGAGTACAAAAAACAGCTTACTTGGTAGTTTTTGCCAATTGCGGGGTTAATTTCTTTAACAATTCCGTCATAATTCGCCCAACTCAAACCCGCTATGTTTTTTTATTACAAGGTGAGCGTTATGGTTCCTACCAATAACCCCTTTCTGCAGATGTTTGCTAAGTCGCCCTTTAAGCCGATGCAGGATCATATTCACAAAGCACAGGAGTGTGCTGCAGAACTGGTGCCCTTCTTTGAAGCGGTAATGGCAGAAGACTGGGCTCAGGCAGAGCAGATTCAGCAAAAGATTGCCGAGTTAGAAGGCCAGGCGGATGCGATGAAGAAAAAAATTCGTCAGCACCTGCCCAAGAGTATTTTTCTGCCGGTACCGCGTACTGACCTGCTGGATATCGTACGGATGCAGGACAAAATTGCTAACCGTGCTAAAGATATTGCTGGGTTAATGCTGGGTCGAAAAATGCTGGTGCCTGAATCTCTGCAAGTGGGTATGACTCAGTTTGTCAGAGCGGCGCTGAGCACATCTGAACAAGCGCTGGTTGCACTGAACGAGCTGGATGAACTGATCAACAGTGGTTTTAGTGGCCATGAAATTACCACAGTAGAGCGTTTGTTAGATGAATTGGACAAGTTGGAGCATGAAACCGATCAGTATGAACGTGAAGTGCGTTCCGGCTTGTTTGCTATTGAGAAAACCCTGCATCCGGTCGATGTGATGTTCCTTTATCAGATCATCAGCCAAATCGGCGACCTTGCCGACCGTGCACAACAGGTAGGCAGTCGTTTGCAGCTGCTACTGGCTCGATAAGATTAAGGGGTAGAAACAATGGAAATTATCGCTCAGTACGGTTCCATCATTATTGTTATGGCATGCCTTTTTGGTTTCTTCATGGCCTGGGGTGTGGGTGCCAATGATGTTGCAAATGCGATGGGGACTTCGGTTGGCTCTAAAGCGCTGACCCTGAAACAAGCAATTATTATTGCCATTATATTTGAATTTGCCGGTGCCTATCTGGCGGGTGGTGCGGTTACCGCAACGATTCGTAAAGGCATCATTGATCCGGAGCTACTGGCAGGTACGCCTGAACTGCTGGTCTTCGGCATGATGGCCTCTCTGCTGGCAGCGGGCCTGTGGTTGCTGATAGCGACGCACTTTGGCTGGCCTGTATCGACCACCCATTCGATTGTCGGAGCGATTGTCGGTTTTGCCGCCGTTGGGATCTCTGCCGATGCGGTTCACTGGGATAAGGTTGGTAAAATCGTCGCCAGTTGGGTGGTTTCTCCCGTGACGGCCGGGGTGATGGGGTTTTTCCTGTTCAGAAGCGTGCAGCGGCTGATAATGGATACCGATAACCCCTTTGCTAACGCCAAGAAATATATTCCGATGTATATGTTCTTAGTGGGTTTCATCGTTGCCATGGTGACTTTCACTAAGGGCCTGAAACATATCGGCCTGCACCTGACGTGGGGAGAAAGTGCTTTAGCATCGATTGCCATCGGTGTGGTAGTGATGCTGATTGGTATCCAGATGCAACGCCGTATTACCCCGGACCCGGAAGCCGATCGTGATTATCACTATGCCAGCGTGGAGAAACTGTTCGGTATTTTGATGATGTTTACCGCTTGCGCCATGGCGTTTGCCCACGGTTCCAATGACGTGGCCAATGCGGTTGGACCTATTGCCGCTGTGGTGGGTGTGGTCAGTGCCGGTGGTGAAGTGTTGCAGAAAAGTGCGATGCCTCCTTGGATTCTGTTACTGGGGGGTGCCGGTATTGTCGCGGGCCTGATTATGTATGGTCATAAGGTCATCGCGACAGTCGGCAGCAATATTACCGAGTTAACGCCAAGCCGAGGTTTTGCGGCAACTCTGGCCGCTGCTGCTACCGTAGTGTTTGCTTCAGGTACCGGCTTGCCGATCTCCACTACGCATACACTGGTGGGTGCGGTATTGGGTGTTGGCATGGCGCGTGGTATGGCAGCCCTGAATCTGCGTATTGTCGGCACTATCTTTATCTCCTGGATTGTCACCCTGCCAGCGGGTGCTGGTTTGGCGATTATCTTCTTCTTTATGTTCAAAGGCATGTTTACTTGATAACCGCTTGAACAGATAAAAAGCCTCCGGAGTCATTGTATTCGGGGGCTTTTTTTTGCAATTTTGTGGGTCAAAGATGTAATTTTTTGCTCACAAATTCGTCACATTGCGCTAGAATTGCCAGCCAAAATTTCACCTTGCTGAAAAGCTTTATTGCGGAATAGCGATGCATACAGTTGAGAAGATCGGCGGCACCTCCATGAGCCGCTTCGAAGAGTTGATGAACACCATTTTGGTGGGCGAACGGACAACCCCTGAGGCGTTGTATAACCGCATTTTTGTGGTGTCTGCTTACGGTGGTATTACCAACTATCTTCTTGAGCATAAAAAAACCGGTGAGCCGGGGGTATATGCACGTTTTGCGAATGCTGAAAGCGAAGAAGCCTGGATTGAAGAACTGAACAACGTTCAGGTGCGGATGGAAGAGATCAACGCTGAGCTGTTTGTCGATGCAGAGTTTGAACGCAACGCGGCGGATAGCTTCATCATTCAACGCCTGAATGATGTGCGCGAATGTATGAAAAGCCTGCAGCATCTGTGTACCTATGGGCACTTCCAATTGGAAGAGCACCTTATGAAGGTGCGGGAGATGCTGGCATCTATTGGTGAAGCTCACAGTGGCTATAATTCGGTGCTGGCTTTGCGTAAGGCAGGCATTAATGCCCGCTTTGTTGACCTGACGGGCTGGCATATGGAGCAACCAATTCCCTTTGAAGAGATGATTACTAAGAGCTTCGAGGACGTTGATGTCAGCCGTGAAATGGTGATTGCCACCGGCTACACCCATTGTGCTGAAGGATTAATGAAATCCTTCGATCGCGGTTACAGTGAAATGACTTTCAGCATGATTGCTACAGTAACCGGTGCCAGTGAAGCAATTATCCATAAGGAATATCACCTTAGCTCGGCTGATCCAATGTTGGTGGGCGCTGATAACGTGGTGACCATCGGGGCCACTAACTATGATGTGGCTGACCAGTTATCGAATCTGGGTATGGAAGCGATACACCCGAAAGCGGCAAAAGGTTTGCGGCGTCAAGGGGTTGTATTGCGTATTAAAAATGCCTTTGAGCCTGATCATGCAGGCACCACAATTACACCGGACTACCACAGCATAACGCCACGCGTGGAGATCATTGCGGGTCGTAAAGATGTGTTTGGTATCGAGATTTTTGACCAGGAGATGCTGGGCGATGCCAAGTATGACATTGAAATATCCAAGCTACTGGCGCGCCTCAAACTTTATGTGGTGAACAAAGACGCCGACGCTAACAGCATCACCTACTATGTGGCTGGTTCTCGCAAGATGGTCAACCGGGCGGCTCGGCTGATGGAAGAGATGTACCCTGAAGGGCAGATTCGTCTGCATAACCTGGCCATCGTGTCTGCAATTGGCTCGCATATGAAGGTGAAGGGTATTTTGGCACGCACCGTAACCGCTCTGGCTGAAGCAGATATCAATGTGATGGCGCTGCACCAGTCCATTCGCCAGGTCGAGATGCAGTGTGTGGTCAGTGAAGAGGACTATGAAAAAGCGGTAATAGCTTTGCATGCGGCATTGATTGAGAACGGTAACCGCGAATTTACTTCCGTCGCCTGATTCCGTTTATTACCTGAAAAAAATCGTTTGAGTATGGCTGCAGCTGCACGTTTTGGTAGAGTCGAGAGTTCACTCATGATATTGGCTTCTGCATTGTGCGTGCGCTAGCTCAGACGCTTGTTTGTACCGGACACAGCAGGTAGACTTCGCGCCCTGTTCCATTTTTGATCAGTTAAGCTCATGTCTGAAATTGTCGTTGCCGCATTATATAAATTTGTCACGCTGGAAGATTATCAAGCTAAGCGCCAGCCGTTGCTGGATTTCTGTCTTGAACACGAGGTTCGTGGCAGTCTGCTATTAGCCCAGGAAGGCATTAATGGCACAGTGGCCGGCAGTCGCGTGGCCATTGATGCACTCTTGGCGTATCTGCAGGCAGATCCGCGCCTGGCTGGATTGGAGCACAAGGAATCCTGTCACGAAGAACAGCCGTTTTACCGGATGAAGGTAAAACTGAAAAAAGAGATCGTCACCATGGGCGTCGACAATATCGACCCCAACAAAGTGGTGGGTACCTACGTAAAGCCGACGGACTGGAACGCGCTGATCAGTGATCCAGAAGTGCTGTTACTGGATACCCGGAACGATTATGAAGTGGCGATTGGCACCTTCAGTAATGCCGTCGACCCGGATACAAAAACCTTTCGTGAATTTCCTGAATTCGTGCGTCAGCACTATGATCCATCGACCCATAAAAAGGTGGCGATGTTCTGCACGGGTGGTATCCGCTGTGAAAAAGCATCTGCCTTTATGATCCAGGAAGGTTTCGAAGAGGTATACCACCTGGAAGGTGGCATCCTGAAATATCTGGAGCAGGTACCGCAGGAAAATAGTCTCTGGCAGGGCGAATGCTTTGTATTTGATAACCGGGTTGCGGTCGATCATAGTCTGGAGGCGGGTCAGTATGACCTGTGTCATGGCTGCCGCCGACCCATCACGGAGCAGGATAAACGATCGCCTTTATATGAAGAAGGCGTCGCTTGTCATCAATGTCATGATGAACTGAGTGATGAGCAGCGTAAGCGCTTTCGGGAACGCCAGAAGCAGGTCAAACTTGCTGCCGAACGTAATGAAGTCCATATCGGTTTAGCGCAGTCTAACCCGTCTTCAGTATCTGAATAACGCCTTATTTCTAACTTGCCAGGCTCTGATAAAGGAGCCTGGTGGCGTTTATTAATATTTTTCATAACCCTCTTTCTGTAATTCAACTACCTGATTTTGCAGCTGCAAAATAATTTTTGCGTGGCGAAGATACAATCTTATGCGACCTTCGTAGTATAAAATTAGTGCTTTAGAATAAAAAACAACCTATATTGAGATTTAAGCAGTTTTTCTGGTCAAAAAAACATCACCAGGCCATCGGTATTGATGGTCAGGGGGAAGGAGGTTGACTATGTGGCAGCTACTTAAAACCAGTTTGGTGTTTTCCGCTGTATTTTTTTTACAAAATGCGCAGGCGCTGACGTTTGTTCCCCAGGGCGTGCCCGGAGAGCATCAGGTTGCGCAAATGCTGCAGGAAGTCATTCAGCCGCATGTCGCTAAGTTGCCGGATATTCAGCAATCACGCCTGTCCGAAGTTGAAATTATCGTATCCCACAAATTGCGTTTGTCTGGCCTTGCACTTTCTCTGGCTGAGGATCAGCCCCAAATTCTGATCAATGCAGAATATTTTCAGGGGTTAGAAAACTACATCGAGGTGTATTTGATGGGGCAGGTGCTAGAGCGTCCGCACCTGCCAGAGCAGTATATGAACTACTATTTCTGGCATACCCATCCGGTGTTTGAAGGTCCACTTCCTAAATCACCGGTCGCCTGGCTTGATTTCCAGCCAGCCAAGCCGGCCGTGTTTAAACAGCAGAAAGCGCAGTTGCTGGCCGATGCCGTGCTGGATGTATTACTGCATGAGCTTGGCCATCACGCTGAGGATGCTTTTTACCACTACCGTGCATCGCAATATATGAAGCAGGAAAAAGAGGAAGAAGCCGACCGCTGGGCGCAGCGATTCCGTGCTAATTACCTGCATACCGAATTGGAGTTAGGCCGCTTGTTGAGTATTGGCTTTATTTTTGAACGAGATCGCTGGTCACGGTTGGTTGGTGATGGCTACCACCCAAGATTGCTGGAGTGGGTGGTGGATAATGCCTATGCCCAGTGTGAAGATGCAGAACATATCGATACCGTGGCATTTTGTCGCCAGTTGGATACGAACGTGGATACTTATTCATCGACTGATAAAGCCGCCGTGGCTTATAAAACCCGGTATGATCAGGGTGAAGACTATGCCAGTTTTCCGTTGGCGTTAATCTTGTTGCAGGAAGAGCAGTCTGCTGCGGCCTGCCGTAATTTTCAGGCCAGTTTGAAAGTCGCCAACGTGAGTCGTGCATCCTATTATCTGGGACTGTGTTACGCCGAAGGTATGCTGGAGCCATCCCCACCGGATAATCGAGTACTGGCGCTGCTTGCCTATCAGGATGCGGTACAATATGGATATTCGGATGCTCAGGACTCTTTGCAGCAATTAAGATGATTAACTCGCCAGATCAAGAAGAAAATGTTGTACCTTCACCCTGCTGTCGTCACTGTTGCCTCGACGAGCAAGATATCTGCTTGGGGTGCTTTCGTTCATTGGCAGAAATTACAGGCTGGTGTCAGGCTGACTCACTGAGCCGAAGAGAGATTTTAGCGAAATGTCAGCAGCGCAAGAGTGACCGGAGTAAAAAAATAGTCGGTGCTTAATCCTGGTAGCGTTTCTTCACTCGGGCGGTCACGCCGGTAAACAGCGTGTAGGGAATGGTGCCGGCGTGTTCGGCTACTGTGCCAGCATTGACATGTTTGCCCCATAACTCAACGGGGGCACCCAGGCCGACGTCGTCACGTCCGGTAATATCTACCGTCAGCATATCCATGGATACCCGTC
This sequence comes from Pontibacter sp. JAM-7, assembly GCF_048548695.2. Classification (NCBI taxonomy): domain Bacteria; kingdom Pseudomonadati; phylum Bacteroidota; class Cytophagia; order Cytophagales; family Hymenobacteraceae; genus Pontibacter; species Pontibacter sp. JAM-7. The sequence goes on from NZ_JBLYIF020000011.1 coordinate 14,437, forward strand.
CGACCAGCTGCGACTGTTGTCCAGCCACCCAAACGGGTGTGCCATTACCGGCATGCCTTGGGTAACCATCAGCGTAACCCATGGCTACAGTACCAACCCGCATCGGTCGATCGCAGACCCAGGTAGCGCCATACCCGACACTGTCACCGGGTTGCAGGTCATGAATTGCAATAATTTCCGATTGCAATGTCATGGTGGTGTGCAGTGTATAGGGCAAGGTTTCTGCCATCGCAAATGGGCTGGCACCGTAAAGCATAATCCCCGGCCGCTGCCAGTCACTTAGGCTGTCAGGGTGAGCCAGAACGCCGGCTGAATTGGCTATGCTGCTGGGTAATTTCAGTTGTTGTTCAAGGCGGCGTAGTTCAGTGATCTGCTTCCCAGTCATAGGGCTGGATAACTCATCGGCACAGGCCAGGTGAGTCATTAGCGTCACGTCTTTAACCTGAGAAAGGCGAGTGATCTCCGGATAGCGATTCAGTATCTGGTCGCTACGGAATCCCAGCCGATGCATGCCGGTATCAAGCTTCAGCCAGACCGATAGTGGCGTCGGCAGTGGCGTGCGGGCCAGCATGTCGAGTTGTTCTTGGCAGTGCAGGGCACACCAGAACTGATGCTCACTGATCAGCGGAATTTCGTCGGGGGTGAAGAAACCTTCCAGCAGTAATATTGGCTTGGTTATCCCTGACTGGCGTAACTCCAAGGCTTCTTCGATACAGGCGACAGCATAGGCGTCCGCCTCATTATGAAGCTTGTGAGCGACCTGAGCTGCGCCATGACCGTAGGCATTAGCTTTTACAACAGCAAGTGTGCCACGCCCTTGGCCGATCTGTTTCGCCAGCCGGTAATTCTGGCAGATGGCATCAAGGTGAATGATTGCTGTAGCGGCTCTGCTCATATCTGCTCCGCAGCCTTGCGGATATATCCTTGGCTGGAGATAAACTAGGGTTGAATAGTTCTACAGCTGAAAAAATACACCCGGCACGGGCCGGGTGTCATCTTTATTAGTCAATCAAACCGTAATCTTTACGCAGAATTTCGAGAATTTCTGCTTTCGGGTTGTCTGACAGCGGGATAGCCTGGCCGGTGATTTTCTCGGCAATGCCAAGATAGGTTGCCGACACTGCCATCAGGACTGATTCTGGCAGGGCATTATCGCGCGCCAGAGCCTGACGTTCGGACATACGGTCTTTATTTAGCAGGATATCCGGGTCCGGGAAGTGGTTCAGCAGCAACTGACGGAAACCTTCCTTGGAGTTTTCGATAATCTTGCCATCACGGTAAGCAGCGCCGTCCCAGATACGGGAAGAGTCAGGGGTACCGACTTCATCCATATAAATCAGCTTTTCCTGGCCGGCGGCATCGGTGACATAGCCAAACTCGAATTTGGTGTCGACAAAGATCTGATCCAGCTGGCTCAGCGCATCACTGATCAGGTCGAAACCTTCACGTAGCAACTTCTCGTAGAGATTGATGTCATCAGGGGCGCGGAAGTTGAATGCCGTATAATTGTTTTCAATATCCTGACGGGTGATGTTGACATCATCGACTTCCGGCACGCCGGGAATGCCTGTCAAAATGCCTTTAGTCGATGGTGTGATCAGCAGTTCTGGCAGTTTTTGGTCTTTCTGCAAACCGTCTGGAATTTCGATGCCGCAGAAATCGCGTTCGCCTTTGGCGTAGCTGCGCCACATAGAACCGGTAATGTACTGGCGGCAGATTGCCTCGATCATTACCGGACGGGCTTTTTGTACGATCCAGACAAACGGGTGGGGAATATCCAGAATATGGCTGTCAGCCAGGCCGTTTTCGCGGAACAGCTTAAACCAATGGTTGGAGATTGCATTCAGGGCAGCACCTTTACCGGGTACGCCATTCATTCCGCCCTCACCATGCCAAATGCAGTCAAAGGCAGAGATACGGTCGCTGATGACCATAATAGCCAGCGGCGCGTCTTCAGCTACATCGTAGCCTTTTTCTTTAATCAGGCGACGGCTGTCAGCTTCTGTTAGCCAGTAAACAGACCGAACCTTACCACTATGTACCGGACTGTCAGTTCGGATAGGTAGGTCGTTATTTACGGCAAGTACTTTATCTGCAAGGCTCATACGGGGAATCCTGTTTCCTTCACTTTTGAATTAATTAACCGGTGTTCCACGAGTCTTCCGGTTGGTGTCATGAGTGTATGGCAACGCTGAATCTCAGCGACTGCGTTTTTTTACTTCTTTCATCAGGCGGCTGATATCGAGTCCCAGATCAGAGGCCATCAGCTCCAGATTATTCCCGGGTTGTGGTGGTACCAACTTGCGGGTTTGCTGTGTTATTTTTTTCTCTTCGATTCTTTCAAGCAGGCGCTGTTCCAGCTGTTCTAATTGCTCAATAGATAATTCGAATAGACGACAATGAAGTTGATCTTCAGTCATAAACTGCAAGTATTTCTCCGGAACTGGAAAGCCTAAGGTTAGACAAAAGAACAATGGCCGTGACACGGCCTGAAAGGTAGGCCATTTTAGCGTGATCAAACAATGATCGCTAGTATTTGCGCGCCGATTAATACAGAGTTTTTGTCGTCTGCGCCTGGTGTACTATCCTTGTTTTTTATAGGGATATTTACTGTTTGTGTGTGCATCAACCAAAGAGTTAGAACAGTATGGCGGTGGCTGGTATGGTGTGCGCTGTTTTAAGTTGAATCTGGCTAAAGATGTTTGCTTTAAAGAGGAATATTTTGCAGCAAAAAATGATTGCGCTGGAATACGTTTACAATATACTTCGCCACAAAATTAACCCCTCCCGCTGCAGGTTCGACCTAAAGCACTTTTTCCACCTCTTTTTCTTGTGGTAGCGCGCTGATGAAATTACCGGAATATTTCAGTCCTGATGCTGTGCAACGTATTGCAGAACTCTCTGAGGTCCATGAAACGCCTTTTCTGGCGTTGGATCTGAGTGTGGTTGAAACTAAATACACCGAGCTGAACGCTGGATTTCCTAATGCTGAAATCTTTTATGCGGTTAAGGCAAACCCCGCGAATGAAGTGATTGAACGGTTGGCTAGCCTGGGCTCCAATTTCGATATTGCCTCACCTCAAGAGCTGGACAAAGTATTGAAGTTTGGCGTGGCGCCAGAGCGCATCAGTTATGGTAATACCATCAAAAAACGCTCAGCAATTCGCTATTTTTACGAACGTGGTGTGCGTTTGTTTGCTACCGATTCTGAAGCGGATCTGTGCAATATTGCGAAGTACGCTCCGGGTTCGTCTGTGTATGTGCGGGTGCTCACCGATGGCTCTGAGGGTGCAGACTGGCCGCTCTCGCGTAAATTTGGCTGTAACCCTGAAATGGCGGTGGAGTTGCATGTGCTGGCCCGTGATCTGGGACTGGACCCTTACGGTGTCTCATTCCATGTTGGCTCGCAACAACGTGATATCGATGTGTGGGATGGGGCGATTGCCAAGGTTAAGGTTATCTTTGATCGTTTGAACAGTGAGCATGATATCCGCCTGAAGATGATCAACATGGGGGGCGGTTTCCCGGCTAACTATCTGCAGAAAACCAACGAATTTTGTATTTATGCCCAGGAAATCACACGTTTTTTGCAGGAAGATTTTAGTGAAGAAGTGCCACGCATTATTCTTGAGCCGGGTCGGTCACTGGTGGGTGATGCAGGAGTAATCGTATCTGAAGTGGTATTGATCTCCCGGAAGTCTTCAACCGCTCTGGAACGTTGGGTGTATACCGATATTGGTATGTTTAATGGCTTGATTGAAACGGTGGGCGAGTCGATCAAATACCCGATTGGTTCTTCCCGGGGTGGCCCGGAAGAGGAAGTGATACTGGCAGGCCCTACCTGTGACAGTATGGATATCATGTACGAAAATCATATGTATCCGTTACCGCTGTCGCTGGAGATTGGTGATCATGTTTATTGGTACTCTACTGGCGCGTATACCACTAGCTACAGTTCGATTGAATTTAACGGCTTTCCGCCGTTGAAGTACTACATTATCTGATTGATTTCAGGCAGAGCACGGCGTCCTGCTGTGCTCTGATTTTCTCACTGCTGTGCATTGCTTTTCTTCCTGTTAAGCTGTTGAATAAACGACTTGTTATGGGGAGTGTTGTATGTCGCAACTTCAATGTCGTTATGAGGGCTTATTGGGGGCCTGCGGTGAAAGCATTCTGATCCTGGAGATGCCCGGCGTTATATTGGGCTGCTCCTCGGGAGAGTGTGAATGGCTTAAGCCGGATGCATTAATTGGTCGACAGTTAGATGCGGTGTTTCCGAAAGCCTTTGTGACTGCCGTGGTTAGCATGGCGGTGCAGGCTGCCAGCCGTGGCGAAGTCATCGTTAAAGAGCTAGAACTCAATCCTAAACACGCACCTCAACTGCAGCAGTTGGGACTTACGCAAACCGTAGCTTTTCGTGTGCGTTGCCTGGCGGCGGAAGATGAGATTATCCTCGCGCTGCAAGATATCACTGAGCTGAAGTCGTTACGGCGTATGTCTTCGGGACAAACCCAGCGCGACACCCTCACCGGTTGTTTTAACCGCCGTGCTTTCAGGCCTGTTATTGAACAGTCTGTTGCCCTTGGGTTGCGGTATGATGCGCCCTTTAGTCTTATGCTGATTGACGTAGATCATATGGGGCAGGTAAACGATAACTACTCCATGGATACTGGAGATCAGTTGCTGCAGCAACTGGCAACTGCCTTAGAGACGACCAAACGAACTTCCGATTTTCTCGCGCGTTATAGTGAAGATGAATTCATTATGCTGATGCCGGAAACCCCGCTCGACAATGCCATCGCAGCGGGTGAGCGGGTTCGCAAGCTGCTGCAACAGGTGTCAGTACAACATGAAGATCAAAACTTGAACTTCACCGTCAGTGTTGGTGTTGCAACTATGGCTGGGGCAGAAGAAACCGCAGATACACTGCTGGGCCGAGCAGGGCAAAACCTTTTTGTTGCTCAGGAAAGCGGCGGGAACCGAGTCGAAGCTGATGAGTTTGATCAGTAAGACAGATTAAATAGTGGGCGTGGCTGGGCGTTATTTCGCCCGGCCTTAGCCTGTTTTCATGATTGACTCAGCGCCAGATGGATTGCCGTGATAACTGCCGGCACTCATGATTTCCCACTGATTGGAATAATGGTGCAGGTAGGCGTAGCAGCAACAGCATTTGTACAGTGAGCTGTCATGTAGCTGACTGATTTTCTTCAACGCTGGGTGAGGCTGATTTTGTAACACTAGGTTATAACAAAGTGTGCAAGCGTCTTCCATGTGTCCTCCTGAAATTAAAGCACTCTCCGAGCGGCGCTAAAAAGCGCATTAACAGGATCGATTCCTATAAGGCTTGGGTACTTCGCTTTACACAATTATTTAAGCATAAGCCCTCAGCGATTGATCTAGGAAAAAAACTCATTTTCAGTGTGGTTGCGTATGTTTTTCGCGCTACGTAAATAGGGTGGGTTTGGTTCCTTTTCCCGATGCGCTAAAATAGCCGCCTAAATTAACCTGGCGTAGCGGCACAGCGTATTAGGCTGGCAGTACTCAACCGGTCTCAGACCCGGCGGCGCGTCTCCAATAAAAGCGAGAAAATCATATGCAGATTGCACAGAATCACGTCGCGCTGATCCATTACACATTAAAAAATGATGCCGGTGAGGTTCTCGACTCTTCACAGGGCCAGGAGCCACTGCCATTTATTTGCGGCGCTCAAAATATTATTCCTGGGCTGGAAAATGCTCTGGTAGGTAAAACTACCGGTGACAAGCTGGATGTGCGCGTGACGCCTGAAGAAGGATATGGCCAGATTCGTGAAGACTTAATTCAGAAAGTTGATCGTGCGAACTTTCAGGGCGTTGAAGAGATTGCGGTGGGTATGCAGTTCATGGCCGAAGCACCATGGGGTCAGCAACCGGTGACTGTCGTCGCAGTAGAAGAAGATGGCGTTACTCTGGATGGCAATCACCCACTGGCAGGCCAGGTACTGCATTTTGCAGTTGAAGTGACTGAAGTGCGTACGGCTACAGAAGATGAGCTGGAACATGGACATGTTCATGGTGAAGGCTGCGATCACTGATTTTAGTGATTCGGATTTCAAATAGCCGGCATTTGCCGGCTTTTTATTGTCTATAGACCGTCACTTTATTTGTGGTTCTTATAACCAAATTATCAATATTTTCATGATTTTAGCTGAAAATGTTTTTATAAATCCGGCCTGCTTTGTGACCGGAGTATATTTCTTTGCCTACACTAAAGTTGTACGGCTCGTTTGAGAGGACAAGTCGTGTCCGAAACTGTGCGCAAAGGAGTGATCTATGAATATCAATCAGTTGAGTGACCTACAGAAGTCCCAGCAACTGAAATCTGTGAATTTCATTGAGTCCGGATGTGGGCCTATGGTCATAGAGATCGAGTTCCAGCGCGATAAAAGTTATCTTCGTGAGCTGATCAAGGATGATGCAGGCAAAGTGGTTACCTGCAGTAACATTACTCAAGGTTATGATATCTGCCACCGGGCCGGTATTCACCATGCCAATCTGGTGCAAATCATCCCCCATGATGAGGCCTGTTATTCAGAATTTGCCGATTATCATCGTTCATCGCTTCCTTTGAGCTTCCGTTAATACGGCGGCGGCTGATCCACCGGCTACCTGTACTTCGTAAAATAGCTGTGCTCTTATTAAAAATGAAGTCAGCAAGGAACGTAGTCGGTGATGCAGCAGGAAATAGACGCAGTAGTTCGCGCGGTCAGTACCGTGCTTTATGGTAAAGAGCCCCAGATTCGACTCGCCGTGACTTGCCTTATCAGTGGTGGACATTTATTGATTGAAGACCTGCCCGGTATGGGCAAAACCACCCTGGCCCATGCGCTGTCCCGGGTACTGGGGTTGGAGTATCAGCGAGTACAATTCACCAGTGATATGTTGCCAGCCGATATTATCGGCGTTTCGGTATTCGATAGCGGCAGTAACCAGTTTGAATTTCACCAAGGTCCTGTTTTCACTCAGCTACTGCTGGCAGATGAGATCAACCGCACCACACCTAAAACCCAAAGCGCATTGCTCGAAGCGATGGAAGAAGCTCAGGTAACGGTGGATCGGCAGACGCTGAGTTTACCTAACCCCTTCTTTGTTATTGCGACCCAAAACCCCGTAACACAGTACGGTACCTACCCGTTGCCAGAGTCTCAGCTGGATCGATTTCTAATGCGAATCCAACTCGGCTATCCCGACGCTAAAGCCGAGCGGGCCCTGCTGCAGGGCGGGGATGCCCGGCGTAAAATAGATGACTTGCCCGTGTGTCTTGATGCAGAGAAATTGGCGCGTATCCAGCAGGCCTGCGAGGAAGTCAAAGCGTCTGATAGTCTGCTTGACTACCTGCAACGCCTAGTGCGTTATAGCCGGGAAGCGCCGGGGTTTGATTTTGGTATTTCACCCCGAGGCAGTTTAGCGTTGTTAAGCTGCGCTAAAACCTGGGCACTGATGCATGGGCGGCAATATGTGGTGCCAGAGGACCTGCAACAATTGCTTGGACCCGTATGCGGTCACCGTCTGCGCAGTGCTGAAGACTACGCGGAACACGGCGGTCAGGCCCTGACACGGCGGCTACTGACCGAGGTTGATGTGGTTGGCTGAGATGCTGCACGCTGCACGGACCAACGACACCCTGATTCATCGCTGGATGGCCCGCCGGCGGCCCAGAGGGCATCAGGTTAACCTGAGTCAGAGAAACATCTTTATCTTCCCCACAGTGGCTGGCTGGGGTTATCTGTTGGTATGCATTCTGCTATTTTTGATTGCCACCAACTATCAGAACAACCTGATTCACGGTGTGGTGTATTTCCTCCTCGCCATTGGTGTCCTGACAATCCATTACACCTACCTTAACCTGTCTGGGTTATCGATACGGTTCCTCAAAGCATACCCCTGCTATGCCGGGGAGTTGGCTGAGTGTGAATTTCAGCTGAGTCGCCATGGCCGCCCTGCAGAGAGTATCGCTATGCACTGGCGAGACCAGACTGAAACACTGGTCAGTGTCGAGCAGGGCGAGCATTCGGTATCACTGTATAGCCAGACTTATCAGCGCGGCGTGTTCCGCCCGGGTCTGTTGTGTGTGGCTACGGTTTATCCCTTTGGTTTGTTGCGAGCCTGGAGCTGGCTGGACCCCGAAGTGGAGGCGTTGGTTTACCCGCAACCGATACAGGGGCGTCCACCTGCTGCAATGGGTGCAGGTCAGGAGGGGCCGGAAACCGCGCAACAGGGGGGCGATGATTTTTTGGGCTACGCGCTTTATCAGCCAGGGGCTTCACCCAGTCAGATCGCCTGGAAGCAGTATGCTCGTCGTGGCGAACTGTTGCTGAAACAGTTTCCGGAGCATCAGGATCGACGGTTGTGGCTGAGTTGGCAGGATTGGCCTGAGCTGGGGGTGGAGCAGCGCCTGAGTGTGATCTGCTATTGGGCCTTGCAGTGGCACCGCTCCGGACAGGAGTTTGGTCTGGTACTGCCGCATTATCAGTTGGAGCCGGGCAGTGGCGCTGCACACATCCAGCAGGTATTAGACGCTTTGGCGCGTTTTCCCGGCGCAGGAGCCTCCGTATGAGCCGCAGTGGCCCGGATATTGGCCGTAATGCCTTGTTGTGGCAGTTGCTCAGTGTGCTGCTGGCGGTACTACCGCATCTGATACATCTGTCTTTCCTGTTGACGGGGTTCGTGGTGTTTTGTGTTGGCTGGCGATTGCTTGTCTGGCGTGGGCGATTTGGTTTTCCACACTGGCTGGTCAGGGCATTGCTGGTCATGATCGCTTTGGGGATTGTGCTGACCGGCTACCGGGCGGGTGCGGGTATCAGTACCACGGTTGGGTTGCTCATTGCCGGCTTTAGTTTGAAATTGATCGAGCTGTATAAGCGACGCGATGCACTGGTGATGCTCTATGTGGCAGTGATGGTCACCGCGACAGCGTTCTTGTTTGATCAAAGTATCTGGACCGCGTTGTATGTAATGCTGACGCTGGTGGTGATTTTAACAGCGATCACTACCCTCTATACCAGCACTAACCGACCATTTTGGCACTCCCTTAAGCGTTCAGTAGGTTTTGTGTTGCCTGCCTTACCGTTAATGGTGGTGCTGTTTCTGGTCATGCCAAGGTTGGGGGCGCTCTGGGAGGTCAGGCTTGATCCGGCAACGGCACGCACGGGGTTGTCTGACAGCATGGGGCCGGGGTCGATTAGCCAATTACTGCGCTCGCCACAGGTGGCATTTCGGGTGAGTTTTGCTGCAGAGCAACCGCCCCAGTCGTCTCTGTATTGGCGAGCGTTGGTGCTGCCGGATTTCGATGGCAAAAAATGGTTTAACGCCAGAATATCAAGCGCACTGGAGACATCCGCGCCGCGTCAGGCGCCCGAACTTTCTAAGTTGAATTATGAACTGATTCTGGAGCCGAATCAGAAAACCTGGGTGCCTGTGCTGGAATCGGTAACCGGATTTCCTGCAGAGCTTAAATTGCGCAAGGATGCCACGCTGGTGGCACCTCAGAAACAGCTGCTGCGGCAGCAGTATCAGTTGCAATCGACACCCGGCCTAAGACGTGAAGCCAATATATTGCAGGATGCCGCTCGTTATCTGCGGGTGCCGCCCGGCAATCCTCAGTCGCGGGCATTGGTGGAATCCTGGCAGGGGCAGGCGCTGACAGCTGAGCACCTGATAACAAAAATTCTGCAGCGTTATACCGAGAGCTTTGTGTACACCCTGAGGCCCCCGCCTTTGGGCCAAAACAGTGTCGATGATTTTCTGTTTTCAACCCAGCGGGGCTTCTGTGGCCACTTTGCTTCGGCAACCGCGTATCTGCTCCGTCTGGCAGGGGTGCCGGCGCGGGTTGTTACCGGCTATCAGGGTGGCGAGTTTAATCCCTTTGAGCAGTATTACACGTTGCGGCAATATGATGCACATGCCTGGATAGAGGCTTGGATTGAGGGGCAGGGCTGGGTCAGAATTGATCCTACTGCCGCCGTGGCACCGCAGCGGGTTGAACAGTCAGCCGATCAGCTATTTGCTGGGCAGGATGGCTTTCTCAATGGGCGGCCAGCCTTGGGGCGTGACGGGCTGTTGGCAAGTATTCGGTTACGCTGGGAAGCAATCAACTATGGCTGGCAACGCTGGGTGTTGAACTATCACCATCAGCAGGAAGGCCTGCTGCAAAGCCTGTTAGGCAATGTCTCTGTATGGAAAATGGCGATGTTGCTGCTGTTGCCGTTTGTTGTGGTTATCAGTCTGGTGATGTTACGCCAGCTGTGGCCACGTAATCGGCAGCGGGAAGATATGACGGATCGACAGGTAAGGCTGTTGTCAGAGCAATTAGCGCATCAGGGGTTACAGCGGGCGCCCGGCGAAACAGTGGGCCAGTACTTTAAGCGCTTGTCAGGCATTCGGCATGACCTTGTAGCTGAGTTGACGGCGTTGTCTGAGCTGTATGAAAACATCCGCTTTGCCGACCAGTCACAACCAGAGTTCAAACAGCAGTTTGTACAATTGGTCAAAGATTGTCGGCAAAAATTTAATTGAGTGCAGTGTGAACCTGGCGGCGTAATTCGGGCAGTACCTCCGATTCAAACCAGGGGTTTTTCTTCAGCCACAGTTGGTTTCTCGGTGACGGGTGGGGTAGGGGAAATAATCCCGGCGGTGCTTGCGTAAAGTGTCGCACCCGCTCGGTCAGGGTGTTGTGGCGTTTCAGTAGAGCCGTATCCGCAAGATAGTAGCGCTGTGCGTAGTTACCCACCAGGAGTGTTAAGCCAATCTCAGGCATTTGCTCCAGCAGGGCGCGGTGCCATAACGGAGCACACTCGGGGCGTGGGGGCAGGTCGCCAGACTTGCCTCGGCCCGGGTAGCAGAAGCCCATGGGCATAATGGCAATGTTGGTTGTGTCGTAAAATGTCGACTTGTCCAGCCGCAGCCAGTTGCGCAATCGGTCTCCACTGGCATCATCCCAGGGGATACCGCTGGCATGTACCCGGGTGCCCGGTGCCTGACCGATAATCAGCAGCCGGGCAGATGGGCTGGCATACACCACGGGGTTGGCCCCTAAAGGCAAGTACATTGCACAGTGCTGGCAGGCACGGACTTGCTGCAAGAGATCTTCCATGTTGGGCATTCTGTTACCTAGCCGATTTTGTCATACTGCCGGTCTGGATTCAGACAGGAAACAGCATGACCACTGACAGTCCCATAAAGTGTACTGTGATTCACAGTCGACGGCGAACCGCGTCCATGCAGGTGACCCCGGAAGGGGTAAACGTGCGGGTGCCACACGGGGTGAGCCAGGCGTGGATAGATCAGTGGCTGGTTGCGCGCCAGACCTGGATACAACGGCAGCAGTCACAGCTGCAAAGCCATCGCATTGATATCGTTCAGGGCGGCCGGCTGCCATTTAATGGCGAATGGTTAGAGCTGACTTGGCGTGCCGGTAATCGGACAGATGTCAGCCGTTCTGGTTCACGATTGCAGGTTGCGTGTGGACCATCGTCCAGGCTGACAGACGTCGAGCAGGTGACCGCCGCGATTAAGCGTTGGTATAAACGTCAGGCGACGGCGCATTTGTCCTCACGGCTGGAGTTTTGGCAACAGCAGATGCAAACCAACATCTCTGGGTGGAAGGTCCGTGACTATAAGCGGCGCTGGGGTAGTTGTTCTGCTGTGGGTGAGGTCGCTTTAAACTGGCGTTTAATGCTGGCCGAACCCGTGTTACAGGATTATGTGATTATCCATGAGCTTTGCCATCTGGAACACTTTGATCACTCCCCGGCGTTTTGGCGGGCCGTGGCTGCTTATTGCCCGGACTGGCAGGCGCATCGTAAAAGCTTGCGTCAGCGTAGCGCCTGGATGTTGTGGTAGCCTTAAATATCCCGTTCGTTAATCAGCTGCTCAATCAATAACTTTACGGTGCCATAGGAAAATGGCTTGTTGCAGATGGCTGATACCCCTGCACTCTGGATAGCGGCGAGTCGACTTTGATTCTGTTCACTTGTCAGCATCAAAATAGGAATTGTCGGTTGATCACCATGTTGCCGTATATGTTCTGTCAGCTCTTTGCCATCGATATTTGGCATATTGTAATCGGTGATGATCAGGTCGAAACCATTGCCTGACTGCAGCAGCGACAGTGCTTCGGCCCCGTCGTTGGCGGTAGAAATGGTGCCAATGCCCAGACCATCCAGCATCTGTTGCACGTAGCGACATGCCATGGCGCTGTCATCAACCAATAACACTCTCAGATGATCGTACTCTTCATTGTCGGTTTCCGTTTCAACATCACTGATATATTCCAGCGTACTGCGCATGGCAGTGGCCAGATCATCGGCGGTGAAGGGTTTTGGCAGAATGGCAATGGCCCCCGCCTGTCGGATTGGTTCCAAGTAGCGGTAGTGAGTTTCACTGGAGATCAGGATAAAAGTGACCATTTCCAATGCTGGCAGTACCCGCATCTGGTTGACCAGTTCGGTGCCTGATATCCCCGGCAGGTGCATGGCGGAGAGCACTAGATCAGGGGTGATGCTTAGCATCCGTTCAAGTGCTGGCTCAGCTGAGGAAAATTCCTCTATTTGGGTAACACCTATCTGCTGCAGCTGAGCAAGAATGATATGTCGCTGTACGTTGGAAGGTTCAATAACAATAACGTAAAGGTTACTCAACTGCATCGATCAATTCTCGAACCAGACTTATGATTAAGTCCTATCCTAACCCTACCTCGCGTTCATAACAATCTTGTTGATTCAGCTCTGGTTTTCGTCAGCGTTAATGGTCTGGATTTAATATTCTGACCCTGCGCATTAGACAAAGGTTTTATTTTGTAAATTCATCTTTGCTGATGAGTAAAACTGTACTAAAGTACTTGTCGCTAACGGCCAGTAACTTGGCTGTCAGGGGTAATGAAATACATAATAACTAAATAGAGTGGCCATTGATGAGTGTGATTACAGTTCCTTTGTCTCCAACTCAATCCTTTGTTCAACATCTAAATTTCGACTCTTCAACTAATAACTATATTCCAACACCAATTGTTCAATCTCGTAGTAAAAACTATCTGCAACAAGCAGACGCAGAATATTTGCGCTTGCTCGAGGAGGCAGAGGCTGAAGTGCGCCGTTTGATCGATGAGGTGAAGAACCTGTCATATAGCAGGCTCCCAACCTTGGCATCTTAATGGTGTAAACCGCAGTGCTCTGTAGTGAAAAAAAAAGACCAGCCTAGGCTGGTCTTTTTGTTACAGGTTATCCCAATCTGCATCTTGGCTGTGCTGCGCACTTTCCCGCGCGGCAGAACTCAGGCTAACGGCGGGGCGGTGAGCCCGCTTGTTACACAAAGCCAGGTAGCGTTGCCAGGTTCTTTCATGACTGGTTTCGGTATCACGCAGGCCATGACAAAACTCAAGAAATCTACTTTCTTCGGCTGTCACCGGGCTGCGCTCTCCCGTATGTAAGGCATGATAGGCCAGACCATGATGCAACAGTAACTCAGCCTGTTGCTGCGTGAATTCTCCGCTTCGCTTAAACCCATAAGGAAAATTTTTGGCATCTTTAAATTCGGTTTCGGCGTAGAAGCTGACGATTTGTGCTTTATCCAGTTGCATATTGTCACCTCTTGCGGCAAAAGAGAGATAAAAATCAGCTAGGTGTCTATGCCATTGCGGGTTATTGTTCCGCCAATGCCTGATTGTGGCCTGCGACACCGAGGATCGGTTTTTTGCGGATTATGGTCAGTGTGAGCGGTCGAGTAAAACGAAGCTTTTTTGTCGTGAAGATAAGTTTTTTTGATGGATTAATGCTTGGATACTGAGTTGCTACGCACCTTTCTTGAGGTGGCCAATACCCGGCATTTTGGCCGGGCGTCTACTCATCTTTGCCTAACTCAGTCGGCGGTAAGTTTCCGTATTCGTCAACTTGAGTCGTTGGTCGGGCATGAGCTGTTCTTGCGCAAGCGGGGCAATATCATGCTTACGGCAGCGGGCGAACGGCTATTGCCTTATGCCGAGTCGATTTTATCCACTTGGCAGACGGCTTTGCAGGCCAGTGGCGTAGCCCACCAACGTCAGCAACTGACACTGGGTGCCACGGCCATTCTCTGGCAAAGCTGCCTGCGCAATCCGGTACTGCACCTTATCTGTCAGCGGCCTGACTTGTGCCTTCGCACAGAGGAAGATCAACGGCAGGGGTTACATCGAGGTTTACTTGAGTCTCGACTGGATATGGTGCTGTCATTTAATCCGCCCAAATTGCCAGATATTCAAAGCCAAAAAGTGGGCACATTTGTGTTGCAGTTGGTGTCTGATCAACCAGATCAAAGTCTGACGGCAATGACTGATCAGGATTATGTTCATCTGGAGTGGGATACGTCACTGAATCTGCCAAGTCAGCAGTGGTGGTTGCCGCCAGTTGCGCCGGTGTTACATACAGCGCAGATCGATATTGCTTTGGACTATCTCATGCTGAATGGCGGGGTTGCGTTATTGCCACTGGTGCAGGTAGAAGCCGCTTTACGCGAGGGGCGCTTGTTTACGGTAGCTGATCTGCCACCTATTGAGCGGGAAATCTTCGCCAGTTGGTTGGCAACCAATCCAGATGCTTCCGCCTGTGAAGACGCCAGCGCGTTACTATGCAAAGGCTTCAGGGTTTTGGACGGCGTTTGACGCCTCGGCTTGCGGTGGCGGTTAAGGGGTCGTCGGGCCAATCATGTTTTGGGTAGCGCCCCTTCAAGTCTTTTTTAACCTCAGCATATGTTTGCCGCCAAAAACCGGCTAGGTCTGTGGTGATCTGCACTGGCCGACGTGCCGGTGATAGCAGATGCAGTTTTAATGGTGTGCCATAGCCAACGGTTGGGCTGGTGTGCCAGCCAAACATCTCTTGCAGTTTGGCGGCCAGTACGGGAGGTGATTCGTTGTAGTCGATACTGGCTCGGCTGCCTGAGGGCAGGACTATGCGTTCCGGTGCCAGGCTCTCGAGTTGCGATTGCTGCGCCCAGGGCAGTAAAGATTGTAGGGCCGATTTAAAGTCTTTGGCTGGCAGCTGAGTAAAACTGCGTTGTCCCTGTAAAAATGGCAGTAGCCAGTCCTCTAGTGTTGCCATCAATGCGGCATCACTCATGTCAGGCCACAGTGGCTGATGTTGCGTTGGTGCGTGGGTGTGCAGAAATTGCACCCGTTGTTGCCAGTTGCGCAGTTCAGGCGTCCATGGCAGCTGCTCCAGCCCGTCGTTCCGCAGTTGTGCCAATAGTGCCTGATTTACCTGTTCCGGATCGGGGTTGTCTATGCGCTGACGATCCAGGGTTAATGCCCCCAGCTGCCGCACCCGGTCGGCTATGATGCGCTTACCAGAGTTGTCCCAGTGGATCTGCTCCTGCATCTCAATCCGCTGTGGAAACCAGGTTGCCAGGGCTTTGATATCCAGTGGTGCTGCCAGTGATATCTGGTCCTGACGCTGGCCTGCCTGTCCCCGGGTTGATGCCACTGCCAGCCAGCGTTGACGGCATAAGGGGTCATCGGGTTGCAGTCTGATGGCCCGACCGTTACTCATAAGATATTCAGTCCCGCCGGGCTGGCGTTGCTGCGCGATACGATCGGGATAGGCAAGGCTGAGCAGTAATCCCGGGTGCAGTGGTTCGGTAATAGCACTCTGCCTGACGGCAGCGTCAAGTTTGCGCCTTAGCTGACGAAACTGTTTCGCTTGTTGCTGCAGGCGGTGCCAGATGCCTTTATTGTCCCGAGGCGTCTGTTGCAGCCAGTCAAGCCGGGTTTCGATGTCGGTTTGTTGTGAGCGCAAGGGATCGCGCTCTGCCAGCAACGCGGCCAATTCACTGGCGACTTTGAGATTGTTATCCCCGCCGACGCGTAATAACAGATGCGCTAACCGAGGGTGACAGGGTAATTGCGCCATGGCTTCGCCCAATGCCGTGATCTGCCCGTCTGGAGTTATCGCCTCCAGTTCAATCAATAGGGCTTGTGCCTGTGTCCAGGCACCTTTGGGCGGTGGGTCAAGCCAGGTGAGCTCATCAACTTGTTGTATACCCCAGCTGGCGAGTAACAGTGCCATCGATGCCAGGTCTGCTTGCTGAATGTCCGGTGGCAGGTGTGCGGGCATCTCTGCCTGTTGAGATGCTGACCAGAGGCGATAACACACCCCGGGTTCCAGTCGTCCTGCCCGTCCGCTGCGCTGTGTCGCGGAAGCAAGGGATATACGCCGGGTATGCAACCGGGTCATGGCAGTATTGGGGTCAAAGCGGGCTTCGCGGCAATAGCCGCTATCTACCACCACCCGGATACCTTCAATGGTCAGACTGGTTTCGGCAATATTGGTCGCCAGCACCAGTTTGCGTTGGCCCGGCGGAGCAGGGGCGATAGCCTGCTGCTGGGTTTCCAGATCAAGGTCACCAAACAGCGGCATCAATAAACAGTTTTCTGTGGCTCGGAGCTGCGCGCTGACTGCCGTTGCCACCGCGCGGATTTCGGCTTGCCCAGGCAGAAATACCAACACACTGCCGCTGGTTGCAGTCAGGATCTCTACCAGACTGTTGGCAACGGACAGCGCCATTCTGCCGGGATGTAATGCGGTGTCACGGTACTTGATCTCCACCGGATAAAGGCGACCATTTGCCGTGATTAGCGAAGCGTTTGGTAATACTGCTTGCAGTGCCTGATTATCCAGCGTTGCTGACATTACCAACAGACGCAATGCCTGGTGTTCCCGAAACAGCTCACGGGCATACAGCACCATGGCCAGCCCCAGATCTGACTGCAGGCTGCGTTCATGAAACTCATCGAAAATAATCAGATCATAGGCTTCGAGACTGGGGTCATCCTGCATCAACCTTAGCAGTACGCCTTCTGTGACAACCTCAATGCGAGTACGGGGACTGATCCGGCTCTCTAATCGGATACGATACCCCACGGTTTCACCGGCAGCTTCCCCTAATTGCTGTGCCATATAGTTAGCGACATTGCGTGCAGCTAGCCTGCGGGGCTCAAGTAATAGAATTTTGCCTTTGATCAGGCCGGGCTGTGCCAGCAGCGATAGAGGCACAGCGGTGGTTTTACCGGAGCCTGGAGGTGCCTGTAAAATAGCGTCACCCTGGTGTTTCAGCGTATTGAACAGTTCAGGCAGAATTGTGTGGACAGGCAGTTTCGACATGGCGGGGTGCTTATTCATTGCGTGAGCTGAGCTTAAAGAGAAAGTTTGCTACTGGCAATTGCCCGTCTGGTCGCTACAATGAGCGCAGATTTTAAGATGCACAGGAAATGTAATGGCCGGTCAGTTTCGTGGTTCCCGTCGTGGTTTTAAAAAAGCTGTTGCTAACGCCGGTCGTGGCGTTATGGAGAGTGTTCGTACTGATGGACCTTTCACTGAATGGGTGGGAATGCCACCGTACTATATTCATCACCTCTTGATTGAAGGCGAAGAGTACTCTTATCTGACGGCAGAGAAAGAATTGGAAATTCCGCTGGGTAAGAAAGTGGCGTTTCGTTACAAAGAAACCAGTAAAGGCAAAATGATCGAAAAACGTTCCTTAGGCGTTGTCATCGATCCGAGTGAACTGGGCTACTGACATCGGGTTATTCAGTTATGCCAGATAACTGGAACTCGATGGCATAGGAATTGACCAAACTGCATATGTCTGACAAAAGGAGGCAGTCAGGTGCTGCAGAAAAATCAATTTTCCCTGCAACTGGTAGAAAAGCATAGTGTATCCGCCAGCAGCCTTGAACTGTGTTTCCGGCGGCCGGATAACGGCATCATCACCTATGTGCCGGGGCAGTTTTTTTCATTCCACTTACCTGAAGCCGCGGCAAATAAGACCCGCAGTTACAGTGTTGCCAATCGTTGTCACAACATCCGTGAAAATCGCGAGCTGAGGATCACTGCCACGCTGATTGAAGGTGGTCATGCCAGCGAATTTTTTCGTCAGGCGGAGATCGGAGTTGAGGTTTCTGCCAGTGGCCCGTTTGGTAACTTGATCTTGCCACCTCAGGACCCAGCCCGTTATTTACTGATCGCTACAGGTGCCGGTGTGGCACCTTACCGCGCCATGCTGCCACAGTTATCTGAGCGCCTGAAGGCGAAACCAGAACTGCAGGTTGTACTCCTATTGGGGGTACAGAATCCGGCAGAGCTGCTGTACGCCGACGAGTTTCGGCAGATGGCGGATGAGCATGATAATTTCTGTTTTCGGGCTTGCTACAGTCAGGCAGAAGCGGCTGCTGAGGACGAAGTCCGCGGCTATGTGCAGACGCAATTCGCTGACCTGCAACCCAATACCGAACACGACCGTGTTTACCTGTGCGGTAATCCGGCGATGGTGGATGATGCTGTCAAACAGTTAACGCCATTGGGTTTCACCCCTGCCAACCTGAAGCGGGAAAAATACCTCTTTTCGCGTTTGTAATAAAAAAACCGGCCACTTGGGCCGGTTTGAAAGACAGACGAACGCTTATGAAGGGGGGACTAAACGTTCGCGCTCTCCTGATTTGAGGGTGCTATGAGTAATTCCATTAATGCTGCATTACGTGCCAGCAGTTGTTGCTGAGCCGTGTCACTTAGCCTGTACCGGTTGTCCTGCTGTATCAGGTTGTCGAGCAATTCAGCACTGAAGGCCCTGATATCCTGTAAGAAATCCAATTTGGGGCTGTTAATAAACCTATCCAGATTGTTCTTAATTTGCCCCAGGTGTCTGCCAGGATGATCTGTCGGCTGCTCCATCTGTTGAATACTGCTGTAAACACTGGTCACACTGTAAGTCAGTGACTGACTCATGTTTACATTCAAGTCCATCAATTGGGATTTGTCCATCTGCAGATTCACTGCCTGATCAAATGCCTGTTGAAGGTTGCCATTAAAGAAGTCATCTGCGATCAAACCAATCTCGCTAACCAGCGCCTGAATTGACGCTAATTCAGCACTGCTCAGGTTACCGACAACTGAGAAATGGTATTGGCTGTTGGCGGTGATTTCGATGCCAGCTGCTTCGACCTGATAACTGTCGGTATTTACCGAGGCCAGGATCTGGCTTTGACTCAGGTTGTTACTGAAATCGATGGTGACCCGGTCGCCATCGCGGGTCATGATCTCCATCGAGAAGGCTTGCGCACTGGCGAACCGCTCAGCACTGCTGATCGCGTTAAAATGGCTCCCGGTCTGCAGGGACGGATTAAGCTCATCAAGGGCGGCCTGGGTCAGGTTATAGGTTTCCTGCAGCGAGTTTTTTAAGGCCTCGGTCAGATGGGTTAAGCCTTGCAGAATATCCTGCGCTTCCTGATAGCCCTGCTCAAACCCAGCTTGTGCTGACTGGTAGAGGGCTTTGAGCTCGGTTTGGTCCGCACCCCTGTTGCGTGCCTGTTGCAGCCCATCAGCAACAAAGCCGGCGATGCGCTCTGCAACCTTGCGCGGGCTATAGTCAGCGGCGGACAAGGTATTAAATGTTGTGCCTTCCATGCCGGGAATATGAGCGGCGAGGCGCGCCAACAGGCTACCCAGTGACGTGGCTGTCGCCGCGCTGGACTGGGGGGTATTCTGCTGTTCTGGTTGCTGCAGTACCGGGTTAAAGCCGGTGGGCAACGTTGGAATTTGCACCTGATAATCCTCTGTGTCGTGGTAGGCAGGCTATCGGCGCTGATATAGGTTGCTGAATACGCTATGAAATCGTTTCAGGTTGCATTTTAAACAGTTGTTTACAAGTGGTTGATGCACAGAAATAAACGCCAATTGCGGCGTTTTCTCAGGTTGAGTCAGATTAATAGACGGTGGAAGCTTATTAACCGGGTATATTAACCGGTTAATAAGCGGTCTTCTGCGGCTTCAATATCATTTGCGGACCCTTGCAGAATGACGATATCGCCTTCACAAAGCAGCGTGCTATCGGTAGGTGAATGTTCCGAGTGGTCCTGGCGACGAATCATCGCGGCGGTAACATTCAGAGGGCTCAGACCCAGTTCGCCCAGGGTTTTATTGCAGGCATAACTGGATTGAGAGATAGGCACCGGATGCAGCACTTCTTTCATGTGGCCTTCCGCGTCGCTCTTCTGGGATTGGCCACCATGATAAAATCCATGTAACAGCTGATACCGCTCGGATCTTACCTGATTGATCTGCTGGGCTACGGTTTCGGCTGGTACACCAAGGATCGATAAAATATGACTGACCAGCATCAGGCTGCCTTCCAGTGCTTCTGGAATAACTTCAGTTGCGCCCTGGCGTTGAAACAGGTCCAGCGCGCTATCGTCACGGGTTCGCACCAGAATAGGCAGTTCAGGAAACCGTGGCCGCAGGTGTTTCAGTGCACCGAGCGAGGTCTCGTGTTCGGGAAAAGTCAGAATCAGCATACGGGCCCGGTCACCGCCGATAGCGGCGATAATGTCGGCCCTTTCGGCATCGCCATAACAGACCCGCTCACCCGCAGTGGAGGCTTCTGCAACACGTAACGGATCGTTATCGATAACGATATACGGGATGTTAAGTTGGTCCAGAAACCGGGTAATAACCTGCCCGACACGGCCAAAACCACAAATAATGACATGGCTACTCAGGCTTTCTCCGGCCTGGTGCAGGCTATCAACCTGAAACTCTTCGGTAGCCGCTGCTGCCTTCGGGTGCAGCCAATGCGCAATACGATCAGTGTGATTCATCAAGATAGGGGTGAGCATCATGCTTAATACAATCACCCCGGTCGCCAGAGCGTTGAGTTGTGGATCGATGACCTGGTTGCCTAATGCCAGTGCCAGCAGCGCAAAACCAAATTCTCCCCCCTGACTCAGGCACAGCCCCGCTTTAAGTGAGGAGATAGGGTCCATTTTAAGCAATCGACCCAGTAGCGTGATAAGCAGGGTTTTGCAGATGATAAGCCCAGCGGTGAGCAGCAGTATCCAGTACCAATGCTGTTGCAGGCTGTACAGATCGAGCTGCATGCCTACCGAGACAAAAAACAGTCCCAGCAGCAGGTCACGGAATGGTCGAATATCGGCTTCTAACTGATAGCGGTAGTGGCTTTCCCCTAGCATCATGCCTGCCAGGAAGCCTCCCAATGCCATGGACAGGCCTGCAGCATGGGTGATCCAGGCGGCCAGCAGGGCTGCGGCCAGGGAGGTGAGTACAAATACATCACTGGATGCAGAACGGGCAGACTCCTGCAGCAGCAGTGGCATGACAATGCGGCCAACTACCAACAGAACCACCAGTAGCAGTGCACCTTCCAGGAGCTTCAGCGTGAGTGTTGCCGCGGTCATCTGAGTCTCGGTACTGCCCAGCGCGGGAATCAATATAAGGAAAACCACCGCAGCCAGATCCTGAAAAATCAGCGTACCGATGGAGAGCTCGCCATGGGGAGTATCTAATTGGTTACGTCTGATCAGCTCGCGGCTGACCACCGCTGTTGAGGACAGGGATAAGGCACCGGCAAGCACCAGTGCAGATGTCAGTGGTAGCCCTGCGGCCAGAGATAAGCCAATCAGTAGTAGCGAGGTGATCAATACCTGGGCGCTGCCCAGGCCAAACACGGTTTTGCCCATGGTGATCATTCGGGCGAATGAAAACTCCAAGCCAAGCATAAACAGCAAAAATACCACGCCCAACTCACTGAGCAACTCAATGCTGTGCACATCCTTGATTAAACCAAAGCTGTAGGGGCCGACCAGCAGGCCAATAAACAGGTAAGCCAGGAGCGGGGGCTGTTTAATCCGACGAAAAATGGTGGTGGCGGCAATGGCCCCACAGAGGACAACCAGAAACTGCTCAAAAATACTGAAGTCCATCGGCGTTTAAATCCTTATGAGAAGCGGCTTACCACATTAGGTCATCGGGGATCTTAAAGTCGGCATAGGGGTCATCCTCATCGACTGTTTCTTCTGCTTGAATCCGGATCACCATGTCGGGACGACGCTGCTCAATCTTATCGGCAAATTTATCCGGCACCAGATAGAAAGACTCATCCAGCACCCCGATAGCAAGCTGGCCGCGACTCAGCTGTTTTTGCAGGGCATCAGTGACATAGATCTTTTTAATCTTTTTATCGTACACGAAGTTGTAACCAACATCGGCATCGCCCGGCAGTGTAATCTGCTGCTGTTGAATCATCTGTCGGCACTGGGCGGTAATTTCCCGCTCGCGCTTCTCTGCTTCACGCTGTTGGTTTAGCAGACGGTCATGTTGGCGTTTTTGCTCACGCTCTTCCTGCAGTTTAGCCTGCAGGCTGAGGTTATTATCCTCGACTTGCTGGCCAGATTTACGCGCTTTGGATTGCTGCTTTTGCTGCTTGCGTTTTTCACTGTCGATCTGTTTGGCTTTTTTCTTGTCAGCCAGGCCAGCTTTGAGTAACTGGTCTTTAAGTGAACCTGCCATTGATGCTCTCTGTGCGCCGGTTGCGGAAGGCCTCACTATACCAAGCTGCGGCACCGGTCTCTACTTGCAGGGTGTAGTCAGAGCACGTAGTCTGGCGACTCATTTTTCAGGAATAGACTGATGTCTGGTAATCCGCATCCCTTTGAGATCCTAACCCCGTCTTTTTTACTTGATGCCATTGAAGCTAAAGGGTTCTGGTGTGATGGGCGTTTTCTGGCCTTAAACAGTTATGAAAACCGTGTTTATCAGGTCGGCATTGAAGAAAGTGCTCCGCTGATTGCCAAATTTTACCGCCCGGAACGCTGGAGTGATGCGCAGATTCAAGAGGAACACGATTTCTGTTTCCAGCTGCAGGAGCATGAGTTGTCGGTCGTGGCACCCATACGGGATGAGCAGGGCAATAGCCTGTTTCACTATCAGGGTTTAAGTTTTGCGTTATTCCCGCGTCGGGGTGGCCATGCACCTGAACTGTCCAATCCGGACCATCTACTGCAAATGGGCAGAATGCTGGGGCGCATTCACAGTATTGGGGCCAGTCGCCCCTATGAACATCGTCCGGTGTTGGACAGCCAGTCGTTTGGTCATGCCAGCGTGGCATTGGTCAGCGAGCAGTTTATTCCGGCTGAACTTAAACCCGCCTATGATTCTCTGGCGCGTGACCTGTTACAGAAAATTGATGCTCGCCTGGCCGAATTCGGCAGTCAGGAGCTGATCCGCGTCCATGGTGACTGTCATACCGGCAATATTCTCTGGCGCGATGATCAGGTGAATTTTGTCGACCTGGACGACAGTCGCATGGCACCGGCGATTCAGGATATCTGGATGCTGCTTTCCGGAAGTCGGGAAGAACAAACCCTGCAACTGTCTGAGATCGTCGATGGCTATAATGAATTTTATGATTTTCGGCCGCGTGAGTTACATCTGATTGAGGCGCTGCGCAGCCTGAGAATGCTGCATTACGCTGCCTGGCTGGCGCGGCGCTGGCACGACCCGGCATTTCCGATGGCCTTTCCGTGGTTTAACAGTGTGCGCTACTGGAGTGAACATATCCTTGAGCTGCGTGAGCAGTTGGCGGCACTGGATGAACCTGTTTTACGTTTGATGTGAACACGCCATGGCTGAGCCACTGAAAGACCTCTACAGCCCTGAATTTGTTACCCAACTGGCGGGCCGGGTGCAGGCAGTTTTTCCGGCATTCACAGTGGATGCCTTTAGTCATGCGGTATTGTCGGAGGGCTGGGACGATCTGGCCTTAAAGGCGCGCATGCGCCATATCACACAGTGCCTGCGGCACCATCTGCCGCCAGATTATGCCGATGCAGTGGCAATTCTTAATCAGGTGGCGCCGCACTTTTCCGGCTATCCGGCGGTGATCTTTCCCGATTTTATTCAGTGTTATGGCCTGCAGGATTGGGACACGTCCATGGCAGCCCTGCATTGGATGACACGATTCTCCACTGCAGAGTTTGCGGTACGCCCCTTCTTGCAACAGGACCAAACCCGCATGCTGGCGATTATGCAGGATTGGTGCGACGACGAGAATGAACATGTCCGGCGGCTGGCATCTGAAGGTTGCCGTCCCAGATTACCCTGGGCGGCTGAACTGAAAGACCTGAGGCAAAATCCTGAGCCATTACTGCCCATTCTGGATCAGCTGAAACAGGATACCAGCCTGTATGTCAGGCGCAGTGTGGCGAACAATCTGAACGATATTACCAAGGATCATCCGGATCTCGTCTTGTGCTGGTGCAGGGCCAGGCTGGATCAGCATCAAGATACAGACTGGCTGCTGCGCCATGCCTGCCGTACGTTGTTGAAGCAGGCAGATGTCAGGGCACTGCGCTTGTTTGATTTACAGGATGCATCGCATGTGGCAGTGGTGGATCTGCAGTTAAGCAGCGAGCGCCTGAGCATTGGCGATACCCTGGAATTCAGCTTTCAGTTGGCCACTGAACAGGCGGAACTGGGTCAGTTGCGGGTGGAATATTTGATTGACTACATGAAAGCCAATGGCCGACGCCGTGCCAAGGCCTTTCAGGTACGCTCAAAACATTTTGCCGATAACCAGACCACGATTACCTGCCGCCAGAGCTTTCGTCAGATGAGTACACGCCGCCATTATCCAGGTTTGCACAACGTCAGAATCCGGGTGAATGGACTGGAACTGGCCAGCACTGAATTCACCTTAGTTGCTGCGCCCTGATGGGCAGTGGCATGCCTCAGTCTGGGCGGCTGGATGCTAATATGGCTGCTTTTTTGGGTAGTAAAATATTTGCTTGGAATCCACCATAAGTTGAATAGTGAATGAAGCAGCCGTCAGCTTATTTTTTCGGTGATCGGATAACTGACCTCGGTGTTTCAGAAGCATAAAGCACTCTTTCTTCAATGCCGCTTTTCCTCTCTAATTATTGTACTTCTGACCTTTTCCCTTGCTGATTTTGGCACAATAACTGGTGCTTCCGCTGTGTGCCAGTAGCAGATACTCAAATCACTAATTGATCCAGTGGGCTAGAAGTCCCGGCAAATTTTTCACCGATGACATGTGTATAAATTTGAGTCGTTTTTACGTCACTATGCCCTAGTAGCTCTTGTACAGTTCTAATATCTTTTCCAGCTTCCAGTAGATGAGTAGCAAAACTATGCCTGAATGTATGGCAGGTTACCCTTTTGTTACGGATGCCAGCAGCCATGAGAGCTTTTTTAAGTGACTTCCGTGGGACTGTATCATGCAGGTGATGCCTGCATATTTGGTTGCTGATGGGATGATGACATAACCCCGAAGCGGGAAATAAAAACATCCATGCAGGTTGCCTGAATGCATTAGGGTACTTCCTTCCCAAAGCATGAGGCATAGAGGGGCCAACGCCTTCTACATTATCCTTTTCCTGCAGTTTTAAAGATTCCGCGATTTGATCTTGAAGCGCAGGATATAAAGACTTGCTCAAGAGTGTTCGTCTATCCTTGCCTCCTTTGCCATCTCTTACGGTTAATGAGCAATTAGAAAAATCGATATCTTGAATTCTGAGCCTTAGGCACTCAGAGACTCTGACTCCACTTCCATACAGCAGTGAAAAAATCAGCCAATCTCTACCTTCCATCTTCGATAGCAACACTGATACTTCGGATGCGGTTAACACAGTTGGAATCCTTCTAAACTGCCTTGCATGTTGAAACTCTAAGTCGCCAAGTTCTACTTTGAGCACTTTGTGGTAAAGAAATGCCAGTGCATTCAAAGCTGATTTCTGGGTATTGACAGATACGTGATTCTCATTAGCGAGAGAGCTAAGAAAGAGTCGTACATGGGAGGCGTTAAGTTCTGAAGGATGCCTCAGCTTGTGAAATCGAATATACCGTTTAATCCAATGTAGATAGGTCTTCTCGGTACGCATGCTATAACCACGTAACCTAATTTCTTGTCTGATATAACTTATGAATGGGCTGCTCGACATGATCCACACTCCCTGTGTATAAAATGACAACAATACATGTATATATATACAGTATATCTGGATAAGTCCAATTTATGCGCGCATTTCAATGCCTCTCATGGCGCGTTTTTATCCTTGCGTTTTATATAAATTGATTAGATATTAGGCACTTAGGGATTTGGCTGTGCGAGCTTATGCGCACAGTCACTCATCAAAACGCGCATGCTCGTTTTTAGCGGAAGAAAATGGCAGTGTTGTCTAAAAACTATTTAGATTCAGATTGTTACAGCTTTTTTTGTTTTCTTCGGCGGCAGAAAAACGCGCTGGCTCGTTATTAAAATGTTAAGTGTTTTCAGGGAGGAAACTGTGAGTAAGTATCAGATTGCGCAACTCAACATAGCTACGCTGTTGGCTCCAATCGATTCGCCCCAGCTTTCGGATTTCGTCGCGAACCTCGATAGGATCAATGCTTTAGCAGATCACTCGCCAGGTTTTGTTTGGCGGCTACAAACCGAAGAGGGTGATGCTACCGGTATTGATTATTTTGGCTCCGATAAGATCGTGAATCTCTCTGTCTGGGAATCGGTCGAGGCTCTGCACAACTTTGTTTATCGGTCCGCTCACATCGAGATCATGCGCCGCAAGAAAGAGTGGTTCCACAAAATGGGTGAGGCATACATGGTTCTTTGGTGGGTGCCTGCCGGTCACAATCCGTCAGTCGAAGAAGCAGCGCAAAAGCTGAACATTCTGCGAGAGCAAGGCCCAACCGCGGAGGCTTTCTCATTCAAGAAAGCATTCCCGGCTCCCAGCGAACTAGCCAGTGTGCCGACTGATACATGGGGCGGTGAATGTCCAGCCACTTAACAAATCAATTAAGTTCGTTCCGGCCTGCGGCCTCCACCGGACGTCCCTGTCGGGCCGCCGCTTATTTTCGGCGTTAGCCTTACAAAGGAAATATCGCATGGAACTTCAAGAATTTATAAAAACTGCATTGACGGAAATAGTTAGTGGAGTGGCAGAAGCGAGCGAAGCTGCTTCAGAGCTTGGCGGTAGTGTTGGCACAATGCGGTTATATGGCCACGTCAAAGAAAATAAAGTAGTAACCAACGAAAATGACATGCCTGTAGCCATGATCGATTTTGATATCGCTCTGGCAGAAACGGCAGGTACAGACACAAAGGGTGGCATTGGCGTTTACTTAGGTGCGGTCGGCCTTGGTTCTCAGGGAGCGTCACATGGTGAAACATCAAGCCATTCACGCATTAAGTTTTCGGTTCCAGTAGTACTGCCAAGTGCAAAAGGCTAACAAAGCGTTCAACTTCAGCCCTGCGGGCTCGGACCTCCAAACTGCTGCGCAGTTTTCCGGCCCGTTAACTCGGCGTTAAATGGCTTAGACCCTAGCAAGGAGTAGCTAGATAGTTATGAAAGGCAAAATTACCCAGTGGAAAGATGATAAGGGCTTTGGATTCATACAGCCCGATGACGGTTCTGAAAAATTGTTTTTCCATGTGTCTAGCGTCAAGACTAACGCCCGCAGACCTCAAATCGGCGATAGCGTGATTTACGAGCCAATGCGTGACTCTCAACAAAGGCTCAAAGCTAAAGGTGTAGTAATCGAAGGTGTTTCCAAAGGCTTCCACTCATCCTCAAAAAAACGCACCGTACGGACTGAACCACCAAGAAAAAATGCCGTTGACTACATTTTAGTTCTGGTGGTTTTAGTATCGCTTGCTGCCGGAGGGTTTGAGTTTTATCGAACGAACGCAATAGAAAGTTCATGGCCTTTTGGTGTTCCTGCGGTAATAGCGTTTCTCATTTTAAACCGGCAGAAAAAGCCAAAAGAAAAATCGTTTCATTGCTCACGTTGCAGGACGGTAGCTGAGCATGACTCACGGACTATCCAAGCTTGGAATAATGGGTTCACTAAACTTTACTGTAGAGCTTGCCACCTTCAGTGGTTAAAGGATAATCCACGGGAAGAGCATACCCCGATGCAAAGGCAGGGAAATGGTTGCCTTGGGGTATTAGCGCTAATGGTCATAATACCTATTTTAGGCAGCGTAGGCTTATATCAGTGGTTGGTTTGAACAGCCACTTAACAATCGCAGTCAGCAGGAACGCTTCGCTCGCAAGCTCGCTACGCGTCCGCTGCTGCAAGCGTTATATGTAAATAAGGACATAACATGAAAAAAATACTTATCTTTTCATTATTACTTGCAAGTTCACTATCCGTAGG
>NZ_JBLYIF020000012.1:0-35749 GCF_048548695.2 Pontibacter sp. JAM-7
CCAGAGCCAGAGCCAGAGCCAGAGCCAGAGCCAGAGCCAGAGCCAGAGCCAGAGCCAGAGCCAGAGCCAGAGCCAGATCAGGGTATGGCGTCACCCGAACAGCCACAAGCTGAGGACAATGCAAAAACTGAGAATGTATCTGCAACCGAAAAACCAAGGACACTGACCATCCCGGTCATTACGCCAGAGCCCATAACCCTCAACAAGCACCGGCCTAGCAACAACCTTAAACCCGTGCTTACCCTGTTCTTCGGTTGCCTGCTTACCGGTGTTTTACTGGCCGGGCAGTATCTCTGGTTCAAACGTTTTGAATTGGCCTACAACGATAATTTACGGCCATTTTATACTTGGCTATGTCCCGGCTGTGATTTCCTACAACGCCAGGATCTAAGTCAACTCAGCAACCCACAACTAGCTATTCAACCCCACCCCCGCTATCAGGACTTGATCCGGGTAAGCTTTATCCTGCTGAATCATGCAAACTTCAACCAACCCTACCCGGCATTAAAACTGACCTTCTCTGATCTGCGTGGGCGAACGGTAGCCAGCCGCACATTCCAGCCCCGAGATTACCTGGCAAAAGATGCCGCGACAGCGTTAATTCCCAGCAGTATACCCATCCAGTTATCCCTGGATATTGCCGCCCCCGGAAATCGGGCAGTCAGTTACCAACTGGAAATACTGCCAGCGGATCGACACGGGCGCTAAATCGCTCAAAAAATCATCAGAAAATCCTTGGACAGCGATGTCCGAACAGGTATTATAACCGGCCTCCCAAACAGCTTATTTACGCCCGGTACCTACTGTGGTGCCTAGGGTTTGTTTGACCATTTTTCAGGGAATCTGCATGTTCACAATCGGCCCCTATACCATTGATAGTCAGGTTATCCTGGCACCAATGGCAGGCGTGACTGACCGACCGTTTCGTCAGCTTTGCCGACGTATGGGTGCAGGACTTGTGGTCTCTGAAATGGTGATCTCAGATACGCGCTTATGGAACACCCGCAAATCAGCACAACGCCTGAATCATGATGGCGAGCCTGAACCTCGTTCAGTGCAGATTGCCGGTGGCGATCCAGCCATGATGGCTGACGCGGCGCTCTGGAATGCACGCCGGGGCGCCCAGATTATTGACATCAATATGGGCTGCCCAGCCAAGAAAGTCTGCAACCGTGCAGCAGGCTCAGCCTTGCTAAAAGATGAGCCATTGGTAAAACAGATCATCGAAGCCGTTGTTGCCAGTGTTGACCTGCCGGTCACTCTGAAAATCCGTACCGGCTGGGATCCAGCCAACCGTAACGGCGCCACCATCGCCCGTATCGCAGAAGACAGCGGTATTCAGGCACTGGCCGTACATGGCCGAACCCGCAGCTGTGGCTACACCGGCCAAGCAGAGTACGACACCATTGCCCAGATCCGGGAAAGCGTATCCATCCCGGTGTTCGCCAATGGTGACATTACTTCGCCGGAAAAAGCAGCCAAAGTTCTACAACATACCGGCTGTGACGCAGTAATGATTGGCCGTGGTGCTCAGGGACGCCCCTGGTTGCTACGAGAGATTGATCATTACCTGCGAACCGGTACAATGCTGCCCCCACCACCGATGACTGAAGTAAAGAGTTTACTGCTTGAGCACCTATGTGAACTTCACGCTTTCTACGGTGAGCACATGGGTGTGCGTATCGCCCGTAAACACGTTGGCTGGTATCTGCAAGACCAGCCCGAGGGCAAAGTTTTTCGACAAAAGTTTTTTCAACTAGAAACCGCAGCGGATCAGGTAAGCGCCATTGAACAATATTTCAATCGTGTGCGCGACGCCGTTGTTGCCGCTTGAAGACATGGACCAATAGTACCGTGGAATATAAAGAGATCACTCATCCGAACCTGGTATCAAACGCCTCAGAGAATAATAATCGCACCCTGCGTGACAACGTTGAGCAGTCCCTGAACAACTATTTCCGTCAGCTGGATGGTCAGCCCGTCACTGACGTATATCAGATGGTGCTGGCAGAGATCGAAGCACCACTGTTTGAGACGGTTATGGCTTACACCAAAGACAACCAGACCAAAGCATCTCAATTGCTGGGGCTAAACCGCGGCACCCTGCGTAAAAAGCTCAAGCAATACGGCCTGCTTTAATCCTCTTTATACAAGTTCTGGAGTCTGATTCATGACCACTCGTTTAACCCCTGTCCGCCGCGCGCTGATCAGCGTATCCGATAAGACCGGCATTGTTGAATTTGCCCAGGCACTGACCCAGCGCGGTGTTGAAATTCTCTCCACCGGAGGCACTTTCAAGCTCCTGCAGGACAACTCAATTCCTGCGGTAGAGGTGTCCGATTACACCGGTTTCCCAGAGATGATGGATGGCCGGGTCAAAACCTTGCACCCGAAAGTGCATGGCGGCATTCTCGGGCGACGTGGTCAGGATGATGCGATCATGAATGAGCATGGTATTCGCCCAATCGACATGGTGGTAGTCAACCTGTACCCGTTTGCGGCAACCATCGCCCGACCCGACTGCGACCTGCCTATGGCGATTGAAAATATCGATATCGGCGGTCCAACCATGGTGCGCTCTGCAGCGAAGAATCACAAAGATGTTGCCATCGTTGTCAATGCTTCCGATTACGACACCGTGATTACAGAGCTGGACCAAAGCAACGGCCTGACCCAGGCCACCCGCTTTGACCTGGCTGTCAAAGCATTTGAACATACCGCGGCATACGATGGCATGATTGCCAACTATCTCGGCGCGATTGTCGAAGGCGAAGAAGATCAGGCAGCTGACTTCCCGCGCACATTCAACACCCAATTCCATAAAGTGCAGGAGATGCGCTACGGTGAAAACCCGCATCAGCGCGCTGCATTTTATGTCGAAGCGGACCCGGCGGAAGCCTCCGTTGCAACCGCCCGCCAGCTACAGGGTAAAGCCCTGTCCTACAACAACGTAGCGGATACCGATGCTGCACTGGAATCCGTAAAATCCTTTCGCGAACCCGCTTGTGTGATTGTTAAACACGCGAATCCCTGCGGTGTTGCTGTAGGTCCAGATATTCTGGCCGCCTATAACCGCGCGCACCAAACCGATCCAACATCTGCCTTTGGCGGCATCATTGCCTTTAACCGCGAACTGGATGGCACCACTGCCAAAGCGATTGTTGAACGTCAGTTCGTTGAAGTGATCATTGCCCCCAGTGTCAGCCAGGAAGCATCTGATATTGTCGCGGCCAAACCTAATGTCCGCCTGCTGGCTTGTGGCGAATGGGAAGCTGAGCGCGCTCATGGCTTTGACTACAAGCGCGTCAATGGTGGCCTGCTGGTACAGGATCGCGACCTCGGTCACGTCGATGCATCCCAACTGAAGGTGGTGACGAAGAAACAGCCTAGTGAACAGGAGATTCATGATCTGCTGTTCTGCTGGGAAGTGGCTAAATTCGTCAAATCCAACGCCATTGTCTATGCCAAAGATGGTCAGACCATCGGTATTGGTGCAGGCCAGATGAGCCGCGTCTACAGTGCTAAGATTGCCGGTATCAAAGCCGCTGACGAAGGCCTGGAGGTCAAAGGTTCAGTGATGGCATCGGATGCGTTTTTCCCGTTCCGTGATGGTATCGACTCCGCGGCAGCAGCAGGCATCACTGCGGTGATCCAGCCAGGTGGTTCCATGCGCGACGAAGAGGTCATTGCCGCGGCCGACGAACACGGCATGACCATGGTATTTACCGGCATGCGCCACTTCCGTCACTGATAGATATCGGGCCAGTTTGCTGGCCCGACTGCTGTTTGCAGGGTTAACGCTTAAAGGATTTTGACATGAATGTATTAATCATCGGCTCCGGCGGACGGGAACATGCTCTGGCCTGGTCTGTCGCACAAGACTCACAGGTGAGCCAGATTTTCGTAGCTCCCGGTAATGCCGCGACCGCCAATGAAACCAAAATGCAGAATGTAGCCATCGGTGTGTCCGACCTGGATGCCCTGGTAAATTTTGCCCGCGATAACGCCATTGACCTGACCATCGTTGGACCGGAAGCACCTCTTGTGGCTGGCGTGGTAGACCGTTTCCGCGAAGCCGGGCTACGCATTTTCGGCCCCAGTGCTGCTGCCGCTCAATTGGAAGGATCGAAAGCCTTTACCAAAGATTTCCTGGCCCGCCATGAAATCCCAACCGCAGATTATGCCAACTTCACCGAAATTGAGCCTGCCCTGGCCTATATCCGTGAGAAAGGGGCACCTATCGTAGTTAAGGCTGATGGTCTGGCTGCAGGTAAAGGTGTCATTGTCGCCATGACGCTGGAGGAAGCTGAAGCAGCAATCCGCGACATGCTGGCCGGGAACGCCTTTGGCGAAGCCGGTAGCCGCGTCGTCATTGAAGAATTTCTCGATGGTGAAGAAGCGTCCTTTATCGTAATGGTAGATGGTAAGAATGTTCTGCCAATGGCCACCAGCCAGGACCATAAGCGTGTTGGTAACGGCGACACCGGCCCCAACACCGGCGGTATGGGAGCATATTCACCTGCGCCGGTGGTCACTGCAGAGATCCACCAGCGGGTAATGAATGAAGTCATTATGCCAACAGTGGAAGGCATGGCAGCAGAAGGCAATGATTACACTGGCTTTCTCTACGCCGGTCTAATGATCATGGCCGACGGTACGCCTAAGGTCATTGAGTACAACTGCCGCTTTGGTGATCCCGAAACACAGCCAATTATGCTACGTCTGAAATCCAGCCTGGTCGCCCTGTGTAATGCAGCTATAGATCAGAAACTTGATCAAACCAGCGCCGAATGGGATAGCCGCATGGCTGTCGGTGTGGTTATGGCCGCTGGAGGCTACCCCGGCGACTATGGCAAAGGTGATGTCATCAGCTTGCCCGAATCCACCCCGGAAGGCAGCAAGATATTTCATGCTGGCACAGCGCTAAAAGAGGGTCAGGTGGTGACCGCAGGCGGACGTGTCCTTTGCGTCACCGCTCTAGGCAACACCGTGACTGAAGCGCAACAGAATGCTTATGAGCTGCTCAAGCAGGTCAGCTGGAAGGATGCGTATTTCCGCACTGATATCGCTTACCGGGCGATCGCTCGGGAACAGGATAAATAAACCTACTGGTTACCAAGCCGCCTTCGGGCGGCTTTTTACTTTCATGCGGGCATGATTCAGGCAATAATCAGGATGAGCCCCATCAACTTGGATGATATTGCCACCCACCCATTATGATTACACCTAATCATTTCTGCTTGTTAGTCCTGTTCAGCTGCTGGTTACAGGGTTGTTCGGTTGCAGCAACCAATACACCCTCCTCTCAGGAGGACGCGTACTGCCTCAGCGGTAGCAAAGAAAATGACTACAGCTGTGAGACCGGAGCTACAGCAGATATCGAACCAACGGTGGCCACTCCCTCAGCCACTCAACATACAGATGTTGATGAAGTCTGGATGTATACCAAGCTCGCCGAAGTTCGTGCCTGGCTAACCCAACAGAAGCAATTCTCTGCGGCAGAAGCCAGTGCCGACAATCTGAATTGGCAAACACTCCAACTGGGCAGCTTCAGACAAAGCGATAATGCCAGCAAGTTACAAAATCAGCTGCTGGCAAAAGGTTACGCAACTTTTTCTCGCCACCGTGGTGACCTGACCATTGTTTATGTTGGCCGGGAAACCAACCCCTACCACCTGGAAATCATGCAATCAGTACTGCTTGAAGAGTTTAACCTGTTCGGTCGCATTGTGGATTTTCCCGACCAATAAGCAACAGCAAAGTATGAACTTTGCCTGATTCTGTGCTATCCAAAAGGTAGTCCTGTGCAACTAGCACACGAGCCGTCGCCACCCACAGACGGCGGACTATCAGTAGTGCCCGTGACACTCTGGGTGTGATCCACCCTCATCACAGGTACGGTAAAAATATCTGCGTCAGCAACGGAGGATCCCGTATGTTTGCAGAGATGGAGCAACATGACACCCGATATTTACACCTGATGCATGATCGGGAAACCGGCCTGAAAGCAATTATTGCCGTGCATTCCCTCACCCGGGGCCCAGCCATCGGCGGCTGCCGTTTCATCCATTATACCGACGACACTTCAGCGATTCATGATGCGGTACGACTTGCCAGAGGCATGAGTTACAAAGCCGCCCTGGCCGACCTCCCCCATGGGGGTGCCAAAGCCGTGATTATTCGCCCAACTCACCCGTTTAACCGGCAACTGCTGATGCAGGCCTTTGGCCGCTTTATCAACACTCTGCGTGGTGATTACATCACCGCCATGGACAGCGGCACCCGCGTCAGCGATATGGATCTGATTCGCAGCCAAACACCCTGGGTCAGTTGTACTCATGAGCATGGAGACCCAGCCCCCTACACAGCGCTGGGGGTAGTAGAAGCCATCCGCCAAACCGTCGCTTACCGACTGGGACCGCAAACACTGCGCGGTTTACATATCGCATTGCAGGGCGCAGGGCATGTGGGCATGCGCGTTGCCAAATTACTGCATCAGGAGGGGGTAATCCTAAGTGTTGCCGATATCGATCCGGCATCAGCCGATCGCTGCGCCCGAGAATTCAACGCCCACATTGTCAGCCCTGAGAGTATCTACGATATCCCGGCAGATCTGTTCTGCCCCTGCGGTCTGGGGGCCGTGCTTAACCGGGACACCATCAATCGATTACAGACTCCCATGGTGGTCGGTTCCGCCAACAACCAACTGGCAGAAGAGCAGGATGCTATCCGGTTGGCTCAACGGGGCATCTTGTATGCGCCTGACTTTATGGTAAATGCCGGTGGGTTGATCTTTGTCGCCCTGCAATATGCCGGTCAGTCCGAGCATGCGATCCAACAAAAAATCATACAGATTGGCACGCTGCTGTATTCCCTTTTCCAACGCAGCGATGCCTCGCACCTGACACCGCATTTGCTGGCTCAGGAACACGCCCGGCAGCTTTTGAAAGCCGCTGATCCACTGCACTCCGCCGCCTGAATGCAAAGGAGATCCGCATGCATGACTCAACCATTCTGCGCTATATCGCCCCTAACGGTGAACCACTGACCGCACTGCCCGTCTGGTGTACCCAGACCGACTGGCTAATAACCGCTTACCAGCAAATGCAGTTCGCGCGCCTGCTGGATCAAAAAGCCATCGCCCTGCAACGTACCGGACAGCTGGGCACTTACGCCTCTATTCTTGGTGCTGAAGCTATCGATGTCGCCGTTGGCCTGTGCATGGAGCCATTCGATATTCTGGCACCCTATTATCGTAATCACGCCTGCCAGATGGTGCGAGGTCTTCCCGCCAGTGAGATACTGCGTTACTGGGGTGGCGATGAACACGGCAGTGCAGCGCCGGAGATGCACCGAGACTTCCCTAACTGCATTCCCATCGCCAGCCAGACCTTGCATGCCTGTGGTGCCGCCTTTGCCCTGCGCTACCGTCAACAATCCCAGATAGCCGTAGCCATGTTGGGTGACGGGGCGACTTCAAAAGGCGATTTTGCTGAAGCCCTGAACGTAGCCGGAGTATGGAAGTTGCCGGTGGTATTTGTCATTAACAGTAATCAATGGGCAATTTCAGTACCACGGCACCAACAAAGTGCCGCCAGCCGACTCAGTGATAAAGGCCTGGCAGCAGCGGTGCCGGGCATTCAGGTCGACGGCAACGATATCATCGCCCTACGTATCGCGCTGGACACCGCATTTACCGCAGCCCGCAATGGTGAAGGCCCATTTTTACTTGAAGCACTTAGTTACCGCCTCAGCGACCACACCACAGCCGATGATGCCAGCCGCTACTGTCCCGCCGACGAGCTTAAGCAAGCCTGGCAGCATGAGCCTGTCGCCAGACTGCGTAAGCTGCTGCTGCACCTTAACCTGTGGGATGAGCAACAGGAACAGCAGCTGATGGCTGAACTGCAAACCCAATTGGAGCAACAAGTCGCGGCCTACTTGGCCATACAACCCGCCCCGGTCACCGATATGTTTGACCATCTGTACGCAACACTGCCCGATCAACTGCGATCACAGAGAGACTGGGCCGAAGTCAACCAGATGACCATCGACCAGCAGCAGGGAGATGAGCCGAGATGAATACTGCAATCAGTTTGCTGGAAGCGATCAATCTGGCACTGGCACAAGCGCTGAGGAGCGACCCTGACGTAGTGCTGCTAGGCGAAGACATTGGCCGTAATGGTGGCGTATTTCGCGCCACCGCAGGGTTACAGGACAGCTTTGGCGAGCAGCGGGTACTGGACACACCGCTGGCCGAAGCGATGATCGCCGGTCTGGCGGTAGGCATGGCCTGCCAAGGCCTGAAACCGGTGGCAGAAATTCAGTTTATGGGCTTTATCTTCCCGGCGATGGAGCAACTGGTCTGTCACGCTGCCCGCATGCGTAACCGCACCCGAAGTCGCCTAAGCTGCCCGATGGTGATCAGAGCACCTTTTGGCGGCGGCATTCACGCACCCGAGCATCACTCAGAAAGCACAGAAGCACTGTTCGCGCATATACCGGGGCTGAAAGTTGTTATTCCATCCTCGCCGCTACGCGCCTATGGCCTGTTACTCAGTGCCATCGCCGACCCTGACCCGGTATTGTTTCTCGAACCCAAGCGTATCTACCGCAACGTGAAAGAGCCGGTAGCAGACAACGGCACGCGACTGCCCATTGGTCAGTGTTATACCCTGCAACAGGGGAATGATGTCACTCTGGTTAGCTGGGGTGCCATGATCAGTGAAACCCTCACTGCCGCTGAACAATTAGCCGCGCAGGGAGTTAGCTGTGAAGTGATCGACCTAGTGACGCTTAATCCATTGGATCTGGATACGGTACTGCAATCAGTTAACCGTACCGGGCGCTTGGTGATTATCCAGGAGGCACCGCGCAGTTGCAGTGTCGGTGCAGAGATCGCGGCCAGCGTAGCGGAACACTGTCTGCTATCACTGCAGGCGCCAATTCAACGGGTCAGTGGCTATGACACCGTGATGCCCTATTTCCGTCTGGAGCAGCATTATCTACCCAGCACCGCATCAATTTTGCAGGCGGTCGAAAGCACGCTGGAGGCATTATGAAATATTTCAAACTGCCCGACCTCGGCGAGGGATTAACTGAAGCGGAGATCGTCAGCTGGCATATACAAGCCGGGGATCAGGTCAAAGTTGATCAACCCTTACTGACCGTGGAAACCGCCAAAGCGATGATTGATCTACCCGCCCCGCAAGCGGGTCAGATCTCCCATCTGTTTGGTCAGCCTGGTGACCTGGTGCATATCGGAGAACCGCTGCTGGAATATCAAAACGAATCAGACAACAGCCAGAGTGTGGTAGGTGAAATTCCCTCAACCAGCCATGCGAACAAGACGCAGGGGTTTATTATCGGCGCCGCTACCGGAGCACGCAATAACGCAATACGCACCACCCCCGCCGTCAGAGCCCTGGCACACCGCCTGGGCCTGGATCTACATACCCTGCACGGTAGTGGTCCCAAAGGGCAGATTACACCCAGTGATGTGGAACAGGCCGCTAAGCTGGAACACATCCATGGTCCGGCAGTACCACTGCGAGGCCCACGCCGACATATGGCAAAAAACCTGCAGCAATCCCATGCTGAGGTTGTTCCGGTCACACTCACTGAGCAAGTCTGCATCCAGAACTGGTCATCCAAAGCGAATATAACCCTGAGGCTTATTCGGGCGATTGCCCATGCCCTCGGTCAAGTGCCAGAAATGCACCGCTGGTTTGATGGTAATCAACTCGCTTTGCGGCAACATGAAAAGATAGACCTAGGCGTAGCCGTAGATACGGAACAGGGACTGTTTGTACCGGTGCTGAGAGATATTGCCAACCGTTCCGATGCAGACCTGACAGCAGGGCTGCAGCAGCTAAGACAGGATGTCGCTGCCCGAGCCATTCCCGCAGCGGAATTACAGGGAGCAACCTTCACATTGAGCAACTTCGGTATGCTAGGTGGCTTGTTTGCTACACCCGTGGTTATCCCCCCTCAAGTAGGCATTCTGGCCGCTGGGCGCGTGTTTGATTTTCCTGTGCAAACCCGCCAGGCCATACAACTTTTCCCCCACCTGCCATTATCATTAACCTTTGATCACCGTGCACTTACCGGCGCGGAAGCCGCGCGTTTTCTGGCCTCTGTCGCCACACACTTGTCCCAACTAAGTGCTAAATGAAAAGATTTGTGCGATGCAGCAAAAATCTTTATAGTCATAAAATCATTAGGTTAAGTTTTGTGCAACCTTTTATAAGCTGCGCAATCCAAGCATCAGAGAAATTGATTGTGATCTACACTGACAACAAAGGGCAGATACTTGTTAGGACGCTTCGGCTCCGCCCTGTTTTTGCACAAGAGGGCGTTGTAACCAGACAACTTTGACCGACCCCGGCCATGGCTCCTTAGCAAGTACCTTAGTCTCAACCTGACGCACTTTTTTTATCGTTTGGCTGCAACATAAGGTGACTGTTTATGAGTATTTTTGACCACTATAAGGCGCGTTACGACTCCATTCAGCAGGAAGAACTGTCGCTGGATGAATACCTGAACCTGTGTAAACAGGAGCCAATTGTTTATGCCGATGCTGCAGAACGCATGTTGCAGGCAATCGGTGAACCTGAGCTAGTCGATACCTCCAAAGACCCTCGCCTGAGTCGCATATTCTCCAACAAACTGATCAAACGATACCCTGCTTTCAGCGAGTTTTATGGTATGGAAGATGCCATAGAAAACATCGTTGCCTACTTCAAGCATGCCGCCCAGGGATTGGAAGAGCGCAAGCAGATTCTATATTTGCTAGGTCCTGTCGGGGGTGGTAAATCATCACTGGCTGAACGTCTCAAGCACCTGATGGAGCACATCCCCTTTTACGCTATAAAAGGCTCGCCGGTATTTGAATCGCCCCTGGGGCTGTTCCGTCCTGAAGAAGATGCCACCATTCTTGAAGAAGAGTACGGCATTGCCCGACGCTACCTCAAAGGCATCATGTCCCCTTGGGCGGCCAAACGTCTGCATGAATACGGCGGTGACCTCTCCAAATTCCGAGTGATTAAACTCTACCCATCAATTCTGGATCAGATCGCCATTGCCAAAACCGAACCGGGCGATGAAAACAATCAGGACATCTCCAGCCTGGTCGGTAAGGTCGATATTCGTAAATTGGAAGACTTCCCGCAGCATGATCCAGATGCATACAGTTTTTCCGGTGCGCTATGCCGGGCCAACCAGGGCATCATGGAATTTGTCGAGATGTTCAAGGCACCAATCAAAGTCCTGCATCCGCTGCTGACCGCCACTCAGGAAGGTAACTACAACAGCACCGAGGGTATGGGGGCGATACCCTATGAAGGCATTCTGCTGGCCCACTCCAATGAATCTGAGTGGCAGACTTTCAAAAACAACAAAACTAATGAGGCCTTTATTGACCGTATCTACATTGTGAAGGTCCCCTACTGCACCCGAGTCACTGAAGAAGTACACATCTACGAGAAGCTACTGGAGCACAGCTCGCTGTCTGCCGCACCCTGTGCACCGGATACACTGAATATGCTGGCCCAGTTCACAGTGCTGTCGCGCATTAAAGAACCGGATAACTCCAGCGTGTATTCAAAAATGCGCATCTATGACGGGGAGAACCTGAAAGATACCGACCCGAAAGCCAAGTCGATGCAGGAATACCGGGATACCGCCGGCGTCGACGAAGCAATGAATGGCCTGTCGACCCGGTTTGCTTTCAAGATTCTGTCCAAGGTATTCAACTTTGATTCTGCGGAAGTGGCGGCCAATCCGGTACACCTACTCTATGTCGTAGAAAAAGAGATCGAACAACAACAGTTTCCGACAGAAATCCAGGAACGCTATCTAGGCTTCCTGAAAGAGTTTATCGCACCAAAATATATAGAATTCCTGGGCAAAGAGATCCAAACCGCCTATCTGGAGTCCTATTCAGAGTATGGTCAAAACATCTTCGACCGCTATGTCACCTATGCCGATTTCTGGATTCAGGATCAGGAATATCGTGACCCAGAAACCGGTGACATTCTCAACCGTAAGGCGATCAACGAAGAGCTTGAAAAAGTCGAAAAACCTGCGGGCATCAGCAACCCGAAAGATTTCCGTCACGAAATCGTCAATTTTGTACTGCGAGCCCGTGCCAATAACAACGGCAAAAATCCATCCTGGATGAGTTACGAAAAAATGCGTTCTGTGATCGAGAAGAAAATGTTCTCCAACACCGAAGACCTATTGCCAGTGATCTCATTTAACGCCAAAGCCTCCAGCGATGAACATAAAAAACATGGTGAATTTGTCAAACGGATGATCGAACGCGGTTACACCGAGAAGCAGGTACGTCTGCTTTCTGAGTGGTATATCCGGGTACGTAAATCCCAGTAAGCATCATGTCAGCCATTAAATCGCAGCGGGGTCGCCCTGTGCAGCAATACAGGCGAGGCCCTATGCCGGGGTTACGGGAACTGTTGTATGAGCTATATCATCGATCGCCGTCAAAACGCGAAAAAGAAAAGCACTGTTAACCGTCAGCGTTTCCTTAAACGTTATAAAAAACATATTAAGGAAGCCGTAGAAAGTACCGTTAACAGCCGCTCAATCAAGGAAATGGACAAGGGTGGCAGCGTCACCATCCCACGCCGGGATATCTCCGAGCCGGTGTTTCATCATGGTGATGGCGGTATTCGCAACCGAGTCTTCCCCGGCAATAAAGAGTTTGTTGTTGGTGACGAGTTCCAACGTCCCTCGGGGGGCGGTGGCGACGGTGCCGGCGAGGGCAAAGCGAGTGACCAGGGTGAAGGCGAAGATGACTTCACCTTCCAGATCAGCCAGGAAGAGTTTCTCGACTTTATGTTCGACGGCCTCGAACTGCCATATTTGGTCAAAAAACAGCTTAAGGACACCACCCAGTTTGAAACCCGCCGGGCAGGTTTTACCAATGCCGGCAGCCCCGATAAGATCCATGTGGTGCGCTCCCTACGTTCAGCGCACGCAAGACGCATAGCGCTCTCTGGCAAAGAGCGACGTGCTTTACGGGAAAAAGAAGCAGAACTCGCTGAACTGCTAGCCAGTTCGCCGCAGGCCAGCGGCCAAATCGCTGCTTTACAGGAAGAGATTGAGGCGCTGAAAAAGCGCCTTAAGCGTGTCCCATTCATCGATGACTTCGATATCAAATATAACAACCTGCTGCGTGTACCCATACCCTCCAGCAAGGCGGTGATGTTCTGCCTGATGGATGTCTCCGGCTCTATGACCCAGCCCGTTAAGGATATGGCCAAACGTTTTTTTATCCTGCTGTATCTGTTCCTGAAGCGAAGCTATAAACAGATTGATGTGGTCTTCATTCGCCACCATACCCAGGCAAAAGAAGTAGATGAAGAGGAGTTTTTTTACTCCCGGGAAACCGGCGGCACGATTGTCTCCAGCGCGCTGCAGATGGCAGCGGACGTGATGGAAAAACGCTACCCTCCAGGTGAATGGAACATCTATGTTGCCCAAGCCTCGGATGGTGACAATTGGGATGGCGATTCTCCGGTGTGTAGCCAGTTGCTCAACGAACGACTCCTGAAACGGGTGCAGTATTACGCCTACGTCGAAATCACTACCGGGCCACACCAGAACCTGTGGTTAGAGTATGAGAAAGTGCAGGCACGCTGGCCCGAATGCTTCATGATGCAGCAGATAATGGACCCGGCAGATATTTACCCGGTGTTCCGCAACCTGTTCAGCAAAAAAACGGAGGGAGCCGCATGAAACAAAAGCAGCCCATCTCCACCGGTGCCGAATGGACCTTTGACCTGATTCAGCGTTATGACCAGGAGATCGCCCGGGTAGCGGCAGAATTCGGCCTGGACACCTACCCAAATCAAATTGAGGTTATCACTTCTGAACAGATGATGGATGCCTACTCTTCCATCGGCATGCCACTCAACTACAACCATTGGTCATTCGGCAAACAATTTGTCGAAACTGAGCAGAACTATAAACGTGGCCGCATGGGCTTGGCTTACGAGATTGTCATCAACTCCAACCCCTGCATCTCCTATCTGATGGAAGAGAACACCATGACCATGCAGGCGTTGGTCATTGCACACGCCTGCTACGGCCATAACTCATTTTTTAAAGGTAACTATCTGTTTCGTACCTGGACCGATGCCAGCGCAATTATCGATTACCTGCTATTTGCCAAAAGCTATATCCGCCGATGCGAAGAGAAACATGGTGTAGAAGCGGTAGAAGAATTACTGGACTCTTGTCACGCCTTGATGAATTACGGTGTAAACCGCTATATCCGCCCTCAACCACTGACCGCCAATGAAGAACGGGAACGTCAGCGTTCTCGGGAAGAATACATTCAGCGTCATTTAAATCAGTTATGGAATACCATTCCGAAAAAAGCCGAGTCTGACTCTCGGGAACTGCCGCGCTTCCCAGCCGAACCCGAAGAAAACATCCTCTATTTCGTCGAAAAGAATGCGCCTTTGCTAGAAGCCTGGCAGCGTGAGCTAGTGCGCATTGTGCGCAAGGTCGCCCAATACTTTTATCCGCAGAAGCAAACTCAGGTAATGAACGAAGGCTGGGCCTGTTTCTGGCACTACACGTTATTGCACGCCCTGCATGATGAAGGTCTCGTCACCGATGGCTTTATGATGGAGTTTCTGCACTCACACACCAGTGTGGTCTATCAACCCCCTTTTGATAGTCCCCATTTCAGCGGGATCAACCCCTATACCCTGGGGTATAACATGATGCAGGATATCAAACGTATCTGCTGCGACCCCACTGATGAAGACCGGGAGTGGTTCCCTGACATCGCGGGCAGTGACTGGAAAGCCACCCTCAATGACGCCATGCGTAACTATAAAGATGAAAGCTTTATTCTCCAGTTCCTGTCTCCGAGACTGATCCGGGAGTTAAAACTATTCACCATTATGGATAATTCAAGTCAACCAACCCTGGAGGTAACATCCATCCATAATGAAATCGGCTACCGGCAGATTCGCGAGGATCTGGCCGCCCAATATAACCTTGGCAACCGGGAACCCAATATTCAGATTTATAATGTCGATGTCAGGGGTGACCGCAGCCTGACCCTGCGTCATTACATGCATAACCAGCAACCGCTAGGTGACTCCAGTTCTGAGGTACTCAGACACCTGCATCGCCTGTGGGGGTTTCCGGTACATTTGGAATCCGTACTGCCGGACAATACCGTCACTCGCAGCTACCACTGTCCAGAAAAGATGAAAGAACCGGTAACAGAAGAACTGATTTAAACGAAAGAAGGATGTATGGCTTGCCATAGCCGGTTACCTCAGAGGTATACTCTATGACTTCATTTGGCGTTAATTCCGGAGATCATGCATGGACTGTCTGTTCTGCAAAATTATAAATAAGGAAATACCGGCCG
The DNA here is from genome assembly GCF_048548695.2 of Pontibacter sp. JAM-7. Lineage (NCBI taxonomy): Bacteria > Pseudomonadati > Bacteroidota > Cytophagia > Cytophagales > Hymenobacteraceae > Pontibacter > Pontibacter sp. JAM-7. The sequence goes on from NZ_JBLYIF020000012.1 coordinate 15,416, forward strand.
AGATCGTGTTTGAGGATGAGCAGGTCATTGCATTCAACGATATCAACCCCCAGGCTCCCCACCATGTTTTGGTCATTCCGAAAAAACATATTGCCACCACCAATGAAATCACCGACCAGGACACTGCGTTAGTCGGCAGAATGCACCAGGCCGCGGCAGAAATTGCAGCAGAGCGCGGTTTCGCTACCGAGGGCTATCGTGCCGTGATGAACTGCAACAGCCATGGGGGTCAGACTGTCTACCATATTCACCTCCACCTACTTGGCGGCAAGGCGCTGGGGTGGCCTCCCTATACAGACACCCTGAAGCAGCCTGTTTAAGCCGATGTTACAGAACGACAGTATCCAATGACTGGCCAACTGCCCCGGCGTCTGTTCCAGTGGCGCGGCTTTCGCCAGGCATTGCAAGGATTGCATGAGTATCTGCATAGTCACAATGCGGTATTTTTATGTGGCGCCTCCGGCAGTGGCAAATCGACACTGGTCGATGAATTAATAGCTGACTTCCACCAGCAAGGCGTGCCCCACCTGCGCTTTACCGAACCCATGCAGCGCAGTGTCAGCTTGTACAAGGCAATGGCAGAAGCCCTTGACCTACCACTGCCGCGGAAAAAAGATCAATTACTCAAGCGCCTGCACCATTTAAAACAAGCTGACAAGTTCTGCCTGATTGTGATTGATCAGGCCGCCATTGATTGCAGCCATGAAGTCACCCGGGCACTGTTCCGGCTGTGTGATACAAACACTCGAGTTTCAGGCAGTATCAAACTGGTGGTGGTACGTAATGATTACTTAGTGCTGCCCACGCCGGCAACACCTAACACTGCGTTCCACCAGTGGATTTCAGATGAAGTAAAACTGCCGCCGATTGGCTCGGATGAGATCGAAAATTACCTGGGTTTTCTCTGCCAACAACGTCATCGTGAGCGACACCTGCTGCAACAGGGTACCGATCTGGCGATCTACCGGCAGTCTGCCGGCAATATCAGCATACTCACCGAGCTCTTGCTGCCATTGCTGGAAGAGGAAGAGATGATTACCGAAAACAACCTGTTCCCGGTGATTGAAGAACAACCCATTGGCTTGCAATTGCTCTGGATACCACTCTTTCTGGCACTGATGGGTGGTGTTATCACGGCATTTTATCTCATGACTGACAGCCCTGTTGAAACCGAAACCGCTGTCCAACAGCAGTCCCGTTCTTAACATCTCAGTGCGGATAAAAATTCGCGGCGTGTTTAGCAATCCACTCCAACGCCGCATCTTCCTGGCTTAAATACCGCCCCTGAGAATAAGCTTCCTGGCGATATTGCTCGATATGACACACCTGCTCAACCATCCGCAAGGTATGTGCCGATGGCAGATCTGAAAAGCTGATACCCACGTGAAAACCATTCTCTTTTCTGCGGCACCACACCACATGACCACAAATCTCGAAGGGAGGCTCCTGAATATAGATTTTGACGTCAACAATCACTCCCGGCGGCACCATATGATCAGACACGCAGGACAACCCCCCGGCACTGACATCGGCAGTAAATACCGTTTCTTCGTTATAGGTATTAGGGACCAGTTTTATAGGTATCGCAGCAGGATGACGGATAAAGCGGCGAGGCATGTCTGCTCCTCCCCAAAGAGAGCATAAGAGAACTCATGGTACTTAAAACCGGCCAATCTTGATCGATACTAAAAACCCAAACTCGGCAGGCCGGACGTTTTACAAGTCTAGCCGCAAACGGATCAACCCGCCAAAAGCAAAACGCCTTATAGTCAGCCATTGCTTAACCCCACCCTGATCAACTGTTAAGATCAGACAAAACATATCAAGGGAGCAATGTATGAAACGGTTACTTAGCATCCTGTGCCTTAGCACACTGGTATTAGGTTTAGCCGCCTGTTCGGCTGAAGTTGGTAGCCCAGAATGGTGTGCCGAAATGAAAGAAAAACCCAAAGGCGAGTGGACGGCTAACGAAGCGGCAGAATTTACTAAGTCCTGTATCTTTCAGTGAGCTAAGGGCTGGCAGTCAAATACTGCCAGCCTCATCCACAGTTAGCCCCGCGCCAATAGTTCACGCAAGTCAATAATGGCTGCATTGGCTCGGGAAATGTAATTCGCCATCACCAACGAGTGGTTAGCAAATAAGCCAAAACCGCCGCCATTGAGGATTACCGGACTCCAAACAGTTTCCTGTGTAGCTTCAAGCTCACGAATGATCTGCTGCAAACTGACCCTAGCGTTTTTCTTCTCCAACACCGGGGCAAAATCGACCTCTATTGCCTTCAGGATATGCAACAGCGCCCAGGCAGAACCTCGGGCTTCATAAAACACATCATCAATCTCTAGCCAAGGAGTTTTAATCTCCTGTAAAGCTGACGTCCCCGTTGACTGAGCAGCATCAGGGTCACCTGCCAAGTCAGTATTCAGGCGCTTTTGCCCTACGCTGGCACTGAGGCGCTGAGACAGGCTTCCCAGCCGGGTCTGCACATCCCCCAACCAATTATTCAAATTATCGGCGCGGGCATAAAACTGGGTTTGACCATCGCTGGACTGAGCCAATGCCAGTTGATATTTATGTAAGGCTTTCAGCCCTTCACGGTATTGCGACTCTGTAGAGGGCAACCACCAACTGTTATTATCAAAATGAAATTGAGGTTCAGTCACAGTCAACATTGGGTTTTCTACGGACTGAGACTGAGAGCGACTGAAATCCTTGCGCAGACCTCTGGCCAGGTCCCGGGACTGCACCAACACACCGAATTCCCAGTTACTGATGTTATCCAGCCATACACCGGGAGGCAGGCGATCATTGCTTATGTAGCCGCCGGGTTTATCCAGTAAGGTGCTCATCAACCGGTGCAGAGTATAAACCGTGGTATAGCCCGTCGCTGGTTCAAGTTGCTCACCTGCAGCATCATCCCGGGCAGTAACCGCCGGCTCAAAGGCCGCAGGCGTCAAGCTCCAATAGATACCCAACGGCACTGACACCACCAGAACCAGCAACAAAATCGCCAGCACACCACGGCCAATTTTGCCTGCTGGCATATTATCCCAAACGTCTAAAAACCAATCGATCAGTGCAGCCATCAATACTGACTCTCTTTGCAATGTCATGAGCAATCATTCTACTCTGCCAGCTGGATAAGATACCAGCCAACACAACAACACTTATCTGGTGGTTAATTATCGCGCATACGACTAAATTAATAGTCTGAAAGCATTGGGTGCATCCGCACAATGCAGTATGGTTAGATTTCGGAAAGCCCTCACCGCAAAGGAGATGTTCATGCGAACTGAGTTAGCCCTTAACTCGTTGCGCCGAATGTTTGCTGTAGCTCTAGTGCTATTAATCGCCGCACTGGGTTACGAACTGTATAACTCTTGGCATGAAGCCCAACACACCAAGTTAGACCAGTTGAGACAGCAAACTAACCGGTTGATTGACCACAACCGGGCCTATTTCACCGCCGAAACCCTTAAAGTTCAGCGCAAGTTCTCAGCCAGCCTGCTGTCTGACCCAACCGCCCAGGCAGCACTCATAGGCATAGCAGAACAACCAGCCGTTGCCGGTTTACTGCTGCTGAATGCAGACGGCCAACAGGTCTACCAACAAGGCTTGGAACCCGATACACCACTTCAGGCCCATGCCAATGAGACTATCCGTCTGGTAAATAGCACCAACACCACTCAGGTAGCCCCGGCGATAACCGTTGCCAACGCAGAAAACCAGTCGCTTACTCTACTGCCGCTGTTTATTCCTTTGCTGGATAACGCTGAGAAACTCAAGGGGATTCTGGTTGAGCTGCTGCACATTAACGGCAATGACAGTTTTCTCAACGGTTTGCCGATGCACCTTGGCACAGAGCTATGGCTGATTGATAACAATGGGCAGGTCGTACTGGATTACCCAGTCGGCTTACTGTCCGGCGAAACCATCAGTCCAAATCTGCTGGCACAGATCAAAGACAACCACCTGTCATTTAAAGCCCATGATGCAACCACGCTTCGACTGGCAGGTGCTGAGCAACTCGTCAGCATCAACTATTTTTCAGAATACCAACTCTATACTTTATCCAGCACACCCTCTGCTGTACTACAGCAAAGCTGGATCAACCGGATGAAGCCCATGATTTTCGCATTTGTCGCGCTGCTCGTGATTCTATTTGTGGCTTATTTGCTGCTGACCCGTAAACAACAAACCCTGGCGACACCCAGCGCTGCAGGCCGTAGCAAGGACTCTCTGTCTGAGGCAATTGAGCAGACTGCGCATGGCGTGGTGATTACTGACAGCAAATGGATCATCCGCTATGCCAACCGCCATTTCACCCTTGATGGTCAGATGCATGACAGTAAAGCGCTGCGCAAGAAACCCTTAACCGATTTTCCTCCCTTTAACAGCCTTGCGGCTGAGCGCATCAGCATTATCAGCGCGCTGGAGCGTGACGGACACTGGAGTGGCGAACGCTTCACCGATCATAATGGCCATTGGTATCACATCTCTCTAAGCAGCATTGCTGGTAAAAAAGAGGCCGAAGAGGGCTACATGTTCTTGCTGCAGGATGTGACCTCCCGCAAGAAAACAGAACTCAAACTCAAGTCCCTGGCCCGAAATGAGCCGTTGAGCGGCTTACCTAACCGCAGCTGGGGTGAAGAGCAACTGACCCGAGCATTAAATATCGCCAAAGACGCCAAAAAACCGGTCTACATCTGCTATCTGGATATAGACAGCTGGTGCACGTTTAACGATGATCCATCACACCACCTAGGCGATGATCTATTTAAAGAGATTGCCAGGCGCCTACGCCACAATGCAGAAAGCAATAATGTGTTCCATATGGGTGGCTATGGTTTCCTGATTTACCGCTCCGCCGAAGACCTACCGCTAGAAACCTTTGCTGAGCAATTACTGGAGCAAGTCACAACCCCACTTAACCTAGATAATAAGCTGATCTCCATTTCAGCCAGTGCCGGTGTCGCTATGGCACCAGAAGACGGTAAAACCGTCACTGAATTAATGCATGCTGCCAGTGTCGCTCTGGCAGAAGCCAAACGTACTGGACGCAACCATTACGTCCGCTATACCGAGGACCTCGAAGCTCAGCGAGAACGCAAAGCCAAACTGGCTGCCGAACTGCCCGGGGCACTGGAAAACCAAGAATTTTATCTGGTCTACCAGACTAAAAACTTCATCAAGTCCGGCAAAATGATGGGCTTTGAGGCGCTGCTGCGCTGGCACAGCCCCAAATTAGGCGAAATTTCAGCCCGGGAATTCATTCCAATAGCGGAAGAAACCGGCCATGTGCAGCAGTTAGGCCAGTTTGCAATCGAGCAGGCCTGTACCGCCTTGGCCAACTTCCTTGAATTGAGCAATCGCCCAATGCGTATGGCCGTTAACCTATCACTCGCCCAACTGCGACATGAAGGTCTGCTGGACCATATTCAAGCGACTTTGCAGACCACCAAACTGAACCCTAAATATCTCGAGCTTGAACTGGGTGAACCTGTGCTCTCCGCTCACCTGCAGGAACTGATGCCAAAACTGCATGAGATCCGGCAACTGGGCATTGCTCTCAGCCTGGATAATTTTGGCACCGGTAACAGCTCACTTAGCTATCTGAGTAAAATGCCGATCAGCAGCCTGAAAATTGACCTGACCTACATCCGTGACATTGTGAAGAATCCGCACCATGCAGCGCTGACCCGCTCTATCATTTCCATGGCACACGCCCTTAAGCTGAAAGTGGTAGCAGAGGGCATCGAAAGCCGCGAGCAGTTGATGCTACTGAGGGAGTTTGAATGCGATATCGTGCAGGGATACCTGTTTACCAAACCGCTTAGCCAAGAAGATATGGGCGACCTGATCGAGATTGAAAAGCTACCTCAAGCTATCAAGTTTGATAGCAACACCGACAACATGTTTTAACACTCCCCTGCCGACTGGTCATCAAAGCCAGTCGGCAATAATCCTGATATTTTGCTGCGCCGCGTCATTAAAAGCTTATACTGAGTACTTTAGTATCTCCTTATTGTACCCAAGGGCTCAGTGGAGGCCGCTATTGCCATGATCATCAAAGAAAAACCCCCAGTACACGACCAACTGGAATTTTTTATCCGCCAGGCGGAGGCTGCCCGTCCGGTTCGCACGGCAGTCGTGCATCCGGTTGATGGCAACAGTTTGATTGGAGCCATTGAAGCCGCCGAACATGGCTTGATTGAGCCGATATTGATAGGCCCGGCACACAAAATCCAAGCCATCGCAGACGAAAATCAATTAGATATCAGTCGGTATGAGCTACTCAACACGGAGCACAGTCATGCAGCCGCTGAACTGGCCTGCGATGTGATAAGAAACGGCGCTGCAGAAACCCTAATGAAGGGACACTTGGGCACATCTGAACTGTTAAGTGCCGTGGTACACAAAACACGCGGCATCCGCACAGAACGCAGGTTGAGTCATGTATTCGTCTTTGATGTTCCCAATTACCATAAACCACTGGTCATAACAGACGCGGCAATCAACATTGTCCCCGACCTAATGTGTAAACGTGACATTGTGCAAAACGCGGTGGATTTCTGCCGCTCTTTAGGCGTGGAGCTGCCTAAAGTAGCCATGTTATCCGCAGTGGAAAAAGTAAAACCCAACTTGCAGAGCACTCTGGACGCAGCGGCACTCTGTAAAATGGCAGACCGGGGCCAGATCACCGGCGGCATTTTAGATGGTCCGCTGGCCTTTGATAATGCCATCTCCAAACAAGCCGCACTGGATAAACACATCGTCTCTGAGGTTTCCGGAGAAGCCGATATCCTGCTGGCACCCGATCTTGAAGCGGCAAACATGATCGCTAAGCAGCTAATATATATGGCAAATGCAAAATCTGCAGGCATTGCCTTGGGCGCAAAAGTCCCCATTATTTTAACCAGTCGTTCGGAAAAAACACTGGGCCGATTAGCATCCTGTGCCTTGGCTTCCCACATGGTTCTGGATAAACAATCTGAGCAGTAATGACTTACTCTATTCTCACCGTGAATGCCGGCTCATCCAGCCTTAAGTGTGCGCTCTATCAGGTATCAGGGCAGCAGTTAACCGCTGAATATAAAATTAAACTAGGTAATTTACTGGACACACCCCGTGGTCAGCTCAAACAGTTAACCACCGGCAAGCAGACACTTTTTGATTTCGACTTCAGTCAGGTTGCCGCAGCCGATCGCCATGAAGCGGCATTACGTCATATTCTGGACTGGCTGAGTTCACAGCAAAGTATCGCTCCGCTGCAGGCTGTAGGCCACCGGATTGTTCATGGTGGACATCAGTTCGATAAACCGATGCGTATCAGCCCACAACTTCGTGAGCAAATGGCACAGTTAATACCGCTGGCGCCACTGCACCAGCCTTTCAATTTGAAACTCGTAGATGCCTGCCACGAACTGGCGCCGGAGATTCCCCAAATCGCCTGTTTCGATACCATGTTTCATACCTCAATCCCTGAACTAGAAAGCCTCTACGCCATACCCAAAACATACCGCGATGCCGGCATTCGACGTTATGGCTTCCATGGGCTTTCATACGCTTACATTCAGCGCCAGTTGCAACAGATAGGTACCGGCCAAGTAAATACCGTTATCTGTCACCTAGGGGCCGGTGCCAGCATGTGTGCTGTCAAGCAGGGGTTGTCGATTGCCTCGTCGATGGGATTCACGGCAGTCGAAGGCCTGCCAATGGGCAGTCGAAGTGGTAGCCTGGACCCTGGTGTTTTGCTTTACCTTCAGCGCCACTATCACATGGATACTGATGCCCTGGAAAACATGCTCTACAAAGAGAGTGGCTGGCTGGGCATTTCAGGTCTCAGTAGCGATATGTTGAGCCTGCATAATGCGCAAAACCCCGATGCCGAAACAGCGATTGACTATTTCTGTTACCGGGCTGCACTGGAGATTGGGCGCCTTAGCGCTGCACTGGAAGGGCTGGAGCAGTTGGTATTTACCGGCGGTGTTGGAGAAAATGATGCCGACGTGAGGCAGCGTATTCTGACACGATGTCAGTGGCTAGGCATTAAAATTAACCGTGAAGAAAACAGCCGTGGTGCAGCACTGATCAGTCACCATGACTCCGATATCCCTGTCCGGGTTATCGCTACCAATGAAGAAGCGATGCTGGCGCACTATACGATGGAGGTCTTATCGCCATGAAACATCAACAAGGTTATCGCGCCGGCATATTTATAGCACTGCTGTCACTGGTATTAGCAGGCTGTTCAGACAGCAGTGATGATTCGACAGCCGATCAGCATCATATGTTTGAACAGCAACAACAGGCACTGGAAAAAGCCAAAACCGTGCAAGAGACATTGGACCAGGCATATAAAACCCAACAGCAGGAATTTAACAAACAGCACTAAGCCCAAGGCCACTCAGGGTGAAAATCAATTCTGCGTCTTTTACACTATTCTGATGAACTCCCCGCAACCGGCAAACTGTGAACAAAAAACTTTTACTGACTGCCCCTTATGTGAGCGGCAAGCCCACCTCACATTTCATCACTTTATGCCTAAAAAGCTTCATCGACGGAACCATTTCGCTAAGCATTACAGCCGCAAGGAGCTCAATGCTGGCATTCATATTTGCCGTCAGTGCCATAATGGCATTCACCGTTTTTATGACGAAATGACACTAGGTAAGCACCTTAATACCCTTGCGGCCTTGCAACAGGATCCAGCCCTGGCGAAACATTTTGCCTGGATAAGCAAGCAACGCATTCAAGCAAGCCGCTAAGGTTAGCTATCCGTTGGCAACAAAGACCCATGCCTCCCTGCACCACCCTACGAATGATCTACCCCCAGGCTAGACCCGTAAATGCTTATATCAGCAGCGTTGGTGGGGATATGGATAAAAAAGCGATCCAGGTGGAAATTAACCCGAAAGAGATAGCGAAAACAGACAGCTCAGACCTATCTGCGCTTGTCTTGTATGGCCAGGATATTCGCCGATTTTCACTTATAGATGGAACCCAAGAAGCCACATTAGGCCGCCAGATCAACAGCGTTATCGGCCAGCTATTAACCCTTATCGCGACATCAGCATCTGGCCTGGAGTGGCTCGAGGGGGTTATCACAGACCACCTTGCGAAACAGTTGCGTATCAATGGAGAGCCCGCTAAACGTTGGGACGTACCCGAGCACCCCAGCATCATAGAAAACCAGATTATTACCCTGATAGACACACTCAAGGTTATTCAGTACTTATCAACGGCAAATGAAGCTGACCAAGCAAATCCAACAGAGCTGCATAGCCAGCTGATTGAACGGGTCTTGCAGCTGAACTTAAGTCGGCAAATATTTATCGAGATGTGTCAGATACAAGCAGCAACAAGGGCTCCGCAACGATCGGTATTTATAAAACTGACGGCCCAATATGACAGGCTGCGCCACAAACTTATCAGCAGCAACCTTCGCCTGGTATACAGGGTGGCAGCAAAATATCGTGAACTGGGAGTCAGCTTTGAAGATCTTTTACAGGATGGCAACCTTGGCCTGATCAAAGCCGCAGATCGCTTCAACTTTGCCAAAGGCTATCGCTTTTCTACCTATGCATACTGGTGTATCGATACCGCGCTAAAAAATGCGTTGCAAAAGCGTTACCACCTGATATCGAGGCCCGTCCACCTTCAAGCTAAGCTATCTCGCATCAGAGGTAGTGTGCAAGCCCACCTGCATAAATATAACCGTGAGCCCAATCTTGACGAGCTAAGCAGCGCAACGGATATCCCGCTATCAACACTGCAGGCCATTGCCGCTTTTCCCCAGACCCCTTTATCCCTTTCTCTCCCCCTGCAGAACGAAGATGGTGCCACCCTCGACATGTTTTTAGCGGATCCAAATGCGCAAACTGAAACAAAACTCTATCAAAGCAGACAGAAACGCTTACTTAACTCCTTGGCACAAGTGCTCACTCGGAGAGAACGCCAGGTACTTGAGATGCGATTTGGCATTGAGTGCCATACAGAACACACACTGCAACAGATAGCGACACAACTCAACGTGAGTACCGAACGGGTGCGACAGATACAGCATTCCGCGCTAGATAAATTACAGCAGCGCGCGGATCAACTGCAATCCAGTCGGTGCCACCCTGAGCTGGACCACTGACAGGCGGCATTATGCAAATTAAACACTTCATCCAAGCAGAATTGCGGGGACAATCAGTGGCGTGAAAATACATGCCAATAGCTGCGGGCCTATGGTGTTAGAGGTGGTTCACACAACAGCTAAAAATGCGACCTGCTCACTTCTTAAGGATCGACACCAGCATATTATCACCTGCCACACTTTTGCTGATGTATACAAAACCTGTCGTAACGCTGGCATACGCCAAGCCGAACTTTGCCAACAGATAGCCCATGCTGAAGCCTGTGATCACCCAAATGTACCAACGATTACCCAAACCATGCAGTTGGTTTTCTAATAGCCGCGACAGCGATATACAAATTAAATAAGCCTAAATCGATCTGAAAGTGCCAAGGCAACGTATCGCTTTAAGTATCCCTGCGGATATCTCTCCGACTGACAAAAAAGGATTTTAAAATGGACAAAAATAACCGAACTTGCAAAGCAGCCATCGGAATTGGCTTAGTGAGTGCAGCCCTTGCACTCTCTGCTGGCTGTCAAAACACGACTAAACCAGAAACTTCTCAAATCAAAGGCGATGGTGACTTGGCCGTCCCTACTGGCTACCAAAGCTGGGCTAAATTTGTTCCCACTGTAGACAAAGTAAAAGCGGGGCAGGTCCGTGAAATCTACATTAACGACGTTGGCATGCAGGCAAATAAGGGAGATAACTTCCCCTATGGCACCACCACCGTGATGGAAATTTATGCGGCCAAAAAAGCGGCGGATGGCTCACCACAGAAAGATGCTGATGGCCGCCTGGTCAAAGACAAACTTGCCAAGATCTTCGTCATGTCGAAGGGGGAAGGCTGGGGTGATATGCTGCCGGCAACCACAATCAAAACCGGCGACTGGCTCTACAGTGCATACCAGGCTGATGCCAGCACACCTGCCACTCAAGATTTTAGCGGCTGCCGCAGCTGCCATACACCACTCAAGTTAGACGACTATGTTGCGCGGTATGACGAGCACTTCTATCACAAGTAAGACAGATAGCAATCGTCAGCGCGATTAACCGCGCTGACGTACTGCTTCAAACAAACACACACCGGTGGCAACAGATACATTCAGGCTGCTTACCTCTCCCGCCATGGGAATTTTCACCAGTTGATCACAGTTTTCACGCGTTAGTCGGCGCATACCCTGACCTTCCGCACCCATGACCAGGGCCATTGGGCCGGTGAGGTTGGACTGGTAGAGCTCCTGATCGGTTTCTCCTGCGGTACCGGTAATCCAGATACCCCTCTGCTGCAACATTTTCAGTGTACGAGACAGGTTAGTAACCTGGACGTAGGGCACCACCTCTGCAGCACCGCAGGCAACTTTGGCCACTGTGGTATTTAACGGTGCAGATTTGTCTCTGGGGGCAATTACCGCATGCACACCTGCCGCATCGGCGGTACGCAAACAAGCTCCCAGATTATGGGGGTCTGTCACACCATCCAGTACCAGCAAGAAAGGATCTGACGTTAGTTGATCCAGCAATTGCACCAGGTCTGCCTCGGACTGCGCCCGCATCGGTTCACACAAGGCAATGGCTCCCTGATGCACCTGTCCCGCTGCCAGCTTTTCCAGTTCTGCCTTAGCCACCCATTGCAATTTGATATGTTGCTGTTCAGCCAAATCAACTAATGCCTGGATTTTCTGGTCACGACGGCCCTGCAACAATAGAACCTTATGCACCCTGCGAGCATCTCGCTTCAAGGCAGTTTTAACGGCGTGCAGCCCAAACAGATATTCGTATTGCATTAATAACCCCGAATAATTGACGCATTACCGTCAGCAAAACCAGCTAAGACTGGTATCTAAGCGCGAATTATGGCGAATAACTCGGCAAAAACCCAGCTTGAAAGGGCACTCACTGCAGGATAACAATCAATAAAAAACCGCGCCAAAGCGCGGTTTTTTTTTAAATCACTAATGCTGACTTAAGCTGTTTCCAATCCGGCGAATACTGCATCACGGATCTGATCAACACTGCCAACCCCTGGCACATAAACGTAAGACGGTGCCGTTGCAGCCTCTGCTTCCGCCCAGCCTTTGTAGTAGTTGATTAGCGGTTTAGTCTGTTCGTGATAAACACTCAGGCGATCGCGGACAGTGTCTTCCTGATCGTCAACACGCTGCACTAAATCTTCACCGGTGACATCATCCTTACCTTCTACCTTAGGTGGATTAAATACCACGTGGTAAGTACGGCCTGACCCCTGGTGAACACGGCGGCCCGACATGCGTTTGATGATCTCTTCATCCGCAACATCAATCTCAACAACTGCATCAATTTTGACACCCGCATCCTTCAGCGCGTCAGCCTGAGGAATCGTGCGTGGGAAGCCATCAAACAGGAAACCAGCTGCACAGTCGGCTTCTGCGATACGTTCTTTCACCAAGCCAATGATGATGTCATCAGAGACCAGTTGGCCCGCGTCCATAACCTCTTTCGCTTTCAGGCCAAGAGGGGTACCGGCTTTCACAGCAGCACGCAGCATGTCACCAGTAGAGATCTGCGGGATACCATACTTTTCTGTGATGTACTGCGCCTGGGTACCTTTACCTGCGCCTGGTGCGCCGAGAAGGATAATACGCATACTGAAAACTCCTAAATAATATTTTGAAAACAGGGGAACCCGAGATCCCAATCATTAAAGACTCAGGAATACACGATAGCGTTAAAATCGGATCACGAGTTCTGAAACGGGTGTCAGCCAAATGATGGTCAGACTGAGCAAAATCTGTTCCTTAATTACACTAATGGCCGAAAATACCACGGCCATAATCCTGAACAATTCGACATTAGCACTAACATCACCCAACTAAAGTGCGCTCATCCAAATTAATCTTGCCCTAGGGAGGGCTAATTATACCAACTTAATACTTATATTTCATATGGTTATGAAACATTATCCAGTGTTTCTCAAACCGGCTGAAATACCTGCCATGGTTACCATCAAAGCTTGCTCGAGACGTTGGTCCGGCTGGTTTCGGTCACGGTGCAACAGTTCCGCTTGCAGAAAATGTAATGGATCTAAGTAGGGATTACGCACCTCAATGGACTGCCGAATCATCGGCGTCTTTTCCAACAAGCTACTTTGTTGTTTGATGCTGTTGATACAAGCCTCCATATCAGACAGGCGGTTACGCAGGCTGGAACCAAGCACGCCTAACTCCTTAGAAACCAAGCGCTCATCATAATAGGCTGAAATATTACTGTCACTTTTAGCCATCACCATTTCCAACATATCAACATTGGCGCGAAAAAATGGCCACTGTTGATACATAGTCTGTAACAAACGACCGGCGTCGGGCTGTATGCCTTGCTGCAGAGCTTTGTCCGTACCCAACCAGGCAGGCAACATCAAACGTATCTGAGTCCAGGCAAAAATCCAGGGAATGGCACGCAAACTCTCTACCCCACCGTCCTGTCGGCGTTTGGCTGGTCTTGAACCCAAAGGCAGCTTGGCCAGCTCTTGCTCCGGCGTCGCGGCTCTAAAATAGGGCACAAACATCGGGTCTTCCCGCACGATATACCGATACTCACGCATACCGATACCAGCCAGCGACTCCATCTGTTCGCGCCACGCCATTTCCGGGCTCGGCCCAGGCTCCAGTGTTGCTTCCAGAACAGCACCCACAACCAACTCTAGGTTACGTACGGCAATTTCTGGCATGCCGTATTTAAAGCGAATCATTTCGCCTTGTTCGGTCAGACGTAGGCCATGATCTACAGAACCCGGAGGCTGCGCCAGAATGGCTGTATGTGTCGGGCCACCACCACGGCCCACCGTGCCGCCTCGGCCATGAAACAACGTCAGCTGAACACCCTCATCCTTACAGAGCTGAGTAAGGGCTTCCTGAGCCTTATATTGCCCCCAGGCCGCTGCTAACTGCCCTGCATCCTTGGACGAATCAGAATAACCAATCATCACTTCCTGATGGCCTTCGGTATACTGCTTGTACCAGTCAACCTTGAGCAACGCGGCAATACAATCGCGCGCATTATCCAAGTCAGACAGCGTTTCAAATAACGGTACCACCCGCATATTGTGCTGAATTCCCATCTCCCGTAACAACAGGATCACCGCCAACACGTCAGACGGCTGACTGGCCATTGATATCACATAGGAGCCTAAGGCACTCGGCTCGGCCTCCGCCACGACTTTGCAGGTATCCAGCACCTCTTGTACATCTACCGAAGGACTCCACTGCTTCGGCAGCAACGGACGACGGCTCTGTAGCTCTTTCAGCAGAAAGCTCTGCCGCCCCTCTTCACTCCAACCGGTATAGGAACCCAAACCATAAAATTGGGACAACTCATCAAACACCTGAGCATGTCGATCCGAACTCTGACGAATGTCGAGTTTAATCAGCGTCAGTCCAAAACAGGCGATACGCCGAATAATATCTTCTAACGCCCCGTGGGCAACCAGCTCCATGCCGCAGCTCTTCAAAGAGTGATGGCAGAGCATCAGGGGTTCCAATAATTCACTCTGTTGGAGGTATATATCACCACACTCGATTGACTCACCCCTGAGTTTGGCCTGCAACCAGCTTTTGGTTGCCGCCAGGCGATCACGCACCTGGGCCAGTATTTCACGGTAAGGTTCTGGACTATGACCACTGCGCTCTAATAGCTCATTGGTGGCATATTGCATCGACAGCTCAGAACGTAAGGCATCGATATCGGCATAATAGAGGTCTGCGGCCATCCAACGAGCCAGCAACAACACCTCTTCAGTCACAGGGGCCGTGACATTAGGGTTACCATCACGGTCCCCTCCCATCCAGGAGGCAAAGCGTACTGGGGAGCAACCCAATGGTAAGTGCTCGCCCAGGCTCTCCTGAAGCTGCTCATCTAAGCGGCGTAGGAAGGTGGGCACCGCGTGCCAAAGAGAATTCTCAATGACAGCAAAGCCCCATTTTGCTTCATCAACCGGGGTAGGACGCTGTTTGCGAATTTCATCGGTGTACCAGATCTGGCAGATCAGCTCATCCAAGCGCTGTTGCGCCCGGCTATCACCCATATCTAGCTGTTTCAGACAGAGGGCAACGTCATCATATTTTTGAATAAGAGTACGGCGATTGACTTCGGTGGGGTGTGCCGTTAAAACCAGATCAATCTGCATTTTACCAACGGCATGGGTAATCTCCTCTGGAGGGAACCCCTGCTGACGCAGCTGACCAAACAAACCACACAATGAATCAGGCGTGCACAGTTCAGCCCCTTCTTCATCTCTAAGGCGCACCCGGTGATGTTCTTCAGCAATATTCGCCAGATTAAGGAACTGGTTGAAGGCGCGGGCTAATGGCAGCACATCATCTTCGCTCAACGCCTGCAGGGCAGACAGCAGCTCTTCGTGCTCTGGTTGCTCAGCACTCCGTCCCGCTTTAGCTAACTGGCGAACATGCTCTATACGTTCAAGGAAATCATCGCCCAGTTGAGCCCGAATGGTGGTACCAAGGCTGTTCCCCAACATGCGGACGTCATCACGTAATGCTTCATGCAGATCAGTCATACTCACTCCAATGGCAGACACCGTTCAGGGCAGCACAGCCACATGCTTACAGAGGTTTAACCTGCAATAAAAATAACGCTATATGCGGATTTAGAACACCATGAAAAGATAAGTCGTAAGCTATGTGGACGCATCAGTTGCATTTGATGCTACATGAATACACGCAATAAGAACTACTACTTTTTGCCTACAGGCCTTGCTCTTTTGCTTCACGCCACCACTGGTCCAGCTCTTCCAGACTGAAAGCTTCCCAAGGCTGACCAGCAGCAGATACTTTGGCTTCAATAAAATTAAAGCGCCGCTGAAACTTAGCATTGGTTGCACGAACCGCCATTTCAGGGTTTACCCCCAGGTGACGTGCCAGATTAACCTGGGCAAATAAAAGGTCACCCATCTCTTCGCGAACACCGGCCTGATCTCCTGCAGCCAATGCCTCCCGAACCTCATTCAGCTCTTCTTCAACCTGATCAAGCACATCGGCAGGTTTGTGCCAGTCAAAACCAACACTGGCCGCTTTTTTTTGCAACTTATAGGCTCGGTTCAGTGCCGGTAGACGATTAGGCACCTCATCTAATAAATAGCTTGGATTGACTGCTGCGTGGCTCGCCTTCAACTCCTGTTGTTTTATCGCTTCCCAGCGTTGGCCAATTTCAGCTTCATCAGGTGTCTCACCAGGATCTCGTTGCGATTCCAGCGTACCATCGGGGAATACATGTGGGTGACGCCGCAGCAGCTTCTCAACCAGACTATTGACGATATCGTTAAAAGAGAAATGCCCCGCCTCTTCCCCCAAACGAGCATAGAAGATCACCTGAAACAGCAAATCACCCAGTTCATCTTGCACATGCCTCCAATCCTGCTTATCAATTGCATCAGCAACTTCATAAGCCTCTTCGAGGGTATGGGGTACAATACTGGCAAAATCCTGTTTCAAATCCCATGGACACCCCGTCTCAGGGTCACGCAGGCGTGCCATTAGGGTTTGCAGTTGTTTCAGGTCAAACTCAGGTTTGGGGGAGGAATGACTCATAAGGATACACCGCTGCGCTGGCGATGTACTTCCATCACATTTGGAATCTGGTTGATTTTATCCATTATCTTACCCAGCATTTCCAAACCGGAAATTTCTACCGTCAATGTCAGGCGGGCCATATTTTCCCGTTTATCTGACAGCGTGTTGGCCGCGATAATATTGAGATTTTCCGTCGCCAGCACCAGCATTACGTCACGTAACAAACCTGAACGGTCAAAGGCTTCAATAAATATATCAACCGGATAAGTGGACTCACCCTCTTCTCCCCAGTCAACTTCAACAATGCGCTCAGGTTCACGCTCCTGCAATTGAATCAGATTGGTGCAATCTTCACGATGAACTGAAACACCCCGCCCCTGAGTAATATAACCGGATATAGGATCACCAATGACAGGTTTACAGCAATGAGCCAGTGTCGTCATTAAATGACCGACACCGCGAATACGAATACCATCCGGTTTGCGTTCAACACTGTTATTTTGCAGCGCGAGGTCAAGTTGTGTTTCCGCTGGATCCTGAACCACCTGACGCTGTGCAGCGTTGATAATCTGAGATAAACGCAGATCACCCGCGCCTAACGCAGCATACATATCCTCAACTGATTTGTAGTTAACCGCTTCACTGATCTGGCGCAGGTTCAAACCTTCGTGGTCAATAGCCAAGCGCTTAAACTCTTTACTGACAATATGCCGTCCCGCATCAGCATTTTGCTCTTTCGCCTGTAATTTGAACCAGTGGGCAACTTTGGCTCGAGCACGAGAGGTCGTCACAAACCCCAGATTCACATTCAACCAGTCACGACGGGGCTTTTCTTCATTACCAGTAAGGATTTCAACCTGGTCTCCGGTATGCAGCCGACGGTTAAGCGGCACAATGCGACCATTAACCTTAGCACCCCGGCAACGGTGGCCTATCTCAGTATGCACTCGATAAGCAAAGTCAACCGGTGTCGAGCCATTCGACATATCAATGACATGGCCATCCGGCGTGAAGACATAGATCCGGTCTTCCACCACATCACCCCGCAGCATGTCACCAAAGGCTTCACTCTCACCCAAGTCATCATGCCACTCTAAAACCTGCCTGAGCCAGGCAATCTTGTCTTCGTATGCCACACTGCCCGACTTAATGTCAGTACCCTTGTACAGATGATGAGCACAGACCCCAAGTTCAGCTTCTTCATGCATGGTGAAAGTACGGATTTGAATCTCCAGCACTTTACCATCAGGACCAAATACAGCGGTGTGTAATGACCGGTAGCCGTTGGGTTTAGGGGAAGCGACATAGTCATCAAATTCGTGCGGAATATTACGCCACAAGCTGTGTACGATGCCCAGTACGGCGTAACAGTCACGACTTTCCGGCACAAGAATACGCACCGCCCGCACATCATAGACCTGATTGAAATCGATATTTTTGCGCTGCATTTTGCGCCAGATACTGTAAATATGCTTGGCGCGGCCATTTACCTCGCCGTCAATATCCGCTTTACCAAGCTCATCCTGCAACAGGGAAACAACGCGATCGATATAGCTCTGCCGATTCAGCCGCTTCTCATCCAGCAACTTGGCAATATGTTTGTAATCATTCGGCTTTAAATAGCGAAAAGAAAGATCTTCGAGCTCCCACTTGAGATGCCCTATACCCAGTCGGTGGGCCAATGGAGCGTAGATCTCGAACACTTCTCGGGCTACCACATAGCGTTTTTTGCGGCTACCTTCTTTGACACCACGGATGGCACAAGTACGTTCAGCAATTTTAATGAGTGCAACCCGCACATCATCGATCATGGCAACCAACATCTTACGGATGTTGTCCATCTGGGTCGTATCACTACCCAGTACACTTTCATCAATACGCGGATTCTTACGGCTACCGATAGCAGCCATTTGCAGCACACCCATAATCAGCTGAGCAACATCGCGGCCAAACTGTTTGCGGACACGCTCTATAGGTAACTTGCGCTCACGTACACTGCGATACAGAATGCCGGCAATAATTGCCTCTTGTTCCTGTTGTAGATCAGCGAGTATCTGGCCCATCTCGAGACCCGTTCTGAAGCTGCCAATGGTATTTTCAGACCATACATCTTCAGCAGCGGTCACACGGTCATGGGCATGCTTTGCCACTTCACACGCTCGGCGTACCAGCTCAATGTCGTCTATATCTGTCAGTGATTGCAGATGCTGCAACCACAAATCCAGATCAACAGACCCGTCTTCTCTGACAGGCTGCTCTTCCCTAACTTTTACCACGTAATTAAACCACTCTCAGTTTCCGACTGTGTCAGACTACTTTCTTGTTATTTTGTTCCAGCGCGTTTCAGCCCTATATGGTGACATAAATCTATATATCTACTCGGCCAAGTGAGATTTCAACCAGCTGAAAAAGAATAAAAGTGAAAACCTCCAAGCTCATATCATACCCAATGGCAGATACAACAGGGGCCCCATATAGAGGCCCCGAATAGCTATTTAGCGTTGAAAACCCCTGTAGAAAGATAACGGTCCCCGCGGTCACAGATAATACAAACAATCATGGCATTCTCAACCTGATCGGCAAGTTTGAGCGCACCAGCAACAGCGCCGCCTGAAGAAACACCACAAAAAATACCCTCTTTCTGAGCCAGCAGGCGCATTGTATCTTCAGCTTCCTGCTGACCTATGTCCAGCACATCATCTACCCGACTACGATCGAATATTTTTGGCAGATATTCCTCTGGCCAGCGGCGAATGCCGGGTATTTGCGCACCATCAGCAGGCTGTAACCCTATAATTTGCACCGCAGGATTTTGCTCCTTGAGGAACTTAGAAGTACCCATGATTGTGCCGGTTGTACCCATGGAGCTAACAAAGTGGGTTATTTGCCCCTGAGTTTGTTGCCAGATTTCAGGACCTGTACCCTGGTAATGGGCCTCGGGGTTATCCATATTAGAAAACTGATCTAATACAATGCCTTTACCCTCTGCCTGCAGCTGTAACGCCAGGTCACGAGCCCCTTCCATACTCGCTTCTTTAGACACAGTGATGAGCTCTGCGCCATAAGCTGTCATAGAGGCTTTGCGCTCAGCACTGCCATTATCAGGCATAATCAGGATCATTTTGTAACCCTTGATCGCGGCAGCCATCGCTAACGCAATTCCGGTATTACCGGATGTAGCCTCTATCAAGGTGTCACCGGGCTTGATCTGTCCACGCGTTTCTGCGCGTTGGATCATACTGAGCGCAGGGCGGTCCTTCACAGAACCGGCTGGATTATTTCCCTCTAACTTACAAAGAATGACATTGCCACGTCCCTGACCAATACGCTGTAAACGCACTAAAGGAGTTTTACCAATAAAGTCTTCAATTGTAGGAAATTGATCCAGCATTTAATGCCATCCTGCCTAAGGTTAGTAACAAAATGAAATAAGAAATTTTACTGTTATAACAAATATGACGTTGGATTCTAACGAGGGTTCACAATGAGGACAAGCGAATAGATTGCATATACAACTGCCTCTACAACGAGAAAACAGGCCATAAAAAAAGGCCCATCCGAGAGGATGAGCCTTCTTTTCTAATTAAATGCTTGGCGATGACCTACAATAAGTTGAAAGCAGCACTTCCAATCGCTTCGCGACGCCCTTGGC
>NZ_JBLYIF020000013.1:0-23907 GCF_048548695.2 Pontibacter sp. JAM-7
GTAGCCATGGAAGAAGGTCTGCGCTTCGCGATTCGTGAAGGTGGCCGTACTGTTGGTGCTGGCGTTGTATCCAAAATCGTTGAGTAATTAATACTCTCTGATTGAAAAAGCCCTCTTCGGAGGGCTTTTTTGTGTCTGGCGTTGGGGGGGTGCGGCGGTTCGGCTAAATAAACAATAAGTTTTGTTGACCTGTCCTTTTCCTGCCAGTAGAATTTGCGTCCCTCTCATTGTAGGGGGAGGTCGGCTATGCCGTTTTTAAACATATTGGAAATGTGATCGAAATGCAGAATCAGAAAATTCGTATTCGTCTGAAAGCCTTTGATCATCGCCTGATCGACTCGTCCACGCAGGAAATCGTAGATACTGCAAAACGGACTGGCGCTCAGGTACGAGGCCCGATCCCGCTTCCTACCCGTAAAGAGCGCTATACAGTGCTGATTTCACCGCACGTCAACAAAGACGCCCGCGATCAGTATGAAATCCGTACTCACAAGCGTGTTCTGGATATCGTTGAGCCAACAGAAAAAACTGTTGATGCATTGATGAAGCTGGATCTTGCTGCGGGTGTTGAAGTGCAGATCAGCCTCGGCTAATTAAGGCAACTGCGCAGAATTAATCTTATTAATGAAGCGCTTTTTATGTGTGGAATGCTCTGGAAAGGGCAGCCGTAGTGGGTAACAGCCCCGTACACAACTGGCAAGAGGTTTTAAAAACAATGTCTGTAGGTCTTATCGGACGTAAAGCGGGTATGACTCGCGTCTTCACTGAAGACGGCGTATCCGTGCCAGTCACTGTCATCGAAGTGGAACCGAACCGTGTTACTGCAGTGAAAACTGCTGAAACCGACGGCTACGCTGCTGTGCAGGTGACCACTGGTGGTAAGAAGGCTAATCGCCTTTCTAAGCCGGATGCTGGTCAGTTTGCAAAAGCAGGTGTCGAAGCAGGACGTGGTTTGTGGGAGTTCCGCCTGTCAGGTGACGAAGAAGTCAACGTTGGTGAAGAGCTAACTGTTGCGCGCTTTGAAGCTGGTCAGAAGGTAGATGTAACCGGTCGTTCTAAAGGTAAAGGTTTCCAGGGTGGTATTAAACGCTGGAACTTCTCCATGCAGGACGCAACTCACGGTAACTCGCTTTCTCACCGTGCTCCAGGTTCTATTGGTCAGTGTCAGACTCCTGGTCGTGTTTGGAAGGGCAAGAAGATGGCGGGTCACATGGGTGACGCACGGGTAACTGTGCAGACCCTGGAAGTCGTTCGCGTTGACGCGGAACGTAACCTGTTGTTGATCAAAGGTGCTGTTCCAGGCTCAACTGGCGGTGACGTAATCGTTAAACCGGCCGTTAAAGCCGGCGCCTAAGGGGGTTTGAAATGAATCTGAATTTAGCTGGAGCTAAAGGTTCGGTTGAAGTTTCCGACCTGGCTTTTGGTAAAGAATTCAACGAGACGCTAGTACACCAGGTTGTTACTGCATACCTGGCAGGCGCTCGTCAGGGTACTAAAGCTCAGAAAAACCGTTCTGCGGTTTCTGGTGGCGGTGCTAAGCCATGGCGTCAGAAGGGTACTGGTCGTGCCCGTGCGGGTACTATCCGCTCTCCGTTGTGGCGTTCTGGTGGTGTGACTTTCGCAGCTGCACCGCGTAGCCATGCTCAGAAAGTAAACAAGAAAATGTATCGCGCAGCACTGCGTTGCATCTTGTCTGAGTTGGTTCGTCAGGATCGTTTGGTTGTTGTTGAGGAATTCGCTATCGAATCTCCAAAAACCAAACAGTTTGTGGCCAAGCTGAAAGAGCTTGAGCTGAGTAATGCACTGCTGATTACTGAAGACGTAGAGCAGAACCTGTATCTGGCTTCCCGTAACGTGCCACATGTGGACGTGCGTGATGCTGCTGGCCTGGATCCTGTATCCCTGGTTGGCTTCGATAAAGTACTGGTAACTGTACCTGCGTTGAAGAAAATCGAGGAGACGCTGGCATGAATCAGGAACGCATCTACAAAGTGCTGCTGGGTCCGCACATCTCCGAGAAAGCTACTATCGTAGCTGATGGTTCTCAGCAGGTTGTTTTCCGTGTGGCAAAAGACGCTACTAAACCGGAAATCAAAGAAGCCGTAGAGCAGTTGTTTAACGTCAAAGTAAAAGGCGTAAACGTGCTTAATGCTAAAGGCAAAACCAAGCGCACTGCGCGTGGTCTGGGTAAGCGCAGTAGTGTGCGGAAAGCCTATGTTTGCCTGGCTGACGGTTCTGAGATTGATTTCCTCGGTGGCGAGTAATAGAGGGTATATAAAATGGCAGTGACTAAGACTAAGCCGACCTCTGCTGGACGTCGTCATGTAGTAAAGGTATCCAATACCGACCTGCATAAAGGCAAGCCGTATGCGCCACTTGTTGAAAAGAAAAGCAAGAGTGGTGGTCGTAACCACCATGGTCGCATTAC
The DNA here is from genome assembly GCF_048548695.2 of Pontibacter sp. JAM-7. Classification (NCBI taxonomy): domain Bacteria; kingdom Pseudomonadati; phylum Bacteroidota; class Cytophagia; order Cytophagales; family Hymenobacteraceae; genus Pontibacter; species Pontibacter sp. JAM-7. The sequence continues at coordinate 2,429 of NZ_JBLYIF020000013.1, forward strand.
TACTCGCCACATTGGCGGTGGTCACAAACAGCAGTACCGCTTGATTGATTTTCGTCGTAACAAAGACGGTATTCCAGCAACTGTAGAACGTCTGGAATACGATCCTAACCGCTCCGCTCACATCGCTTTGGTGGTGTATGCAGACGGTGAGCGTCGTTACATTATTGCGCCAAAAGGTCTGACCTCCGGCGCGAAAGTTCAGTCCGGTGAATACGTTGATATCAAACCAGGTAACTGTATGCCTCTGCGCAACGTTCCTGTTGGTTCCGTTATTCATTGTATCGAACTGAAACCAGGTAAAGGTGCACAGGTAGCTCGTTCTGCGGGTACTTCTGCGCAGCTGGTCGCACGTGATGGTGCTTATGCGACTTTGCGTCTGCGCTCTGGCGAGATGCGTAAAGTGCTGGCTGAATGTCGTGCAACCCTGGGTGAAGTGAGCAACAGCGAACACAGCCTGAAGCAGCTCGGTAAAGCCGGTGCTACTCGCTGGCGTGGTGTTCGTCCTACCGTGCGCGGTGTTGCGATGAACCCGGTAGACCATCCGCATGGTGGTGGTGAAGGTCGTACCTCTGGTGGTCGTCATCCTGTGACGCCTTGGGGTGTTCCGACCAAGGGTTATAAAACTCGTAAGAACAAGCGTACCGATAAACTGATCGTACGCCGTCGTAACGCTAAGTAGAGGATACAGCTGTGCCACGTTCACTGAAGAAAGGTCCTTTTATCGACCTTCACCTGTTGAAAAAGGTAGAAGCTGCAGTTGAAGCCAGCGACCGTCGTCCGATCAAAACTTGGTCACGTCGTTCTACGGTTTTTCCAAACTTCGTAGGTTTGACAATTGCAGTACATAACGGCCGTCAGCATGTTCCGGTATTTATTACCGAAGACATGGTTGGTCATAAACTGGGCGAGTTTGCCGTGACCCGTAACTACCGCGGTCATGCTGCAGACAAAAAAGCCAAGCGATAAGGAGTTAGATGATGGAAGTTGCCGCTAAGCATAAAGGCGCCCGCATCTCCGCACAGAAAGCCCGTCTGGTTGCTGACCAGATTCGTGGTAAGTCTGTCGGCGAAGCTCTGAATATCCTGGCGTATAGTCCTAAAAAAGGTGCGGTGCTTGTTAAGAAGGTACTCGAATCTGCTATTGCTAACGCAGAGCATAATGAAGGTGCTGATATTGACGAGCTGCGCGTTTCAACTGTCTTCGTAGATGAAGGCATGACGATGAAACGCATTAAGCCGCGTGCGAAAGGTCGCGCTGATCGTATCTTAAAGCGCTCCTGTCACATCACTGTTAAAGTGGCCGACTGAGCTGACTGCTAGGAGATCATTATGGGTCAGAAAGTAAATCCGACCGGTATTCGCCTTGGAATTGTCAAAGATCACACGTCTGTGTGGTATGCCGACAAAGGTGAATATGCAACGAAGCTGTTAAATGACTTGCAGGTACGTGAGTACCTGGATGGACAGCTAAAGAACGCGTCTGTCAGCCGCATCGAGATCGAGCGCCCTGCACAGAACGCTAAAATCACCATTCATACTGCCCGTCCGGGTATCGTGATTGGTAAAAAAGGTGAAGATGTTGAGAAGCTGCGCAACACCGTATCAGAAATGATGGGTGTACCGGTTCACATCAACATCGAAGAGATTCGCAAGCCTGAGCTGGACGGTCGTCTGGTTGCTCAGGGCGTTGCGAGTCAGTTGGAGCGTCGAGTCATGTTCCGTCGCGCTATGAAGCGTGCGGTTCAGAACGCTATGCGTCTAGGTGCCAAGGGTATCAAGATTCAGCTTAGCGGACGTCTGGGTGGCGCCGAGATTGCTCGTACTGAATGGTATCGTGAAGGCCGTGTGCCACTGCACACTCTGCGTGCTGATATCGATTACGCTACGTACGAAGCACACACCACTTACGGTGTGATCGGCGTTAAAGTCTGGATCTTCAAGGGTGAAGTTCTTGGTGGCATCGAGCAGGTGCGTGCCGAGAAAAATGCACCTAAGAAGAAAGGTAAGTGAGGTAGACGTCGATGCTCCAACCAAAACGACTTAAGTACCGCAAGATGATGAAAGGTCGCAACCGCGGCCTGGCGCAGCGCGGTAGCACCGTAAGCTTTGGTGAATTCGCGCTGAAAGCTACCGGTCGTGGCCGCATCACTGCGCGCCAGATCGAGGCTGCGCGTCGTACCATGACTCGTCACGTGAAGCGTGGTGGTAAAATTTGGATCCGCGTGTTCCCGGACAAGCCGATCTCCAAAAAGCCGCTTGAAGTACGTATGGGTAAAGGTAAAGGTGCTGTTGAGTATTGGGTTGCTCAGATTAAGCCTGGCAAAGTGTTGTTCGAAATGAGCGGCGTGCCAGAACAGCTTGCTTCTGAAGCGTTTAACCTGGCTGCGGCGAAATTGCCGGTTGCCACCACCATTGTTAAACGGACGGTGATGTAATGAAAGCAATTGAACTACGTGATAAGTCCGTTGACGAGCTTCAGCAGGAACTGCTGGGTCTTCTGAAAGAGCAGTTCAACCTGCGCATGCAGAAGTCCACTGGTCAGCTGGCGCAGACTCACCTGCTGGGTCAGGTGCGTCGCGACATCGCCCGCGTGAAGACAGTACTCAATGAAAAGGCAGGTAACTAATATGAGCGCCGAAAAACGTACCCGGACAGTGACCGGCCGTGTTGTCAGCGACAAGATGGATAAAACCATCACCGTGCTGATTGAGCGTCGTGAAAAGCACCCAATCTATGGGAAGTTCATGAAGCGCTCATCAAAACTGCATGCTCATGATGAAAAGAATGAGTGCCAGCAGGGTGATCTAGTGACCATCGCTGAGAGCCGTCCTTTGTCCAAGAACAAAACCTGGACACTTGTTCGTATTGAAGAGCGTGCAGCAAAGGTGTAAGATTACGCGCCTTTGCTCCATTAGCCGGTTCGTTTGCCTGGCAGGCGAACCCTAAATGTTTCTGGAGTAGACCATGATTCAGACTGAATCGATGCTTGATGTCGCTGATAACAGCGGTGCCAAGCGTGTACAGTGTATTAAGGTCCTGGGTGGCTCTCACCGCCGCTACGCCCGTGTGGGTGACATCATTAAGGTGACTGTTAAGGAAGCAATTCCTCGTGGCAAAGTGAAAAAAGGTCAGGTTCTTAAGGCTGTTGTTGTACGTACCCGTAAAGGTGTTCGTCGTCCGGATGGTTCGCTTATCCGCTTTGATACAAACTCTGCGGTTTTGTTGAACGCCAACGACGCGCCAATCGGCACGCGTATCTTCGGCCCAGTAACGCGTGAGCTTCGTAATGAGAAGTTCATGAAAATCATTTCCCTGGCGCCTGAAGTGCTATAAAGGCCAAGCACATACTGTTTGGCTTATGTGAAAACGCTAACTCCGAGAGGGGTTGGCGTTTTTGAGCATGAGAGGGTAGTAGGAAGCGATATAGGTATAGTATGCGCAAAATTAAACGTGACGATGAAGTAATTGTCATCGCAGGAAAAGACAAGGGCAAGCGTGGCAAGGTTATGCGTGTCTTGGACGACCGTTTGGTTGTTTCTGGTATCAACATGGTGAAGAAGCACACTAAGCCTAACCCTATGTTGGGTAAGCCGGGTGGCATCATTGAAAAAGAAGCAGCGATTGCTGTTTCCAATGTGGCGATCTTCAATCCGCAGACTGGTAAGGGCGACCGTGTCGGCTTCAAGACTCTTGAAGACGGTACTAAAGTGCGTTTCTTCAAGTCTTCCGGCGAAGTCATTGGCGGATAAGGGGAGCTGATATCATGTCTAGACTGAAAGCGCTTTATAAAGATTCCGTTAAGCAGCAGCTTAAAGAAGAACTGAGCTGCCCTAACGTTATGGCGGTTCCACGCATCACTAAAATCACGCTGAATATGGGTGTTGGTGAAGCGTTGGGCGACAAAAAAGAACTGGAACATGCTGTTGCGGATATGACCGCAATCGCAGGTCAGAAACCGGTTGTTACACTGGCACGTAAATCCATCGCGGGCTTTAAAGTTCGTGAAGGTTGGCCGATCGGTTGTAAAGTGACGCTGCGTGGCGAACGGATGTGGGAATTCCTGGACCGACTGGTGGATATCTCTATTCCGCGTATTCGTGACTTCCGTGGTCTGAACCCGAAATCATTTGACGGTCGCGGCAACTATAGCATGGGCGTTAAAGAGCAGATTATCTTCCCAGAACGAGAGTTCGATAAGGTAGATAAGCTGCGTGGTATGGATATAACCATCACCACGACTGCTCAGACTAACGATGAGGGACGTGCCCTGCTGGCAGCCCTGAACTTCCCATTCCGCAAGTGATAGGGGTATATCATGGCTAAGGAATCAATGAAGGCACGTGAAGCTAAGCGTGCAAAGCTGGTTGCTAAATATGCTGAGAAACGTGCTCAGCTGAAAGCGATCATTAGTAGTCCTAATTCATCTGAAGACGAAATCTGGGATGCGACTATCGCATTGCAGAAACTGCCACGCGATTCTAGTGCCTCGCGTCAGCAGCTTCGTTGTCAGTTGACTGGTCGTCCACACGCTGTTTATCGCAAGTTCGGCATGTGCCGTAACAAACTGCGTGAAGCTGCTATGCGTGGTGATGTTCCAGGTCTGAAGAAAGCTAGCTGGTAACAGTTGGTTCAACGGTAAGCACGGTGGGCAGGGCCTGAAACGGCTACCGCATCGTGCTGCACAAGAGGAAGTAAATGCATGAGCATGCAAGATACTCTCGCGGATATGCTAACTCGCATCCGCAACGGTCACATGGCTGAAAAGCAGGCCGTATCTATGCCGGCTTCCAATGCCAAAGTAAATGTAGCTAAGGTTCTGAAAGAAGAAGGTTACATCACTGACTTCGCAGTAGAAGGTGATGTAAAACCGGTTCTGACAGTAGAGCTTAAGTACTTTGAAGGTAAGCCGGTAATTGAAGAGATCAAACGCGTTAGTCGTCCAGGTCTGCGTATCTATAAGAACGCAAAAGAGCTGCCAACTGTAGCAGGCGGCCTGGGTATCGCGATTATCTCTACTAGTAAAGGTGTCATGGCTGATCGCGCTGCACGCGCTGCAGGCATCGGCGGTGAAGTAATCTGCACGGTATTCTAAGAGGTATTTCAATGTCACGTATTGCGAAAAGCCCCGTAGTTGTACCTGCAGGTGTTGAACTGAAACTGGCTGGTCAATCCGTCAGTATCAAAGGTCAAAACGGTCAGTTGTCTTTGGATGTGCATCCTTCTGTAGAAGTGAAGCAAGAAGATAACACTGTAACCTTTGCTGCTCGCGATGAATCCAAGCTGGCGCGTTCTCTGTCCGGTACAACCCGTTCTCTGGTGAACAACATGGTGGTCGGCGTTACTGAAGGTTTCAAAAAGACTTTGGAACTTCAGGGTGTTGGTTACCGTGCTGCGGCTAAAGGTGATTCTCTGAATTTGGTGCTGGGTTTCTCCCACCCAATCGACTATCAGCTGCCAGCAGGCATTAAAGCTGAGACACCTAACCAGACCACAGTTGTTATCAGCGGTGCTGATAAACAGACCGTGGGTCAGGTAGCTGCCGAAATTCGTGCGTTCCGTCCGCCTGAGCCTTACAAAGGTAAAGGTGTTCGTTACGCGAATGAGTATGTTCGCCGTAAAGAAGCGAAGAAAAAGTAAGTAGGGCAGGGTTATGAACGCTAAGAAACAAGCTCGTATTCGTCGTGCGCGCCGCTCTCGCCTGAAAATGCGTGAGCTGGGTGCAACACGTTTGTGTGTGACTCGCACTCCGCGTCACATCTACGCCCAGGTTATTTCTGCTGACGGCAGCAAGGTTATTGCCTCTGCTTCGACGGTAGAAAAAGATCTGCGTGAAACCGCAACCGGTAACGTTTCTGCAGCCGAAAAAGTAGGTCAGCTGATCGCTTCTCGTGCGCAGGAAGCCGGTGTAACTGAAGTGGCTTTCGACCGTTCTGGTTTCCAGTTCCACGGTCGTGTTAAGGCACTTGCTGATGCGGCCCGCGAAGGCGGCCTGAAATTCTAAAGGGATCGAATATGTCAAATCATGATCAGAAAGACGGCGATCTGCAGGAAAAACTGGTTCAGGTTAACCGCGTCGCAAAAGTAGTTAAAGGTGGCCGTATCTTCGGTTTTACCGCACTGACTGTTGTTGGTGATGGTAAAGGCCGTGTAGGTTTCGGCCGTGGTAAGGCACGTGAAGTACCTGCTGCAATCCAGAAAGCAATGGAGCAGGCACGTCGTAACATGGTTCAGGTTGACCTGAACGGTGACACGCTGCAGTACCCAATTAAAGCACGTCATGGTGCTTCTAAGGTTTACATGCAGCCTGCCTCTGAAGGTACTGGTGTAATCGCCGGTGGTGCGATGCGTGCAGTACTGGAACTGGCTGGCGTCCACAACGTACTGGCCAAGTGCTATGGCTCTACTAACCCGGTAAACGTGGTACGCGCGACCGTTAAAGGTCTGGCGTCCATGAACTCTCCGGAAGATGTAGCGGCTAAGCGTGGCAAGTCTGTAGACGAGATTCTGGGGTAATCGACATGGCTAACACTGTAAAAGTAACACTGGTACGCAGCCCTATCGGTACTCTGCCTAAGCACAAATTGTGCGTAAAGGGTCTGGGTCTGCGCCGCATTGGACACACAGTTGAAGTGGAAGACACTCCATCTGTTCGTGGCATGATCAACAAAGTCAACTACATGGTTCGTGTAGAAGGCGAGTAAGGGAGTTCACAAGATGCGTCTGAACACTCTGAGTTCGGCTGAAGGTTCCCGTCCATCCCGCAAACGTGTGGGTCGTGGTATTGGTTCCGGTCTGGGCAAAACTTGTGGCCGTGGCCACAAAGGTCAGAAATCCCGCTCTGGCGGTTCTGTGAAGCCAGGTTTTGAAGGCGGTCAGATGCCGTTGCAGCGTCGTCTGCCTAAGTTCGGTTTCACTTCCCGTGGCGCGCGTTATGTTGCTGAGATTCGTCTTGGCGAACTAACAAGCGTACAGGCGGATGTTATCGATCTGGCTGCACTGAAAGCGGCGGACATCATCAAGGAAGAGATCAAATCTGCCAAGGTGATTCTGTCCGGCGAAATTACAAAAGCCGTCACCATTAAGGGTCTTCGTGTGACCAAAGGTGCACAGGCTGCTATCGAAGCTGCAGGCGGTAAAGTCGAGGCGTAAATGGCTAAGAAAGGAACAATGCCGGCGGGCACACAGAACGGACTGGGCGAGCTGAAAGCTCGGTTGCTGTTCGTTTTGGTGGCGATCGTGGTTTACCGTATCGGTGCACATATTCCTGTGCCCGGTATCAACCCTGATCGTCTTGCTGCGCTGTTTGATCAGAACCAGGGGACGATCCTGAGTCTCTTCAATATGTTCTCCGGTGGTGCACTGGAGCGCATGAGTATTCTGGCACTGGGTATCATGCCGTACATCTCTGCATCTATTATTATGCAGCTGATGTCGGTAGTGAGTCCGACTCTGGCCCAGTTGAAGAAAGAAGGGGAAGCAGGTCGCCGTAAAATCAACCAGTACACGCGCTACGGTACTGTCGTTCTGGCGACCATTCAGTCGTTCGGTATGGCGGTGGGCTTGGCGAATCAGGGTGTAGCATTTAATACCGGTGGCAGTTTCTATTTTGTTGCTGTCGTGACGCTGGTAGCGGGTGCGGTATTTCTGATGTGGCTGGGTGAACAGGTAACTGAACGGGGTATCGGTAACGGTATTTCGATTCTGATCTTTGCCGGTATCGTTGCTGGGCTGCCAGGTGCCATTGGTCAGGCCTTCGAAGCTGCGCGTCAGGGGGATTTGAATATCCTGGCGTTGTTGGTGATTGCCTTTTTGGCAGTGGTTACTGTGGGGTTTGTGGTGTTTATGGAACGTGGACAGCGTCGTATCACCATTAACTATGCCAAGCGACAGCAAGGCAACCGTGTATATGCGGCTCAGACCAGTCACCTACCGCTGAAGGTTAATATGGCCGGTGTTATACCGCCGATCTTCGCCTCAAGTATTCTGCTGTTCCCTGCGTCTATGGCGCAGTGGTCAGGCCAGGGCGAAGGTATGGACTGGTTGCAGGATGTGGCGCTTGCGCTGGGTCCGGGTCAACCGCTGTATATTCTGCTGTTCTCGGTAGCCATTATCTTCTTCTGTTATTTCTATACTGCGATCGTTTTTAACCCAAAAGACGTCGCGGATAACCTGAAGAAATCTGGTGCATTCATTCCGGGAATTCGTCCGGGTGAGCAATCAGCACGGTACATTGATACTGTGTTGGGTCGACTGACGCTATTTGGTGCCCTGTATATCACGGCAGTTTCGCTGATGCCCCAGTTCCTGGTGGTAGCCGCAAACGTACCGTTCTATTTTGGTGGCACCTCGCTCCTGATCGTCGTAGTGGTCGTGATGGATTTTATGGCTCAAGTACAGTCCCATCTGATGTCTCATCAGTATGAGTCCTTGATGAAGAAATCTAATCTCAAAGGTGGTGGTGCAGGTCTGCTGCGCTAATCACTATCTGGAGTAGATCATGAAAGTACGTGCATCTGTTAAAAAGATCTGTCGTAACTGCAAAATCGTGCGTCGTAACGGTTCAGTTCGAGTGATCTGCAAAGTAGAGCCGCGTCATAAACAGCGTCAGGGCTAAGCGTAAGCTTGATCTGACATTGGCCGCAGGGGCATGCAACATCGCTTGATTTGTATGTAATCAACGTGTAGTATTGCGCGCCTTCTGCGAACAGAACATTTTTTTTATGATGTCGGTTAATAACAACCAGACATCACTGAAAACGGAGTAATAGAATGGCCCGTATAGCTGGCGTCAATATTCCTGACAATAAGCATGCGGTAATTTCTCTGACTTACATTTACGGAATTGGCCGCACGACTGCGACTGGCATCTGTAGCGCTTGTGGTATTACACCAAGCACTAAGATTGCTGATCTTTCTGACGAGCAGCTGGACAACGTTCGTGGAGAAGTTGCCAAGCTGACTGTTGAAGGCGACCTGCGTCGTGAAGTGTCCATGAGCATTAAACGTCTCATGGATCTTGGTTGTTTCCGCGGTCTGCGTCACCGCCGTAACCTGCCGGTTCGCGGTCAGCGCAGTAAGACTAACGCGCGCACTCGTAAGGGCCCGCGTAAGCCGATCCGTAAGTAAGTGGTAAGCGATAGGAATTCCGAATATGGCAAAGCCAGGTAATCGCACACGCAAAAAAGTAAAGAAGCAAGTAGCTGATGGGTTCGCCCACATCCACGCTTCTTTTAACAATACGATCATTACAATTACTGATCGCCAGGGTAATGCTTTGTCCTGGGCAACTGCAGGTGGCTCCGGCTTCCGTGGTTCCCGTAAAAGCACCCCGTTCGCCGCTCAGGTTGCTGCTGAGCGTGCTGGGCAGGCCGCTCTTGAGTACGGCCTGAAAAACCTCGACGTATTTGTGAAGGGTCCTGGACCCGGCCGTGAGTCCGCTGTGCGCGCACTCAATGCATGTGGCTACAAAATCGCAAATATCACGGATGTGACGCCTATTCCTCATAATGGATGTCGTCCGCCGAAGAAACGTCGCGTTTAAACTGGAGACGGTAATATGGCTCGTTATCTTGGACCTAAGTGCAAGCTGTCTCGTCGGGAAGGTACAGACCTTTTCCTGAAGAGTGGCGTACGTGCACTGGACAGCAAGTGTAAAGCTGAGACTGTTCCAGGCGTACACGGTGCCCGTCGTAGTCGTTTATCCGACTATGGCCTGCAGCTGCGCGAGAAACAAAAAGTTCGCCGTATGTACGGCATCTTGGAACGTCAGTTCCGCAATTATTACAAAGAAGCGGCTCGTCGCACTGGTGCAACCGGTGAAAACCTGCTCCAGTTGCTGGAAAGTCGTTTGGACAATGTTGTTTATCGGATGGGATTCGGCACTACTCGTGCAGAAGCTCGTCAGATCGTATCGCACCGCTCTATCACTGTTAATGGTCAGGTTGTCAACATTGCTTCCTACCAGGTGAAAGCGGGTGATGTGGTCGCAGTTCGCGAAAAAGCTAAGAACCAGCTGCGTATCAAACACGCAATGGAACTGGCTGGTCAGCGTGCTGCTGTTGAGTGGGTAGATGTAGATTCAGGCAAAATGGAAGGGACTTTTAAAGCCCTGCCAGAGCGTTCTGATCTGTCTGCCGACATCAACGAACAGCTGATTGTTGAGCTGTACTCGAAGTAATTCTTAATCTTTTATTGGTGGAAATATGCAGCGTTCGGTAAATGAATTTCTCAGTCCACGTCACATTGACGTACAGGAAATCAGCAAAACTCGCGCTAAAGTGACTCTCGAGCCACTGGAGCGTGGCTTTGGCCATACGCTGGGCAATGCGCTGCGTCGTATTTTGCTCTCCTCTATGCCGGGTTGTGCGGTAACCGGAGTTGAGATTGACGGCGTTTTGCATGAGTACAGCACGATTGAAGGGGTGCAGGAGGATGTCATTGAGATCCTTCTGAACCTGAAAGGCGTTGCCATCACATTGCATAATGCTGATCTGGCTACCCTAACCCTGAGCAAAACTGGCGCTGGTCCTGTTACCGCAGGTGACATTCAACTGACCCAAGATGTTGAAATCGCCAACCCGGACCACGTTATTGCTCATTTGAATGACGGTGCGAGTCTGAACATGCAGCTGACTGTAGAACGTGGCCGTGGCTACGTACCTGCTGATGCTCGTTTGTCTGATGAAGATGAGACTCGTGCAATTGGTCGTCTGCAGCTGGATGCAACATTCAGCCCAGTACGCCGTGTTTCCTACGTAGTAGAAAGCGCGCGTGTTGAGCAGCGTACTGACCTGGATAAACTCGTTATCGATATTGAGTCCAATGGCACTATCGATCCAGAAGAAGCGATCCGTCGCGCTGCTACAATCTTGCAGCAGCAGTTGGTGGTATTCGTTGACCTGGAAGACGGTGCTGACCAGGCCAAGGATGAACCTGCAGAGCCGGAAATTGATCCGATTCTGTTGCGTCCTGTAGATGATCTGGAGCTGACTGTTCGTTCCGCCAACTGTCTGAAAGCAGAGCAGATTTACTATATTGGTGATCTGATCCAGCGCACAGAGGTTGAACTGCTGAAGACTCCGAACCTGGGTAAAAAGTCGCTGACCGAGATCAAGGACGTACTGGCTTCCAAGGGTCTGTCCCTGGGGATGCGTCTTGAAAATTGGCCGCCGGCTAGCCTGAAGAACGACGATAAAGTCGCTTCTTAATTCAGGATTCTAAACTGACAAGTTTGGTAGGGATTTAACATGCGTCATCGTAATTCTGGTCGTCACTTCAGCCGTACCAGTGCGCACCGCAAAGCCATGTTCAAAAACATGGCAGTTTCTCTGTTTGAGCACGAGTTGATTCGTACAACTCTGCCTAAAGCAAAAGAACTGCGTCGCTATGCAGAGCCACTGATCACACTGGCGAAAAACGACACTGTTGCAAATCGCCGTCTGGCATTTGCTCGTACTGGCAGCAAACAGGCTGTTGGTAAACTGTTCAACGATCTGGGTCCACGTTATGGTTCCCGTCCTGGTGGTTACCTGCGCATTTTGAAATGCGGTTTCCGTCCAGGTGATAATGCGCCTATGGCGTATGTTGAACTGGTTGACCGTCCAGCTGGAGCAGTTGCTGACGAAGCTGAAGATTAATTTTTAATTGATCATCAAAAACCCGGCCTCGTGCCGGGTTTTTTTGTGTCTGAAGAACTGTTTTACAGCTTCTTTTGGTTGGATTATTGCTGTTTGATCGGTATTGCTTAACTCCAGCAGTGCGGAAGTAATGAAACTAATTTAATCGTTTCTCCTTGAGGTGGGTTAAGATCTTTGGGCGCCTAAAAATCTTAATACTCTAAACCACCCTGGTTGCGGGGCCGCTACGCTACGTCCCGGAGCGTTTCAGTTATCAGTGCGGGCAGAGAAGCCGGTCCTAGGGTCTCAGACAACTCTGCCCTTGCTATTGTTGATAGCTTTCAATAGCGCAGGACATAAGTGTTCGCCTGCGCAGAAGGCGACTAGAGGTGTCAGCTTCAAGGCCGGAGGTCTACCTGGAAATTCGTATGCGTCATGAATCGACTTGCTAATACTTTTCCTAAGGTCTTTCAGTCTGACTAGGCTTCAGGCAGTATCAACAGGTGCCTGCAGGGAGCGGGTAAGCAGGAAGGGCGTTTCGTTATGTTTTTTATCGCCAGCAATGCTGGTTCGGTGCGTGGCTGATTATTGAACAGTAACATTAAAAGGTTCAATGCCCTTGTTTATCTTTTGTATTTTCTTTTTTAATTTTATCTGAAATTCAATAAGCTAGATAATCTGCGTCGTTCGCATGGGGTATTATGAGGTATCCCTACTAATTATTATTAGGTCGAAGACCTCATAAACGTAGTGTTATGTGTCTCCGGCCCACAAGTATCGTTTTATATTCGACGGGTGAATTCGAATATAATTTTTTTATTATTCACCAACAATCATGAGTAAAGAAGATGGCTAAAGGTACAGTTAAGTGGTTCAACGCCGACAAGGGTTTTGGTTTTATTACACCTGAGGATGGTGGTAAGGATCTATTTGTTCATCATTCAGAAATTCAAGCTGGTGGTGGGTACGCAACATTGAATGATGGCCAAGCGGTTGAATTTGAAGTTGGTCAAGGCCAAAAGGGCCCTTGTGCAAATAAAGTTGTTCCTGTTTAAGTAACAACATATCACAAGCAAATGCAGTAGGACGGCTTTGCCGTCCGCTGCTTTTGGTATGATGTACTTATAGCTTTTTCAGCAAGTAGTGCTGTAATAAGCCGAATGAAAGTTTATTCAGCGACTACCGCCCTCTAGAACCAACGCTTCGTTAGTCCAATTTACAGCAACGGCTTAAGAAACCGCCCAGTATGTGATGCCGGGCTGGCCGCAATCTGTTCAGGTGTGCCTTCGGCGATTATCTGGCCGCCTTTTACGCCGCCCTCTGGGCCTAGGTCTACCACCCAGTCTGCTGTTTTGATCACATCTAGGTTGTGCTCGATCACCACGATGGTGTTGCCGTGATCTCGCAGGCGAGTCAGGACGTTGAGCAGCTGCTGGATATCGTGGAAGTGCAGACCGGTGGTGGGTTCGTCGAGGATGTACAGCGTTTTGCCGGTATCGCGTTTAGAGAGTTCTTTGGAGAGCTTGATGCGCTGGGCTTCACCGCCGGATAACGTGGTTGCAGCCTGGCCCAGCCGGATATAGGACAGGCCGACGTCAATCAGGGTTTGCAGGCGGCGGGCCAGGGCGGGTATGGCATCAAAGAACTGACGGGCATCTTCTACGGTAAGATCCAGTACTTCATGGATGCTTTTGCCTTTGTATTTTACTTCCAGGGTTTCACGGTTGTAGCGTTTACCTTTACAGACGTCACAAGGCACGTAGATGTCTGGCAGGAAGTGCATCTCTACTTTGATGACGCCGTCGCCCTGACAGGCTTCGCAACGGCCGCCTTTGACGTTAAAACTGAAGCGTCCCGGCTTATAGCCTCTGGCGCGGGCTTCCTGGGTGCCGGCAAACAGTTCTCTAACCGGGGTGAAGATACCGGTGTAGGTGGCGGGGTTGGAACGCGGTGTACGGCCAATAGGACTCTGGTCAATATCGATGACCTTGTCAAAATGCTGCAGGCCTTTGACGTTGTCATGGGGTGCGGCATCCAGGGTGGTGGCATGGTTGAGCTCGGTTGCTGCTACTGGATACAGGGTGTTGTTAATCAGGGTTGATTTACCGGAACCGGACACCCCTGTGACGCAGGTGAATAATCCTACCGGCAGTGATAGGTCAACCTGTTGCAGGTTATTGCCCGAGGCACCTAATACCTCAAGCTGCTTGTTTGGATCAGGGACGTGCCGCTTATCGGGTACGGCAATGGTTTTACGGCCGCTAAGATATTGTCCGGTCACAGACTCTGGAGAGTTCATGATATCTTCAGGTAGGCCTGCAGCAATGACTTCTCCGCCATGGACGCCAGCGCCAGGGCCGATGTCGATCAGGAAGTCTGCCATGCGAATGGCATCTTCGTCGTGCTCTACCACAATCACAGTGTTGCCCAGATCGCGCAGATGAATCAGGGTTTTCAGTAGGCGTTCGTTGTCCCGTTGGTGTAGACCGATGGATGGCTCATCGAGAATGTACATCACGCCTACCAGGCCAGCACCAATCTGACTGGCCAGCCGGATGCGCTGGGCCTCACCTCCTGACAGGGTGTCAGCATTGCGTGACAGTGACAGATATTCCAGCCCGACATTCACCAGAAATGACAGGCGCTCCCGAATCTCTTTGAGGATTTTTTCCGCGATAGCGCCCTGCTTTCCGGTCAGGTGTAGTTGCTCAAAATAATCCAGGCTGTCGCCGATGGGCAGCTTAACCAATTGTGGCAGAGTGTGGTTATCAATAAATACATGCCGGGCATCGCGCCTGAGTCGACTGCCGTCGCAGCTTGGGCAGGCTTGTACGTTTAGGTATTTCGCCAGATCTTCACGCACGGTTTCTGATTCAGTCTCACGAAAACGCCGCTCCAGATTATTCAGTACCCCTTCGAACGTGTGCGCTTTGCTGATGATGTCGCCGCGATCATTCAGATAGCGGAACGGAATGGTTTCCCGTCCACTGCCCTGCAGAATCACTGCCTGGTGCGCGGGTTTGAGGTTTTTGAACGGGGTGTCGATATCAAAACCGTAATGGTCTGCCAGTGCTTTTAGCTGCTGGAAGTAATACAGATTGCGTCGATCCCAGCCGCGAATCGCGCCTTCTGACAGGGTCAGGTTTTGGTCAGACACGACCTTCTTGGTATCGAAAAACTGTTTTACGCCCAATCCGTCACAGCTACTGCAGGCGCCATGCGGGTTATTGAATGAGAACAGGCGCGGTTCCAATTCCTGAATACTGTGCCCACACTGCGGGCAGGCAAAGCGGGAGGAAAACACCAATTCGTCCCGGGTTTCATCCATATACGCGATGCGGGCGATACCGTCACTTAGCTGCAGTGCGGTTTCAAATGATTCTGCCAAGCGGTTTTGCAGGTCCTCGCGTACTTTAAAGCGGTCTATGACCACCTCAATGTCATGCTTTTTGTTTTTATCCAGGTCCGGGGCGCTGTCCAGATCAACCACCAGCCCGTCAATACGGGCGCGAATATACCCCTCGGCCCGCAGATTGTTGATGATATGTAAGTGCTCACCTTTACGTCCCTGAATTACCGGCGCCAGCAGCATCAGCTTGCTGCCTTCCTCTAGTGCCAGTACCTGATCCACCATCTGGCTGATGGTTTGCGCGGCCAGTGGCAGATCGTGGTCCGGACAGCGGGGCTCACCGGCGCGGGCAAACAGTAGGCGCAGGTAGTCATAAATCTCGGTAATAGTGCCGACGGTGGAGCGGGGGTTGTGTGAAGTCGATTTCTGCTCGATAGAAATAGCCGGCGACAGGCCTTCGATGTGATCGACATCCGGTTTTTCCATCATCGACAGAAACTGACGGGCATAGGTAGATAGTGACTCTACATAGCGACGCTGGCCTTCTGCGTACAGGGTATCAAAGGCTAAAGAAGATTTGCCGGAGCCGGAAAGGCCGGTGATTACAACCAGTTTATCCCGGGGGATATCCAAGTCGATATTCTTTAGATTGTGGGTGCGAGCACCCCGTACCAGAATATTTTCCATCTGCTCACTCGGTGGGCCAAAAACGTACCATTATAAATGTCTTTGCCCGGCGGCAGAACCGGAAATATGGTGTGACTGTCTTTGGCTGCATGGTAAGCTATGCGGCTAATAAGAACGGCGTGTTTACCGTTCATTCTGGAACAAATGGAGAGAGTCATGGCGCGTGGCGTTAACAAAGTGATTCTGGTGGGTAACCTGGGTGGTGATCCGGAAGTCAGGTATATGCCGAGCGGCAATGCAGTAACCAACGTTACCCTGGCAACCTCGGAGTCATGGAAAGATAAGCAAACTGGTCAGATGCAGGACCGTACAGAGTGGCATCGGGTGGTTTTCTTTAACCGTCTGGCTGAAGTTGCCGGCGAGTACCTGCGTAAGGGTAGCAAACTCTACGTAGAAGGCTCTCTGCGTACCCGTAAGTGGCAGGATCAGGGTGGCCAGGATCGTTATACCACCGAAATTGTTGCCAGTGATATGCAGATGCTGGATAGCCGTGGTGATGCTGGCGGTGGTTATGCTCAGCCTCAGGGGCAGCCTCAGGGACAGCCGCAACAGGCGTCACGGCCGGCGCCGTCTCCTCAGCCACAACAACAGCCTTCATCTGCACCAAGTGCTCCGCCACAGGGTTTTGATGATTTTGACGACGATATTCCATTTTAATCTGAATGGAATTGAGGCAGTTGCTTAAGCCAGTGCGTGTGCTGGTGACAGGTGCCGGCGGTCAAGCCGGTGCTGCCCTATGTCGGCTACTGGTCGAAGACCCCTGTTTTGAAGCGATACCGTTGATGCGTGCTGAGCTTGATATCACTCAGGCGGCAGGTATCGCTGAAGCGTTATCGGAACATGCGCCGGATTATGTGGTCAATTGTGCAGGTGTCACGCACTTTAATCAGTCCGGTCAGCAGCCTGATATTTTCTATGCGGTGAATTGTGAAGCGGTAGAGCATCTGGCGAAAGCCTGTGTTGCGCAAAAGATTCCTTTGCTGCACCTCTCGTCTGATGCGGTCTTTGATAGTCAGTATGCCAGTGGTTATGCCGAAGATGACGCCGTCGCCCCGCAGGGCGTGTATGGTGAAAGTGTCTGGCAGGGCGAGCAGCGACTCAGAGCCTGCCTTGAGCAGCACATTATTCTTCGGGTCAGCTGGTTGTTCAGTGCCCATGGTGCGAATTTTTTGACTGCAACGGTGCGCGCTGCGCGGGAAGAAGACACACTGCAGGAAATGACGAGCCATGTTGGTTGTCCTACCTCGGCACATGATGTCGCGCGGGTGATTACTGCGATGATTAAGCAGCTCAGCAGCGGTGCTCAGGCGTGGGGCACCTATCATTATTGTGGTGCTGAGGTGATTAGCCGTTACGACTTTTGTAAAGAAATTTTGATTGCGGCTAGTGAGTATGAAAGCTTGCGGGTAGAAAAACTGGTGCCCCTGAACACTGCAGACGCTTCAGCGCAGGATGAGCTGCCAAGCAGCTCTGTCCTGCTGTGTAAGAAATTGCTGAATATTTTCGGTATTCGCCAGCGGCCATGGCGGCAGGAATTAAAAGCAGAAATGCGCGCTCTGTATCAGTTAGGTACTAGTGACTCTTAAAAGGGTAGCGGTGACTTGCTGATTGCAACGGCCATAATATAACCGAAGCAGAGCACTGCCGCGCCGCTGGTCAACGCAATGGCTGGGCGCGTATGGGCTTTTTTAAGTGCCACAGTTCCCAGCCCAATATATACCAGCAACAGGACAACCTTAGTGGTTAACCAGGCGTGCGCCAGTGGGTATTGTTGCAGTAATACTGCGAGGCTGATTGCGCTGATGAGCAGCAGCGTGTCATTGATGTGAGGCACAATCCGCAACCATTTGGCGTAGGCCTGTTGCGGGCGCTGCCAGTGCAGGCCTGCGCGCCAGATGAATAGAAGCAGACTAACGACTACAGTAATCATATGGATGTGCTTAATAAGTGGGTACATATCGGGCTCTAGGTTGTTTAGGTTACAAGCGTTAATTGGGAATTTTGGCAAACTATGCAAGCCACACCAGATACAACACCAGCGTTAATCGACCGCTTTGGCCGGCGGGTTGATTATGTGCGCCTTAGTGTTACCGATCGCTGTGACTTTCGTTGCGTCTACTGCATGTCAGAAAATATGCAGTTTCTCCCACGCGCTCAGGTACTTACGCTGGAAGAACTGTATCAGATAGCGGCAGCGTTTACTGCGTTAGGCGTTAAACGCATTCGTCTCACTGGCGGTGAGCCGCTGGTGCGTAAAAATGTATTGTCACTGGTGCGTATGCTGGGCGAACTGGATATTGAGTTGTCGCTAACTACGAATGGCTCCCAGTTGCCTGTGATGGCAAATGACTTGAAGGCGGCGGGGGTTAGCCGGCTGAATATCAGCTTGGATAGCCTGGATGCTGAACGTTTTCATGATTTGACTCGAACCGGTAAGTTGGTTCAGGTATTACACGGTATTGAAGCTGCAAAGCAGGCGGGATTTGAGCGCATAAAGCTGAATGCGGTTATTTTGAAAAACCGGAATGATGATGAAATCCTGTCTCTGGTTGATTTTGCCCGTGAGCAGGGTCTGGATATCAGCTTTATTGAGGAAATGCCGCTGGGGGTGATCTCTGAGCACAGTCGTGCCGAAGCCTATTGCTCAAGTGATGAAGTTAAGGCAGCCATTGAGCAACAATACACATTGCAATCAACTGTCGAGCGCACGGGTGGCCCATCAAAGTACTACCGTATGCCTGATAGCAATTCGCGCATTGGCTTTATCTCGCCACACAGTCATAATTTTTGCGGCGACTGTAACCGGGTTCGCGTCACGGTAGAGGGGCGCTTGTTGCTCTGTCTGGGCAATGAGCATTCGGTTGACCTGAGAGATCTCTTGCGCCAGCACCCTGGTGATCAGGCAATATTGCAGCAGGCGATTATCGACGCCATGGACCTGAAGCCTGAACGGCATCATTTCGAACTTGATGAAGATCCACAAATCATCCGTTTTATGAATATGACCGGCGGTTGATTCGTGTCCACAGTTGCTTGTTGTGACTGTCGCTGTATAGGTTAATCCTAAAGTAACTGCAGCCCGAGCCGGAAATAGGTAAAATACCGCCTGAATTTTAGCCAGGTCTGTAGAGGAAGTATGGTCGATCAACAAGATCCCTTTAAGGAGATCAGGCCCTATCGCGATAATGAGGTGGCCGATGTATTGAGTAGTCTGCTCAATGATTATGAGTTTTTGTCTGCGGTAACCCAGTATCAGTTTCCAAAATGGTCGCGGCATGCCGGCTGGCTGCTTCGCCCTCTGGTGCGCCTGGCTTTGGCTGGTAAGGTGGGCGAGGTTGAGACAATTCGTGACTTTCAGGAGTTGGTCGCCAGTTATATGCGCAAGATGATCAGTCGTACTACCACGCGGCTGACGTGCAGCGGCATTGACCAGTTGGACCCGGAAGACGCTTATTTGTTTATTTCCAATCACCGTGATATCGCGATGGACCCAGCCTTTGTTAACTGGGTACGTTACCAATATGGCATGGATACTGTCCGTATAGCGATTGGCGATAATCTGCTGCGCAAGCCTTACGTTTCAGACATTATGCGCCTTAATAAGAGCTTTATTGTCAATCGTTCCGCTAGCGGTCGTGAAATGATGAAGGCGCTAACGCAGTTGTCAGATTATATCGATCATAGCATCCAGGCCGGTGAGTCTATTTGGTTGGCGCAACGGGAAGGCCGGGCTAAAGACGGCAATGATCAAACCGATCCGACTATTCTGAAAATGCTCTATATGGCGCATCGTAAGCAGCGCAGCTTTCCTGAGCAGGTGAAGCGGCTGAGTATTGTGCCTGTCTCTATCTCTTATGAGTATGACCCCTGTGATGCGTTAAAAGCCAATGAATTGCATGCTAAAGCGACGCATGGCTTCTATGAAAAAGGCCAGTACGAAGATATCGACAGCATTGTTAAAGGCATCACCGGTAACAAGGGGCATGTGCATGTGGCGTTTGGTGATGTCATTGAAGGTGATTTTGAATCACCTGAAGCGCTGGCGCAGGAGATCGACCGGCAAATACTGTCCAATTATCACCTGCACGCGTCAAATAAAATTGCCGCGGGTGTAGAGGATAGTGTGTCTGCGGAAGAACGGGCGCAATTTGATGAGAGGTTGCAGCTAGTGGCAGATGGTGCGCAGGATATGCTCCGCCAGATGTATGCCAACCCGGTGCATAACAAGCGTGCGCTGCAGGGGGTATTGTGAAACAGCAACTTACTCATCTGGATGATCAGGGCAATGCACAGATGGTCGATGTGTCCGATAAGGCTGTGACCGTACGTGAAGCCGTCGCTGAAGGCGGTATAACGATGCAGCCGGAAACCCTCAAGATGATTGTTGAAGGTGGTCATGCAAAAGGTGACGTCTTGGCCGTAGCGCGTATTGCTGGTATCCAGGCTGCTAAGCGAACCAGTGACCTGATTCCGTTATGTCATCCGCTGATGTTAAGTAAAGTCAGTGTCGATTTGGTGCCTGACCTCGATAGCAGCAGTGTTCGTGTTACTGCGTACTGTAAATTGGCGGCACAGACGGGTGTGGAAATGGAAGCGCTAACAGCAGTGTCTGTCGCCTGTCTAACGGTTTACGATATGTGTAAAGCGGTTGATAAAGGGATGGTCATCTCATCTATTCAGTTGCGTGAAAAAAAGGGTGGTCGTAGTGGTCACTGGCAGGCGGAGTAGTTGATGTTAAAAGTGGTGTTTTTTGCCAGTTTAAAGGAGCGTCTGGCCAGCGAAGGAGAGGTGCTCGAGAAGCCCGGTCATGTGACTACCGTTGGTGAACTGGTGACGTTCCTATTGCAGCAGAACTCGCATTGGGTTGGGATTTTGGACGCACAGAATATTCGCACTGCTTGTGATCATGAAATCTGTGATGCAGATACTCCACTAAACGGTGACGAAGAAGTTGCCTTTTTTCCACCGGTCACTGGGGGTTAAATGTTGCGTCAGCCAACCCCGCTCCATTATGTACGCGCCGCTTGTTATTACTTGGGCTTTTACTCGGTAACGGTTGTTTATGCCTGTATCTGCTTATTGATTGCGCCATGGTTGCCATATCGCCCACGCTTCAAATTAATCACGGGGATTAACTATTTTTATATCTTCTGGTTAAACGTATGTTGCGGGGTCAAGGTAAGTGTTGAGGGCAGGGAGCACCTGCCGAGTCAGGGCGCTTATGTGGTGGTTGCCAACCATCAAAGTGAATGGGAAACCCTGTTTTTTCAAACCTTGGTGCGGCCGCAGTGTGCGGTGTTAAAGCGTGAATTGTTAAAAATTCCGTTCTTTGGCTGGGTTTTGGCGATGTTGAAACCTATTGCGTTGGACCGAAGTAAGCGGCGGGAAGCCCTCAAGCAATTATTGGCTCAGGGTAGCGACCGTCTGGCGCAACAGATTCCCGTGTTGATCTTTCCGCAGGGGACGCGTGTACCCGTCGGTAAAGTAGGCCGGTTTAATAAGGGAGCTGCCATGTTGGCGGTTAAGAATGCAGTGCCTGTGGTGCCGATTTATCATAACGCCGGTGAATATTGGCCAGGGAAAAGTTTTGTAAAATACCCGGGTACAGTTCGGGTTGTAATAGGCGAGCCGATCAATCCTGAATCGTTGTCCGTTGAAGCAGTGCATCAGCAGTCAGTTGTTTGGCTGGAGTCTCATCTTCAAGCTAAACCTGCTGCGCAGTCAGTAGAATAATTCTGCAATTTTTATCCGTGCCTGTTGACCTTAATTCTGTGCGGTGTAGAATGCGCCTCCCTGACCGCTACAGGGCAGTGTTTATCTGCCGGGTGG
>NZ_JBLYIF020000014.1:0-15527 GCF_048548695.2 Pontibacter sp. JAM-7
GTAGCCATGGAAGAAGGTCTGCGCTTCGCGATTCGTGAAGGTGGCCGTACTGTTGGTGCTGGCGTTGTATCCAAAATTGTCGAGTAAAATTCGATAATTAGGTGTTGCTATCACCTGGGGACGTCCATATAATGTGCGTCCCTATTATGCAGTAGGCCAGTGGCTCAATTGGCAGAGCAGCGGTCTCCAAAACCGCAGGTTGGGGGTTCGAGTCCCTCCTGGCCTGCCAATTCATTCTGAATTGGTATCCAACAAAGCCCAAGCTTATCGTAATCCAGAGGCCCAAGGCGTGAACGCGAAAGTGACTTCCGAAGGATCAAAATTCGATGCCCTTAAGTGGGTAGTTGTAATCGCGCTGTTGACAGTCGGTGTGGTAGGTAATTCGATGTTCGCAGAGCACTCTCTGTTGTATCGGGTTGTTGCACTGCTGGTGCTGGCGTTAGTAGCGGGTTTTGTAGCACTGCAGACTGAAAAAGGCCATGCCTTTTTTAAGCTGTTTAAAGAGGCCAAGTCAGAGATTCGTAAAGTGGTCTGGCCAACGCGTCAAGAGACTGCACAGACAACCGCGATTGTGGTTGTGGTAGTGCTGATTGTCGGGTTGATGCTCTGGGGGCTTGACTCCCTGCTGGGTTGGATTGTTTCCGGGGTAATCGGTTAAAGGGATAGGTAGCATGGCTAAGCGTTGGTATGTAGTACATGCGTACTCCGGGTACGAGAAGCGGGTGATGAATACGCTGCATGAGCGTGTCAATCTGCACGAAATGCAAGATCTGTTCGGTGATATTTTAGTGCCCACCGAAGAGGTGGTAGAGATTCGTGACGGCAAAAAGCGTAAGTCCGAGCGTAAGTTCTACCCGGGCTATGTGCTCGTGAATATGGAAATGAATGACGAGACCTGGCATCTGGTGAAAAATACACCTCATGTGCTGGGCTTTATCGGTGGTACTGCAGGCAAGCCTGCGCCTATCACTGAAGCAGAAGCGAATGAAATTCTGAATCGCGTTGAGAGTGGTGTTGATAAGCCGCGGCCGAAGACTGTGTTTGAGCCGGGTGAGATGGTGCGTGTTACTGACGGGCCGTTTGCTGACTTTAATGGCGTGGTTGAAGAGATTAATTACGAGAAGAACAAACTGCAGGTTGCGGTCTTGATCTTTGGGCGCTCAACGCCGGTTGAGTTGGATTTCAGTCAGGTCGAAAAAGGCTGATAAGAATTTTACCGGAATAACCTCAGCGATCGCTGGGGTTTTTCTGTCTTGTGAAAACGGGGAGCCTTCGGGCGCTATACCCACTAGGAGTACATTGAAAAATGGCTAAGAAAATTCAGGCTTACATCAAGCTGCAGGTGCCTGCAGGTGGTGCTAACCCTTCACCGCCGGTTGGTCCAGCATTGGGTCAGCACGGTGTGAATATCATGGAGTTCTGTAAGGCGTTCAATGCGGCTACACAAAACATTGAAAGCGGCCTGCCGACTCCGGTTGTGATTACAGTATACGCTGATCGCAGCTTCACTTTTATTACCAAAACTCCGCCAGCCTCTGTGTTGCTGAAAAAAGCAGTTGGCCTGAAGAGCGGTTCCAGTCGTCCTAACACTGAGAAGGTCGGTACTGTTACCCGTGCTCAGTTGGAAGAGATTGCTAACGTTAAAATGCCTGACCTGACTGCTGCTGATATGGACGCCGCCGTGCGTACCATCGGTGGTACTGCGCGTAGCATGGGTCTTTTGGTAGAGGGTGAAGAGTAATGGCTAAGCTGACCAAGCGCCAGAAGGCGATCAGTGAAAAAATTGAGCTAGGCAAAGCGTACCCGATCCAAGATGCGGTTGCTCTGCTGGCTGAGGTTTCTACCGTTAAGTTCAAAGAAACTGTTGAAGTTTCTGTGAACCTTGGTGTTGACCCGCGTAAATCCGACCAGGTTGTACGTGGTTCTACCGTACTGCCTAATGGTACCGGTAAAGATGTTCGTGTTGCTGTGTTTGCTCAGGGTGAAAACGCCGAGAAAGCTAAAGCAGCAGGTGCTGATGTTGTTGGTTTTGAAGACCTGGCTGAGCAGATTAAAGGCGGCGACCTGAACTTCGGTGTAGTCATTGCTACCCCGGATGCGATGCGTGTTGTTGGTCAGTTGGGTCAGGTGCTGGGTCCTCGTGGCCTGATGCCAAACCCGAAAGTTGGCACTGTAACCCCTGATGTAGAAACTGCTGTGAAAAACGCCAAAGCTGGTCAGGTGCGTTTCCGTACTGACAAAAACGGTATCATTCACGCGGGTGTTGGCAAGGTGGGTTTCGACGCGTCTGCTATCAAGCAGAACATCGAAGCTCTGGTTGCTGACCTGAAGAAGCTGAAACCAGCTTCCGCTAAGGGTGTTTATGTGAAGAAAGTAACCCTGTCGACCACTATGGGTCCAGGTCTGCTGGTTGATCAGTCTTCTCTGGAAGCTTAATCAGTAGGAAAGGTTTTTTGAGGGTCTTCTGAACCTGTTTTCAGAGATGAAGGCCGTCAAAGACCGCAGGTGAGGGTCGCTTGCGGCCCTCTTAATGGGTAACCAGCCTGCGCAGACGGTGTGATGCTGTATTTGAATCAGACCACCGTACTCGTAGCTCCGAAAGGGGCGGTTGGTAACAAGTCGAAAGACTAACTCCAGGAGTAAATTGTGGCATTAGGACTTGAAGATAAAAAAGCGATCGTCGCTGAAGTCCAGGAAGCTGCTAATGGTGCTCTGTCTGCTGTCGTTGCGGATTCCCGCGGCGTTGAAGTAGGCGATATGACTGCCCTGCGTAAGCAGGCACGCGAAGCAGGGGTATGGCTGAAAGTCGTACGTAACACCCTGGCGCGCCGTGCAGTCGAAGGTACTGATTACGCATGCTTGCAGGATGCTTTCAAAGGTCCGTCTATCATCGCTTTCTCTACCGAGCACCCCGGTGCCGGTGCGCGAATCCTTAAAGATTTCGCTAAGGGCAATGATAAGTTCGAACTGAAAGCAGCAGCTTTTGAGGGTGAGCTGGTTGATGTTGGTGTGTTGGCGAATCTGCCGACCTACGACGAAGCCATTGCCAAGCTGATGGGTTGCATGAAAGAAGCAGCCGCCGGCAAATTGGTGCGCACCATTGCTGCGATCCGCGATCAGAAAGAGCAGGCAGCCTAAGCGCTTTAGCCTTGCATTTTGAAACTGTTTTAATGGCCTTCGGGCTGACAAATATCAGGAATTGAAACATGTCTCTGACTAACGAAGATATCCTTAACGCTATTGCTGAAATGTCTGTAAAAGACGTCGTAACTCTGATTGAAGCAATGGAAGAGAAATTTGGCGTAAGCGCTGCTGCTGTAGCTGCTGGCCCTGCTGCTGGTGGCGAAGCTGCTGCTGCAGAAGAGAAAACCGAGTTTGACGTTGTTCTGACTGGTGCTGGTGACAAGAAAGTTAACGTCATCAAGGTTGTTCGTGCAGCAACTGGCCTGGGTCTGAAAGAAGCGAAAGGCATCGTTGATGGCGCTCCTTCTACCGTTAAAGAAGCTCTGAGCAAAGAAGACGCTGAAGCTCTGAAGAAAGACTTGGAAGAAGCTGGCGCTTCTGTTGAAGTTAAGTAATTGCTTCAAGTTACACCAGGCAGCTTGACTGCCTGAAGTGCTATGGCTGGTGGCTAAATGCCACCGGCCTTTTTCCGTTATTGTTTCGCTCTAAGACGTAACGGTATTTCAGAAGCCAATACCAATTGGCTCTGCCTGTAAAAATTGGTGCACTTGCTGGGGATCACTGATGGCTTATTCATACACTGAAAAGAAACGCATCCGCAAGGACTTCGGTAAATTACCGCAAGTCATGGATGTGCCCTACCTGCTGGCAATTCAGCTCGACTCTTATAAAAAGTTCCTGCAAACCGGTGTGGATGCCGGCGAGCGGTTGGACGAGGGTCTGCATGCCGCATTTAACTCTGTATTCCCTATCGTGTCCTATTCCGGCAATGCATCGCTGGAATATGTCGGCTACCGCCTGGGTGAGCCGGTATTTGATGTGAATGAATGTCAGGTGCGTGGTGTGACTTTCCATGCGCCGTTGCGAGTCAAAGTGCGTCTGGTTATTTACGACCGTGACTCCAGCACTAAAGCTGTAAAAGATATTAAAGAACAGGAAGTCTACATGGGCGAAATGCCCCTGATGACTGAAAACGGTACCTTTGTTATTAATGGTACAGAGCGTGTTATCGTATCCCAGCTGCACCGCTCTCCTGGCGTGTTTTTTGATCACGACAAAGGTAAGACTCACTCTTCCGGCAAGCTGTTGTACTCCGCGCGTATCATTCCTTACCGCGGCTCATGGCTGGATTTCGAATTTGATCCGAAAGATAATCTGTTCGTTCGTATTGACCGTCGTCGTAAACTGCCGGCCACTATCCTGCTGCGTGCTTTAGGTTATGAAGCACAGGAAATTCTCGAAATGTTCTTCGAGAACACCCAGTGGGAGCTGAGTGACGACAGCATCAATATGAAATTGGTTGCTGACCGCTTGCGCGGCGAAACTCTGTCTTTCGAAGTGAAAGATCCTAAAGGCAATGTGATTGTTGAAGCGGGTCGTCGTATTACTCCGCGCCACATTCGTCAGATGGAAAAAGCGGGCATGGAGTTCTTGTCCGTGCCAATGGAATACCTGTGTGGTAAAGCGATCGCCAGAGACTTGGTTGATGCGTCCACTGGTGAAGTGATCTGCGAATGTAACGCTGAGATTACCGAAGAGCTGGTCAAGAAAATGCGCGAAGCGGGTGTGGTGGAGTTTGAAACTCTATACACCAATGATCTCGACTGCGGTTCCTTCGTGTCTGAGACCCTGCGTGTTGACCCAACCCGCAATCAGCTGGAATCTCTGGTAGAGATCTACCGCATGATGCGTCCTGGTGAGCCGCCAACTAAAGAGTCAGCGGAAGCACTGTTTGAAAATCTGTTCTTTGCTGAAGAACGCTACGACCTGTCTGGGGTTGGTCGGATGAAGTTCAACCGCCGCCTGGGCCGTGACGATGTAGTCGGCTCCGGTGTTCTGGACAAAGAAGATATTTTGGCGGTCATGCACACCCTGATCGATATTCGTAACGGTAAAGGTACTGTTGATGATATCGACCACCTGGGTAACCGTCGTATCCGTTCTGTGGGTGAGATGGCTGAAAACCAGTTCCGTGTCGGTCTGGTACGTGTTGAGCGTGCCGTGCGTGAGCGTCTGTCGATGGCTGAATCAGACAACCTGATGCCGCAGGATCTGATCAATGCCAAGCCAGTGGCGGCTGCGATCAAAGAATTCTTTGGTTCTTCCCAGCTGTCCCAGTTTATGGACCAGAACAATCCGCTGTCAGAGATTACCCACAAACGCCGTGTTTCTGCGTTGGGCCCAGGCGGTCTGACCCGTGAACGTGCTGGCTTCGAAGTCCGTGACGTTCATCCGACACACTACGGCCGTGTCTGCCCGATCGAGACGCCGGAAGGTCCAAACATCGGTCTGATTAACTCACTGGCGGTGTTCGCGCGTACCAATGAATATGGTTTCCTGGAAACCCCATATCGCCGTGTTGTTGACAGTAAGGTAACCGATGAGCTGGATTATCTTTCTGCTATCGAAGAGAACACCTTCGTTATCGCCCAGGCCTCAGCGGCTATGGACGGTGATGGTCGTCTGACTGACGAGCTGGTAACGGTACGTCACCTGAATGAAACCACGGTAATGTCGCCGGATAAAGTCCAGTACATGGACGTGTCGCCGCGCCAGGTAGTATCTGTAGCGGCTTCCTTGATTCCGTTCCTGGAACACGACGATGCCAACCGTGCATTGATGGGTTCCAACATGCAGCGTCAGGCTGTACCAACCCTGCGTGCTGAGAAGCCGTTGGTCGGTACCGGTATCGAGCGTAACGTGGCTCAGGACTCCGGTGTGTGTGTTGTTGCCCGTCGTGGTGGTGTAATCGAATCTGTTGATGCCAGCCGCATCGTGGTGCGTGTTAATGATAATGAAGTTGTGGCCGGTGAAGCAGGTGTAGATATCTACAATCTGACTAAATACACCCGTTCCAACCAGAATACCTGTATTAACCAGCGTTCCATCGTTAATCCGGGTGACTTGGTGCAGTCCGGTGACGTGATGGCTGATGGCCCTTCTGTGGATATGGGCGAACTGGCCCTGGGTCAAAACATGCGCATCGCGTTCATGCCTTGGAATGGTTACAACTTTGAGGACTCCATTCTCATCTCCGAGCGTGTGGTTCAGGATGACCGCTTTACTACCATTCATATTCAGGAACTGACTTGTGTTGCGCGTGATACCAAGCTGGGTTCTGAAGAGATTACCTCGGATATCCCGAACGTCGGTGAGTCCGCGCTGGGTAAACTGGATGAGTCCGGTATCGTACACATCGGTGCCGAGGTAGGTCCTGGCGATATTTTGGTGGGTAAGGTGACGCCTAAGGGTGAGAGCCAGCTGACACCGGAAGAGAAACTGCTGCGTGCTATCTTCGGTGAAAAAGCATCCGATGTTAAAGACACTTCACTGCGTGTTAAGACGGGTACTGTCGGTAAGGTTATCGATGTGCAGGTCTTCACCCGTGACGGTGTGCAAAAAGATGAGCGTGCGCTGTCTATCGAGACCTCTGAGCTGGATGCGATCCGCAAAGATTTGAACGAAGAGTACCGCATTGTTGAGCAGGCGACCTTTGAACGATTGAGCAAAGTGCTGGTTGGCCTGAAAGCTGACGGTGGTGCTGGTCTGAAAAAAGGCGAAGAGCTGACGGAAGCGTTTCTGGCTGAACTGCCAAAGGCTGACTGGTTTAAAATCCGTGTCGCTGATGATGCGGCCGCTGAACAGCTTGAGCTGGCTCAGAAACAGCTGGAAGACCGTAAAGAGTCTCTGGAGCGTCGCTTCGAAGACAAGAAAGGCAAGCTGCAGACCGGAGATGATCTGGCGCCAGGCGTGCTGAAAATTGTTAAGGTTTATGTTGCCACCAAGCGTCGCGTACAGCCAGGTGACAAGATGGCTGGCCGTCACGGTAACAAGGGTGTTATCTCCGTTATCATGCCGGTAGAAGACATGCCATACGATGAGAACGGTGAGCCGGTTGATATCGTGCTTAACCCGCTGGGTGTACCGTCGCGTATGAACGTTGGTCAGATCCTGGAAACCCATATGGGTATGGCTGCTAAAGGTCTGGGTCGTCGTATTGATGAGATGCTGCAGCAGGAACGCCAGCGTGCGGAGACTGTGAAGGAAGTTCGTGGCTTCCTGCATCAGATTTACAATGCTGACCTGGGTGCTGGCATGAACAGCCGTACCGAAGACCTGGATAACTTCACCGATGAAGAAGTGCTGGTGTTGGCCGGTAACCTGAGTAGCGGTGTGCCATTGGCAACACCAGCGTTTGATGGTGCTAAGGAAGTGGAGATCAAATCTCTGCTGCGCTTGGCAGGCCTGAACGATTCTGGTCAGTGTGTGCTGTTTGACGGTCGTACCGGCGAGCAGTTCGACCGTCCGGTGACTGTTGGTTACATGTACATGCTGAAGCTGAACCACTTGGTAGACGATAAGATGCACGCACGTTCTACCGGTTCTTACAGTCTAGTTACTCAGCAACCGTTGGGTGGTAAGGCGCAGTTTGGTGGCCAGCGCTTTGGTGAGATGGAGGTATGGGCACTGGAAGCATACGGTGCTGCTTATACTCTGCAGGA
Source organism: Pontibacter sp. JAM-7 (assembly GCF_048548695.2). NCBI lineage: Bacteria > Pseudomonadati > Bacteroidota > Cytophagia > Cytophagales > Hymenobacteraceae > Pontibacter > Pontibacter sp. JAM-7. Next base: position 7,686 of record NZ_JBLYIF020000014.1, read on the forward strand.
AATGCTGACCGTGAAGTCCGATGACGTGAATGGCCGTACCAAGATGTATAAAAACATCGTGGATGGCGATCACCGGATGGAGCCGGGCATGCCGGAATCCTTCAACGTGCTCATCAAAGAAATTCGCTCTCTCGGTATCGATATCGAGCTGGAAAGCGAATAAAGGGCATATCCGAATACCAGGCGGGGGCCGCGTACCGCGGCCTTAAGCAAGAACTCCGTTAGGAGCTTGATAGAATGAAAGATCTGTTGAATCTGCTGAAAACCCAGGGTCAATCTGAAGAGTTTGACTCTATCCGTATCACCCTGGCCTCTCCGGACATGATCCGTTCCTGGTCCTTTGGTGAGGTGAAAAAGCCGGAAACTATCAACTACCGTACCTTTAAGCCAGAGCGTGAAGGTCTGTTCTGTGCCAAGATATTTGGCCCGGTAAAAGATTACGAGTGCCTATGCGGTAAGTACAAGCGCATGAAGCACCGTGGTGTGATCTGTGAAAAGTGTGGCGTTGAAGTTACGCTGGCTAAAGTGCGTCGTGAGCGCATGGGTCACATCGAACTGGCATCACCAGTTGCTCATATCTGGTTCCTGAAGTCGCTGCCGTCCCGTATCGGTCTGCTGCTGGATATGACTCTGCGTGACATCGAGCGCGTGCTGTATTTTGAATCATTTGTGGTGATCGATCCGGGTATGACAACTCTGGAACGTGGTCAGCTCATGAATGATGAGCAGTACTTCGAAGCGCTGGAAGAGTTCGGTGATGACTTTGATGCCCGCATGGGTGCTGAAGCGGTTAAAGAGCTGCTGTCATCCATCGAGCTGGAAGAAGAAGTTAATCGTCTGCGTGAAGAACTGCCGCAGACGAACTCTGAAACCAAAATCAAAAAGCTGTCCAAGCGTCTGAAGCTGCTGGAAGCCTTCTACAAGTCCGGTAACAAGCCGGAGTGGATGGTGATGGAAGTGCTGCCGGTACTGCCACCAGATCTGCGCCCGCTGGTACCGCTGGATGGTGGTCGTTTCGCGACCTCTGATCTGAACGACCTGTACCGTCGGGTTATTAACCGTAACAACCGACTGAAGCGTCTGCTGGATCTGAACGCACCGGATATCATCGTGCGTAACGAGAAGCGCATGCTGCAGGAATCTGTTGACGCGTTGCTGGATAACGGCCGTCGTGGTCGTGCCATCACCGGTTCCAATAAGCGTCCGTTGAAATCCCTGGCTGACATGATCAAAGGTAAGCAGGGGCGTTTCCGTCAGAACCTGCTGGGTAAGCGAGTAGACTACTCTGGCCGTTCGGTCATCGTGGTAGGTCCTTATCTGCGTCTGCATCAGTGTGGTCTGCCGAAGAAAATGGCGCTGGAGCTGTTCAAGCCGTTTATCTTCTCCAAGCTGGAACTGCGCGGACATGCCACCACCATTAAAGCCGCCAAGAAAATGGTTGAGCGGGAAGAGGCACTGGTCTGGGATATTCTGGATGAAGTTATCCGTGAACATCCGGTACTGCTGAACCGTGCTCCGACGCTGCACCGTCTGGGTATCCAGGCATTTGAGCCGGTATTGATCGAAGGTAAGGCGATTCAGCTGCACCCACTGGTGTGTGCGGCGTATAACGCTGACTTTGACGGCGACCAGATGGCGGTACACGTGCCGCTGACGCTGGAAGCCCAGCTGGAAGCTCGTGCTCTGATGATGTCTACCAACAACATCCTGTCACCCGCTAACGGCGAGCCGATTATCGTACCGTCTCAGGACGTGGTACTGGGTCTGTATTACATGACCCGTGAGCGTGTAAATGCTCAGGGTGAAGGGCGTATCTTTGCTGACATTGAAGAAGTTGAACGCGCTCACGGTGCTGGTGTGCTGGACTTGCAGGCGAAAATCAAAGTGCGTATTCAGGAAACCATTCGTGATATCGAAGGTAATCTGGAGACTCTGACCAGCCTGAAAGAAACCACTGCTGGTCGTGCTTTGCTGTTCGCAATCGTACCAGCAGGCCTGCCATTCGAGCTGGTTGACCAGCCGATGAAGAAAAAGTCGATCTCTCGCTTGCTAAACGAAGCGTATCGTCGCTGTGGTCTGAAAGATACGGTTATCTTTGCTGACCAGCTGATGTACAAAGGCTTCCGGCAGGCAACCATGTCGGGTGTCTCTATCGGTGTTAACGACTTCGAAATTCCGAACGAGAAAGCCAACATCATTGATGATGCTGAAGCTGAAGTAATGGATATCGAGCGTCAGTTCTCTGAAGGTCTGGTAACTCAGGGCGAGAAATACAACAAGGTTATCGACATCTGGTCCCGCGCTAATGAGCTGCTGGCCAAAAAGATGATGGAAAACCTGAAAACCGAGCCGGTCGTTACTAAAGACGGTGAAGTGTCCGAGCAGGAATCTTTCAACTCGGTTTACATGATGGCCGACTCCGGTGCTCGTGGTAGTGCTGCTCAGATTCGTCAGCTGGCGGGTATGCGTGGTCTGATGGCCAAGCCGGATGGTTCTATCATCGAAACGCCAATCACCGCAAACTTCCGTGAAGGCCTGAACGTACTGCAGTACTTCATCTCGACCCACGGTGCGCGTAAAGGTCTGGCGGATACCGCACTGAAAACTGCGAACTCCGGTTACCTGACTCGCCGTCTGGTAGACGTCGCACAGGACGTTGTTATTACCGAACACGATTGTGGCACTGAAAACGGTGTACAGATGTATCCGCTGATTGAAGGTGGTGACGTCGTGGTTGCGCTGGGTGATCGGGTGCTGGGTCGTGTCGTAGCTACCGACGTACTGGACCCATCCGGTAAAGATGTACTGATTGAAGCAGGCACGCTGATCGATGAAGCCTGGAAGTATCGTCTGGAAAATGACGAGCAATACTCTTCAATCGATGAAATTACAGTGCGCAGTGCTATCGCTTGTCGTACCCGTCACGGTATCTGTGCCAAATGTTACGGCCGTGATCTGGGTCGTGGCCACTTGGTTAACCCGGGTGAGGCAGTCGGTGTTATTGCTGCCCAGTCTATCGGTGAGCCGGGTACTCAGCTGACCATGCGTACCTTCCATATCGGTGGTGCCGCATCTCGAGCAGCTGCAGTTGACAGTATTCAGGTGAAGAATGGCGGTGAGATCCGTCTGCATAACCTGAAATTTGTAGAGCGCGCTGACGGTAATCTGGTTGCGACTTCCCGTTCCGGTGAGCTGGGTGTGACCGATGAGCATGGTCGTGAGCGTGAGCGCTACAAGTTGCCGTACGGTTCTGTGATCAAGGTAAGTGACGGTAGTCAGGTTGCGGCCGGCGATATTGTTGCCAACTGGGACCCGCATACTCACCCAATTATCGCGGAAGTGTCGGGTACCATTGAAATGGCTGGTATCGAAGACGGTATTACCGTTAAGACCCAGACCGATGAGCTGACGGGGCTGTCCACTACTGAAGTGCTGGAAATGAAAGACCGTCCGCAGGCCGGACGTGATGTGCGGCCACTGATCAAGCTGATGGATGTCGATGGCAATGAAGTCGTACATCCAGGCACCGATTCTGTTGCGCAATACCTGCTGCCGGAAAAAGCCATTATGAACCTGTCCGGCGGTGCTGCCGTGCAGGTAGGTGACGTACTGGCGCGTATCCCGCAGGAAGGTTCTGTGAACAAGGATATCACCGGTGGTCTGCCGCGTGTTGCTGACCTGTTCGAAGCACGTAAGCCTAAAGAGTCTGCAATTCTGGCGGAAGTGTCGGGTATTGTCGGCTTCGGTAAAGAAACTAAAGGTAAAAAACGTCTGGTGATTTCTCCGTCCGATGCGGATCCGGTAGAAACCATGATTCAGAAATGGCGTAACCTGAACGTATTTGAAGGTGAGCAGGTTGAGAAGGGTGAGGTTATCTCCGATGGCCCATCCAACCCGCACGATATTCTGCGTATTCAGGGTGTTGAAGAACTGGCTAAATACATCGTTGGAGAGATTCAGGATGTATACCGTCTGCAGGGTGTAGGCATCAATGACAAGCATATCGAAGTGATTGTGCGTCAGATGCTGCGCAAGGTTGAGATTGTCTCTTCCGGCGATTCCACCTTTATTCCGGGTGACCAGGTTGAATACCAGGCGGTACTGGCAGAAAACGAAGAGCTGGAAGCAGCAGGTAAGATCCCGGCTAAGTACGATCGTGTCTTGCTGGGTATCACCAAAGCTTCACTGGCAACTGAATCCTTTATCTCTGCGGCGTCCTTCCAGGAAACTACCCGCGTACTGACTGAGGGTGCGGTAACCGGTAAGCAGGACTTCCTGCGGGGTCTGAAAGAAAACGTAGTGGTTGGCCGTCTGATTCCGGCCGGTTCCGGTCTGGCGTATCACGATGAGCGTAAGCGCAAACGTGCTCAGCCAGCAGAGTCTGCTACGACTGTCAGCGCAGAAGAAGTACAACAGGCATTGACCGAAGCATTGAATGCTTCAATGCCTGACAGTGAATAAGGGTTGATTAAATCCTGTTCATTGATTGCGAATTGGGGCGGAATTGATTAAAATTCCGCCCCCTTTGTGACTGGATTGAAAAATTCAGTCTTTTTGTTGGTGTTAATTAAAAAACGTGGAGTTTGCTTAATGGCAACGATTAACCAGTTGGTACGTAAACCACGTAAACGCAAAGTTCAGCCTAGCGATGTTCGTGCATTGCAGGGTTGTCCTCAGCGTCGTGGCGTATGTACCCGTGTTTACACCACTACCCCGAAAAAACCGAACTCAGCATTGCGTAAAGTATGTCGTGTTCGTTTGACCAACGGCTTCGAGGTTGCTTCCTACATTGGTGGTGAAGGTCACAACCTGCAGGAGCATAGCGTTGTTCTGATTCGTGGTGGTCGTGTTAAGGACCTTCCAGGTGTGCGTTATCACACAGTACGTGGTGCACTGGACTGCTCTGGCGTTAATGAACGCAAACAGGGTCGTTCTAAGTACGGTACTAAGCGTCCTAAATCTTAATCGTCGTCCCTGCGGCGCGGCGCGATAGTGGATTTCTGATCCCTGTCAGGCTAACCCGGAAACACGGTAAGAGTAAGGCCAGATTAATATCTGGAAAACCTGAAGACCTTTTAATGAATTGAGGGCTTATCAATGCCTAGAAGACGCGTCGCTGCAAAGCGCGAAATACTGCCGGATCCAAAATTCGGTAACACAGTTCTGGCTAAATTTATTAACCATGTAATGGTTAGCGGCAAGAAATCTGTCGCTGAAAAGATTGTTTATGGTGCGCTGGATAAGATCCAGGAACGTACCAGCCAGGACCCACTTGAGCTGTTCGAAAAAGCACTGGAAGCGATCCAGCCTGCGGTTGAGGTTAAATCTCGCCGCGTGGGTGGTGCTACCTACCAGGTGCCTGTAGAAGTGCGCCCGTCCCGCCGTATGGCCTTGGCTATGCGCTGGATCGTAGATTCTGCTCGTAAACGTGGTGAGAAATCCATGGCGTTGCGTCTGGCCGGTGAGCTGGCGGATGCTGCGGAAGGTCGCGGTGCTGCTGTGAAGAAACGTGAAGACGTTCACCGTATGGCTGAAGCGAACAAAGCATTCGCTCACTATCGTTTCTAATCTACAGAGGATTGAGTCGTGGCTCGTAAAACACCTATCGCACGCTACCGTAATATCGGTATATGTGCGCACGTAGACGCTGGTAAGACTACTACTACCGAGCGCGTACTGTTCTACACCGGTCTGTCTCATAAGATCGGTGAAGTACATGACGGTGCGGCTACCATGGACTGGATGGAGCAGGAGCAGGAGCGTGGTATTACCATCACCTCTGCTGCGACCACTTGTTTCTGGAGCGGTATGAACCAGCAGTTCAATGAGCATCGCGTAAACATCATCGACACTCCTGGACACGTTGACTTTACCATTGAGGTAGAGCGTTCTCTGCGTGTTCTGGATGGCGCGGTCGTTGTACTGTGTGCGTCCTCTGGCGTACAGCCTCAGACTGAGACTGTTTGGCGTCAGGCGAACAAATATGAAGTACCTCGCATGGTATTCGTCAATAAGATGGACCGTGCCGGTGCAGACTTCTTTATGGTTGAATCTCAGCTGAAAGAACGTCTGGGCTGTAATGCTGTACCGATCAATTTCCCGATCGGCGCGGAAGATGAGTTCAAAGGCGTTGTTGACCTGGTCCGCATGAAAGCCATTATGTGGAACGAAGAAGATCAGGGTATGACCTATGAGCTGGAAGATATTCCGGCTGATCTGCAGGCAAAAGCTGATGAACTGCGTGAGCATATGGTAGAAGCTGCGGCTGAAGCCAATGAAGAGCTGATGGAAAAGTACCTTGAAGAAGGTGAGCTGACCGATGAAGAGATCAAGCTTGGCTTGCGTAGCCGTACTCTGGATAACGATATTGTTCTGATGTTGGCAGGTTCTGCCTTCAAGAACAAAGGCGTTCAGGCAATGTTGGATGCTGTTATCGAGTACATGCCTTCGCCGGTAGAAGTTAAGGCAATTGAAGGTACTCTGGATGATGCAGACCAGAGTCTTGCGAAGCGTGAAGCTGATGACAGTGCACCGTTTTCGGCATTGGCATTTAAAATCGCAACTGACCCATTTGTGGGTACCTTGACGTTCGTACGTGTCTATTCCGGTGTTCTGAACTCCGGTGACAGCGTAATGAACTCTGTTAAAAGTAAGAAAGAGCGTGTCGGCCGTATGGTGCAGATGCACTCTAACAACCGTGAAGAGATCAAAGAAGTCCGGGCGGGTGACATTGCTGCGCTGATCGGTATGAAAGACGTAACTACGGGTGACACTCTGTGTGACCTAAACGACGTTATCGTACTGGAGCGTATGGAATTCCCAGATCCGGTAATCTCTGTTGCGGTTGAGCCAAAATCTAAGGCTGACCAGGAAAAAATGGGTATCGCGCTGGGTAAACTGGCTCAGGAAGATCCCTCTTTCCGCGTTGAGACCGACCAGGAAACTGGCCAGACTATCATCTCCGGTATGGGTGAGCTGCACCTGGATATTCTCGTTGATCGTATGAAGCGTGAATTCAAGGTTGAGGCCAACATTGGTAAGCCTCAGGTGGCCTATCGTGAGAAGATTCGCCAGTCTATTGAAGCAAACCACAAGTTTGCCCGTCAGTCTGGTGGTCGTGGTCAGTACGGTCACGTTGTGATCGAATTCAGCCCATCTGATGATGAAGGTCTGGAGTTCGTCAACGAGATCGTCGGTGGTTCAATTCCGAAGGAATACATCCCAGCGGTACAAAAAGGTATCGAAGAGCAGATGAAGAACGGTGTTATCGCCGGCTATCCGCTGATCGGCCTGAAGGCTCGTCTGTATGATGGTTCTTTCCATGAAGTTGACTCCAACGAAATGGCGTTTAAAATCGCAGCATCTCAGGCTCTTAAGAAGTATGCGCAGCAGGCTAGTCCTTGTCTGCTTGAGCCAATGATGCAGGTGGAAGTTGTTACTCCAGAAGACTACATGGGCGATGTAATGGGCGACCTGAACCGTCGTCGTGGCCTGGTGCAGGGTATGGAAGACAGCTCTACTGGTAAGATCATCCGTGCTCAGGTGCCGTTGGGTGAAATGTTCGGTTATGCAACCGATCTGCGCTCTGCGACCCAGGGTCGTGCGACTTACTCCATGGAATTCGCTGATTACGCTGAAGCACCGCAGAATATTGCTGAAGCGGTTATTAATCAGAACTAAATTTTCGCCTAATTACTTGTTTAAGAGGTAATAAAAAGTGGCTAAAGCACAATTTGAACGTTCCAAACCGCATGTAAACGTAGGCACTATCGGCCACGTTGACCACGGTAAAACTACCCTGACCGCAGCACTGACTCGCGTATGCGCAGAAGTATGGGGCGG
>NZ_JBLYIF020000015.1:0-3087 GCF_048548695.2 Pontibacter sp. JAM-7
TATATAGATTCTTCTCTGACTCGTAAGCTCTACATGCACTCAACTCGCTTACTCTCTATCTCTACAAGCCATTCCCAAACGCCTTTGGCGTTATATGGTCAACCCTCACGGGCAATTAGTATTGGTTAGCTCAACGCCTCACAGCGCTTCCACACCCAACCTATCAACGTCCTAGTCTCGAACGGCCCTTTAGGAGGATCTAGTCCTCAGTGAGATCTCATCTTGAAGGAGGCTTCCCGCTTAGATGCTTTCAGCGGTTATCCCGTCCGAACGTAGCTACCCGGCAATGCAATTGGCATCACAACCGGTACACCAGAGGTTCGTTCACCCCGGTCCTCTCGTACTAGGAGCAACTCTTCTCAAATCTCAAACGCCCACGGCAGATAGGGACCGAACTGTCTCACGACGTTCTAAACCCAGCTCGCGTACCACTTTAAATGGCGAACAGCCATACCCTTGGGACCGGCTTCAGCCCCAGGATGTGATGAGCCGACATCGAGGTGCCAAACACCGCCGTCGATGTGAACTCTTGGGCGGTATCAGCCTGTTATCCCCGGAGTACCTTTTATCCGTTGAGCGATGGCCCTTCCATACAGAACCACCGGATCACTAGAACCTACTTTCGTACCTGCTCCACGTGTCTGTGTCGCAGTCAAGCACCCTTCTACTCTTGCGCTCAATGCATGATTTCCGACCATGCTGAGGGTACCTTCGTGCTCCTCCGTTACGCTTTGGGAGGAGACCGCCCCAGTCAAACTACCCACCACACAATGTCCCCGATCCCGATAAGGGACCTGGGTTAGAACCTCAACATTACCAGGCTGGTATTTCAAAGGTGGCTCCACTCGAACTGGCGTCCAAGTTTCAAAGCCTCCCAGCTATTCTACACAAGTAATGTCAAAGTCCACTGTGAAGCTATAGTAAAGGTTCACGGGGTCTTTCCGTCTAGCCGCGGGTACGCTGCATCTTAACAGCGATTTCAATTTCACTGAGTCTCGGGTGGAGACAGTGTGGCCATCGTTACGCCATTCGTGCAGGTCGGAACTTACCCGACAAGGAATTTCGCTACCTTAGGACCGTTATAGTTACGGCCGCCGTTTACCGGGGCTTCGATCAAGAGCTTCGCCTAAGCTAACCCCATCAATTAACCTTCCGGCACCGGGCAGGCGTCACACCCTATACGTCCTCTTTCGAGTTTGCAGAGTGCTATGTTTTTAATAAACAGTCGCAGCCACCTGGTATCTTCGACCGGTCTCAGCTTACGGAGCAAGTCCTTCACCAAAACCGGCGCACCTTCTCCCGAAGTTACGGTGCCATTTTGCCTAGTTCCTTCACCCGAGTTCTCTCAAACGCCTTGGTATTCTCTACCTGACCACCTGTGTCGGTTTAGGGTACGGTTCCTCATAACCTGAAGCTTAGAGGCTTTTCCTGGAAGCAGGGCATCAACCACTTCGTCTCACATGGAGACTCGTCATCGGATCTCAGTCTTAAGAACCCGGATTTACCTAAGTTCTCAACCTACATCCTTAAACACGGACAACCATCGCCGTGCTGGCCTAGCCTTCTCCGTTCCCCCATCGCAGTTATGATAAGTACAGGAATATTAACCTGTTTCCCATCGGCTACGCTCTTCAGCCTCGCCTTAGGGGCCGACTCACCCTACCTCGAATAGCGTTGGATAGGAACCCTTGGTCTTTCGGCGGGGAAGTTTTTCACTCCCCTTATCGTTACTCATGTCAGCATTCGCACTTCTGATACCTCCACGCCGCCTCCCGGCTTACGCTTCAACGGCTTACAGAACGCTCCTCTACCATGCCCTAAGGCATCCGCAGCTTCGGTGTCATACTTAGCCCCGTTATATCTTCCGCGCGGGCCGACTCGACTAGTGAGCTATTACGCTTTCTTTAAAGGGTGGCTGCTTCTAAGCCAACCTCCTAGCTGTCTAAGCCTTCCCACATCGTTTCCCACTTAGTATGAACTTTGGGACCTTAGCTGGCGGTCTGGGTTGTTTCCCTTTCCACGACGGACGTTAGCACCCGCCGTGTGTCTCCCGTGATTGCACTCATGGGTATTCGGAGTTTGCATCGGGTTGGTAAGTCGGGATGACCCCCTAGCCGAAACAGTGCTCTACCCCCCATGGTGATACACGAGGCGCTACCTAAATAGCTTTCGAGGAGAACCAGCTATCTCCGAGCTTGATTAGCCTTTCACTCCGATCCACAGGTCATCCGCTGGCTTTTCAACGACAGTCGGTTCGGTCCTCCAGTTGATGTTACTCAACCTTCAACCTGCCCATGGATAGATCGCTCGGTTTCGGGTCTACTCCTAGCGACTAAACGCCCTATTAAGACTCGGTTTCCCTACGCCTCCCCTAAACGGTTAAGCTTGCCACTAAAAGTAAGTCGCTGACCCATTATACAAAAGGTACGCAGTCACAGAACAAAGTCTGCTCCCACTGCTTGTACGTACACGGTTTCAGGGTCTATTTCACTCCCCTTACAGGGGTTCTTTTCGCCTTTCCCTCACGGTACTGGTTCACTATCGGTCAGTCAGGAGTATTTAGCCTTGGAGGATGGTCCCCCCATATTCAGACAGGATACCACGTGTCCCGTCCTACTCGATTTCACATTCTATAAGCTTTCACATACGGGGCTATCACCCACTATGGCCACACTTTCCAGAGTGTTTTGTTAGCTACAAAAATGCTTAAGGGCTACTCCCCGTTCGCTCGCCGCTACTAGGGGAATCTCGGTTGATTTCTTTTCCTCCGGGTACTTAGATGTTTCAGTTCCCCGGGTTCGCCTCTAATGTCCTATGTATTCAGACAAAAGATACCTATAAATAGGTGGGTTTCCCCATTCGGAAATGTCCGGATCAAAGCTTGTTTACCAGCTCCCCGAACCTTATCGCAGGTTACAACGTCCTTCATCGCCTCTGACTGCCAAGGCATCCACCGTGCACGCTTAGTCACTTGACCATATAACCCGAAGGCGTCTGGTTCAAATGACTCGTAACGATAGATTTCGCCGAATTGGCGCTTGTAAAACTTCTACAAGTCAAAATCTATAAATGAATCAAATCCAAATT
>NZ_JBLYIF020000016.1:0-965 GCF_048548695.2 Pontibacter sp. JAM-7
ATTTTGGATACAACGCCAGCACCAACAGTACGGCCACCTTCACGAATCGCGAAGCGCAGACCTTCTTCCATGGCTACTGGGTTGATCAGCGTAACGTCCATCTGGATGTTATCGCCCGGCATTACCATTTCAACGCCTTCCGGCAGCTCACACGCACCAGTGATGTCAGTGGTACGGAAGTAGAACTGTGGACGGTAACCCTTGAAGAATGGCGTGTGACGACCACCTTCTTCTTTGCTCAGTACGTATACTTCGCCTTCGAAACGGGTATGTGGCGTGATAGAACCTGGCTTAGCCAGTACCTGACCACGCTCAACGTCATCACGCTTAGTACCACGCAGCAGCGCACCGATGTTCTCACCTGCACGACCTTCGTCCAGCAGCTTACGGAACATCTCAACACCAGTACAAGTAGTCTTGGTAGTTGGGCGAATACCAACGATTTCGATCTCTTCGCCAACTTTAACGATACCGCGCTCAACACGACCGGTAACAACAGTACCACGACCCTGGATAGAGAATACGTCCTCGATAGGCATGATGAAGGCACCATCAATCGCACGCTCTGGCTCTGGGATGTAAGAATCCAGCGTTTCAACCAGCTTCTTAACTGCAGTAGTACCCAGTTCGTTATCGTCTTCGCCATTCAGCGCCATCAGCGCAGAACCTGGGATGATTGGCGTGTCGTCGCCTGGGAACTCGTAAGTATCCAGCAGTTCACGCAGCTCCATCTCAACCAGCTCCAGCATTTCCTGATACTCTTCAGAGTCAGAACCGCCGCAATCTTCAGCCAGCAGGTCAGCCTTGTTCAGGAATACGACGATGTAAGGTACACCTACCTGACGAGACAGCAGGATGTGCTCACGGGTCTGAGGCATTGGGCCGTCAGTCGCGCCACATACCAGAATCGCGCCATCCATCTGCGCCGCACCAGTGATCATGTTTTTCACATAGTCAGCGTGCCC
>NZ_JBLYIF020000017.1:0-903 GCF_048548695.2 Pontibacter sp. JAM-7
GTAACGATAGATTTCGCCGAATTGGCGCTTGTAAAACTTCTACAAGTCAAAATCTATAAATGAATCAAATCCAAATTTTTAAAGAGCGTTTTACTTAAAAAAGTAAAAAGTAATAAACAACACTTACTGCGTATTCATTAGTTTTTAGTTTCTTCTGTATTTTGTGTGAGACAAGGCAAATGGTTGCGTAGCATACTCATGTATGTGAGCAAGCATTTAACGATGTATCGCGCAAAATGGTGGAGCTATGCGGGATCGAACCGCAGACCTCCTGCGTGCAAAGCAGGCGCTCTCCCAGCTGAGCTATAGCCCCTCGTCTTGTCTTTTTGCCGTTATGCTGCGTTGCGCTTGGCTCTCACTCAGTTATGACCCATCGAGGGTCACGCCTTCGTTCGCTTCGGCGCGCGCCTTGCCTAACACCAAAAATCCGGTGCCGAACTTACTGAAATGACTTCAGTCGTTGCTGCGCCCTGGTGTGTTACCCACTGCGCAAACCTTAATTTTCACAAGGCGAAGCGTAGGACGGCGACGCATAGCCTGCTATGCGAGTCGTGCTACAACAAAGCATTGTGGAAATTGGTAGGCCTGAGTGGACTTGAACCACCGACCTCACCCTTATCAGGGGTGCGCTCTAACCACCTGAGCTACAAGCCTACATCTCGGCCTCTTTTCGCCTTGCCCGGCGTTGCCTGCTTCGTTTGCTCAGTCACATACAACTGTATGTGCCTTCACTCACTCAGGGCGGTGCCTTGTGCAAACCGAAAATTGACTCGAGCTGCCTATCCCAAAGATTGGGCGACAACTTTTTCCGCTCTCTTTAATATCGACCAGATAATTCGTGTGAACGCTTGCCAGAACAGGCTTTCGTTTAAGGAGGTGATCCAGCCGCAGGTTCCCCTACGG
>NZ_JBLYIF020000018.1:0-727 GCF_048548695.2 Pontibacter sp. JAM-7
GACAACACTGCCATTTTCTTCCGCTAAAAACGAGCATGCGCGTTTTGATGAGTGACTGTGCGCATAAGCTCGCACAGTCAAATCCCTAAGTGCCTAATATCTAATCAATTTATAAAAAACGCAAGGATAAAAACGCGCCATGCGGGTATGGAAACGCGCTCATAAAGTGGATTTATCCAGATATACTGTACACTCAAAACAGCAAACGGATTTGCTATGGCTTCTCAGTTTATTCAAGGTCTACGTAACCATCTGCGTGCCCGTCATTGCAGCACGCGCACCGAACAAACCTACGTTTACTGGATGATCCAGTACATACGCTGTAACCAATTAGCTCACCCCGCTACGCTAGACTCCGATCATGTTGTGAAATTTCTGGCATACCTGGCGGTTGAGCGGCACGTGTCACCCTAGACTCAACAACAGCCACCGGCTGATTGTAAGCATTGAAAGCTGGGGACTGAGTGAAACTGTCGACCTTCCCCGCGGCACTTATAGAGCGCCGAGCCCGACGCTTTCTTCCCGTACTCTGTCCCTAAACCACTTTTCCATGGCCCAGAACGCAAAAAACCAGCACATCGTCTGGTCTTAAGAATTGGAAGCGGGGGCCAGATTTGAACTGACGACCTTCCCCGCGGCGCTTATAGAGCGCCGAGCCCGACGCTTTCTTCCCGTACGCTACTCCTAAACCACTTTTCCATGGCCCAGAACGCAAAAAACCAGCACA
>NZ_JBLYIF020000019.1:0-539 GCF_048548695.2 Pontibacter sp. JAM-7
GAAAAAGAGCTGGGTGTCTGCATGGTGGATATTGGTGGCGGCACCTCGGATATCTCTATCTTCACCGGTGGCGCTATTCGACATACCGCAGTGATTCCAATTGCGGGTGATCAGGTGACTAACGACATCGCGATGGCGCTGCGTACCCCGACCCAGCATGCGGAAGAGATCAAGATTAAATATGCCTGTGCTCTGGCACAGCTGGCGCGTGAGGATGAAACCATCCAGGTGCCGGGCGTAGGTGACCGTCCAGCCCGCACGCTGTCCCGTCAGGCGCTGGCGGAAGTGGTAGAACCGCGCTACGAAGAACTGTTCAGCCTGGTGCAGGCTGAGCTGCGGCGCAGTGGTTATGAAGATTTGATCGCGGCGGGCATTGTGTTAACCGGCGGCACCTCAAAAATGGAAGGTGCTGTTGAACTGGCGGAAGAGATCTTCCATATGCCAGTACGGCTGGCCAATCCACATGGTGTACGGGGCATGGAAGATATTCTACGCAACCCGATCTATGCCACCGGCCTGGGATTGTTACAGTACGCCAA
>NZ_JBLYIF020000020.1:0-505 GCF_048548695.2 Pontibacter sp. JAM-7
GTTATATGTAAATAAGGACATAACATGAAAAAAATACTTATCTTTTCATTATTACTTGCAAGTTCACTATCCGTAGGAGCTGATCCTCGTGAAAATGAGGAGCTCCATCCAATAGATGTCAATCTAACGCATTGCTTATCTCTTGAAAAAAACATGACTACTTCAGGAATGGAAAGATGCACTATTGAAGCCATAAAAGAGTGGGATTCAGAGTTAAATCGAACCTACAAAGCATTGATGAGCCAACTTGATACTCCTTCTAAAGAACAGCTTAAACTGGCGCAGCGAGCTTGGGTGAAATACAAAGAACTGGAAATCAAAAATATCTCTTCAATCTATAGATACAGCTTTCACAGTGGCAATGGTGGAAGCATGCTAATTCCTATGCAAGCTATGGATGAATTGGAAATCACCAAAAGTCGGACTTTAGAATTAACTGGGTATTTATCAATCATATAACAAGAAAAGCCATCCGACGCATACTGCGCGGCTGCTTTGAGCGTTA
>NZ_JBLYIF020000021.1:0-419 GCF_048548695.2 Pontibacter sp. JAM-7
CGCACACCGGACATGCCCAGTGGCTCTTTGATGCCTTCCTGACTGTCGATTTCGTACTCCTGCGGCAAGATATGCAGGATTTTCTGATCAGCCGGAATCGCTACCGCCCGGGCGGCATCAATCACCCGGTCCAGGTCATATTCAGAGACTTCACGGTCACGTACGGCAACAATGCCATGGGAGTTCAGGCTGCTGATATGACTGCCGGCAATACCCACGGTAACCGAGTGAATTTTACAGCCCGCCATCAGTTCCGCTTCTTCAACAGCACGCTGAATCGAAGCAACGGTGGATTCGATATTCACCACCACACCACGCTTCATGCCATTGGAAGAGTGCGAGCCGATGCCCACCAGCTCGATGCTGCCGTCCGGATTTACCTCCGCAACCAGACACACCACCTTGGAGGTGCCGATATC
>NZ_JBLYIF020000022.1:0-383 GCF_048548695.2 Pontibacter sp. JAM-7
GTAACGATAGATTTCGCCGAATTGGCGCTTGTAAAACTTCTACAAGTCAAAATCTATAAATGAATCAAATCCAAATTGTTAAAGAGCGTTACGTCCAAGGATGGACCGTATGTCGCATGGAGCCATGGATGGCGATGCGACCTAAAGCAAAAAAGCTTTAAAAAATAATCATCCAAGCGATGTTTATGTTTTAAAACTCTTTCTTCCTTTACTGAGCTATTTCAGTTGCCATTTTGTGTCAACCAAGGCAAATACGGAGGAAGCATAGCCATCTATGCGACGAGGTATTTAACGCCGAGTGACGCGAAATGGTGGAGCTATGCGGGATCGAACCGCAGACCTCCTGCGTGCAAAGCAGGCGCTCTCCCAGCTGAGCTATAGCC
>NZ_JBLYIF020000023.1:0-381 GCF_048548695.2 Pontibacter sp. JAM-7
ACCATCGTGCAGACCTGGACTGTAGATTCAGTAGACGGCAGTGGCACCAGCACCATCACCATCACCATCAACGGTGTGGAAGATGGCGCGGAAGTGACTGACGATGCTAAAGCCGTGACCGAGGATGACACCGATCCAACTCTGAGCGTGAGCGGTCAGGTGACTGTCGCGGATGTGGATCAGGGCGAAGATGCCTTTGATAACAGCACTCTGAGCTTCGGTACTCGTACCAACTCTGATCCATCCGACCTGGATGCAACCCAGCTGGGTACGCTGACACTGGATGATGACCAGGGTAACTACACCTTTACTGTCGATAACGCGGCAGTTCAGTACCTGGATGCCGGTGATACCATCGTGCAGACCTGGACTGTAGATTCA
>NZ_JBLYIF020000024.1:0-352 GCF_048548695.2 Pontibacter sp. JAM-7
AGCTGGGTACGCTGACACTGGATGATGACCAGGGTAACTACACCTTTACTGTCGATAACGCGGCAGTTCAGTACCTGAATGCGGGCGATACCATCGTGCAGACCTGGACCGTGGATTCAGTAGACGGTAGCGGTACCAGCACCATCACCATCACCATCAATGGTGTTGCCGATGGTGCGGAAGTCACTGACGATGCTAAAGCGGTGACCGAGGATGACAGCGATCCAACCCTGAGTGTGAGCGGTCAGGTGACCATTAATGATACCGATGTTGGTGAAGATGCCTTTGATAACAGCACTCTGAGCTTCGGTACTCGTACCAACTCTGATCCATCCGACCTGGATGCAACCCA
>NZ_JBLYIF020000025.1:0-318 GCF_048548695.2 Pontibacter sp. JAM-7
ACCCGTTTCAAGCGAGTTGGGGAACAATATCAGGATATCGTTAAGGTGGAAGACAATCAGCGGCGTGACCCCAGCGACCTGACCGACATCTACGTCCTTAATGACCTGGGCGATATGGTGCAGCTTGCCAACCTGGTCACCGTGAACGAAACCGTTGCCCCGCGTGAGTTAAACCTCTTCGATAAAGTAAAAGCGGTGAAATTCCAGACCCAGCTGGCAGCGGACTACAGTCTGGGCGAGGCCCTGTGTTTCCTAGAAAGCAATCTAGCTGAAATTGCCCCCCAGGCAAGCTTCGACTACAGCGGCAACTCACGCGAG
>NZ_JBLYIF020000026.1:0-303 GCF_048548695.2 Pontibacter sp. JAM-7
CCGAACGCAGATAGGTTTGAGCGCCCCGTTTCAGGTCATCTATGGTCACTGCTAGAATGCGATGACGGAACTGTCGACGCTGCTCAGGGGACCGGCCATACAGGTTGCTGTGGAAAGCCTGTTTCGCTTCACCAGCCGGTGAACCTGGCTTATCAATTGAGCTGACAAAACCCAGTATTGCGTCCTCCAGCTTCTGGTAATCATGTTCGGTGTCCAGCAACCAGTCGACTGACTTATCAAAATCATCCAGAGTCTCCAGCAAGCGGGGATCGCGATAAGAGAAGAAGCGGAATACTGCATCGG
>NZ_JBLYIF020000027.1:0-296 GCF_048548695.2 Pontibacter sp. JAM-7
ATAGCGCCACCGGTGAAGATAGAGATATCCGAGGTGCCGCCACCAATATCCACCATGCAGACACCCAGCTCTTTTTCGTCATCGGTCAGCACCGAGTAGCTGGAGGCCAGCTGCTCCAACACCACATGGTCCACTTCCATACCGCAGCGGCGGATACATTTTTCGATATTCTGATGCGCGTTCACTGACGCGGTTACCAGATGCACCTTGGCTTCCAGCCGCACACCGGACATGCCCAGTGGCTCTTTGATGCCTTCCTGACTGTCGATTTCGTACTCCTGCGGCAAGATATGCAG
>NZ_JBLYIF020000028.1:0-296 GCF_048548695.2 Pontibacter sp. JAM-7
ATAGCGCCACCGGTGAAGATAGAGATATCCGAGGTGCCGCCACCAATATCCACCATGCAGACACCCAGCTCTTTTTCATCATCGGTCAGCACCGAGTAGCTGGAGGCCAACTGCTCCAACACCACATGGTCCACTTCCATACCGCAGCGACGGATACATTTTTCGATATTCTGATGCGCGTTCACTGACGCGGTTACCAGGTGCACCTTGGCTTCCAGTCGCACACCGGACATGCCCAGTGGCTCTTTGATGCCTTCCTGACTGTCGATTTCGTACTCCTGCGGCAAGATATGCAG
>NZ_JBLYIF020000029.1:0-288 GCF_048548695.2 Pontibacter sp. JAM-7
AACAAAAACAGCCCTAACAATCCGACAAACGCGCCCAAAAAAGTCTTATCTGTGAACCAGCCCTGACCTAAGCGGTCCCTATAGCTATGCGGATGCCGTGGAGCTGGCCTCACCAGCAGTGGTTAATCTCTATACCCGTACGGTCATCAAACAGAGCGTTCACCCATTATTTAACGAGCCGTTTTTTCGGCGTTTTTTTGATGACGACAGCATCGCACAACGCGAACGCATTCAGTCCAGCCTGGGATCAGGTGTATTTCTCAGTGATCAGGGATATATCGCCACCAA
>NZ_JBLYIF020000030.1:0-286 GCF_048548695.2 Pontibacter sp. JAM-7
TATCTCCACGCGCCGCGCTTTTTTTTTGTGTGGTGCCCTTTTGTTTGTTTTGTATTTAAAAAGTTTGTTTCCCATCGTTGTGTCAACCGCCACATGGGTAAGCACCTCTGGCGGCATGCCCTGAGCCTGAAACTTAAAAACCAACACCGGGACTATCAGAAAACCACCGCCAATACCAAACAAACCCGCCGCCGTTCCGTCCAGTGCACCAAGCACCAGATAAGTGATAAGGGTCAGCAGCATATGAGATACCTGTAATAAGGGGGTCAAAAATTGTATCGCTCAC
>NZ_JBLYIF020000031.1:0-284 GCF_048548695.2 Pontibacter sp. JAM-7
CATCTGTCTGGTGCGACTGATGTTTATGTTGTTGAGGTTCTGGTGAAGGACGGAGACAGTGTCAGCGAGGGGGACAGTCTAGTCGTGCTGGAAACCGATAAGGCTTCTATGGAAGTGCCTGCACCGAAATCTGGTGTCGTTGCCTCGATGAAAATCAAGGAAGGTGCTCTAGTGAATGAAGGTGACTTGTTGCTGGAGCTTACCGTAGCGGGAGCTGCGGCACCTGCAGCCGCTGAGTCTACATCCTCGTCAGCTGCAGTGCCGGCATCTGTAACGGCGGCTCC
>NZ_JBLYIF020000032.1:0-281 GCF_048548695.2 Pontibacter sp. JAM-7
TGCCCAATAGAATTAGGGCAATCGTGGCCAAAAAGATAAACAATGACCAAATTAAGCGGTGTTTTTTGCTGGGGTCTTTTTTACCCCTGTCCGAAAACATACTAAGCACAAAAACAGCCGAGTCCACAGAGGTTACCAAAAAACCGATCAGCAGTAGTATGGTAGTTATATTTAGGAATGTAGAGAAGGGGTAGTTTTCAAAGAATACAAAAATTGAAGAAAACACTCCATTAAACTCGTTGTTATAGCTTCCCCATCCCTCAATAAGTTGGAAGGCCGAG
>NZ_JBLYIF020000033.1:0-278 GCF_048548695.2 Pontibacter sp. JAM-7
CTCGACCTTCTTCCGGAGCTTCATTGAGATTTCGTATTGCTTGGTCTTGGCGATATCGCGGGCGACCTGGCGGGCGTCTTCGTGTTCTTCGCGGCTGATCTTGCGCGCGTCCGCGTTGGGGCAGCATTTGGCTTTGGAAGGGCAAACCTGACAGACGTCCTTCAACGCGCGATAGCGCGCTGTACCTTTGCCGGTCGGACCGCGGTTCGGATCTGAGTAGTTGCGCCGGAATTGCTTAAGCGCATGTCCTTCGGGGCAGATGTACTGGTCATTCTCGG
>NZ_JBLYIF020000034.1:0-277 GCF_048548695.2 Pontibacter sp. JAM-7
GTCTGCCGGAATCAACGTATGATGACCTCATTCAGAATCCGGAGGAGTTGTTATGTCCCATCAGCCTTTGTCTCATCAGTCCGTGTCCCGTCCGTTATCCGGCGGCCAAGCAGCGGAAAAACTGTTACTGGTCGATGATGATACTGAGCTGTGCAGCTTGCTGACGGAATACCTGACTGCGGAAGGTTATCAGGCTGTAGCTCTTACTACCACTCTGATTCTGCAGTTTCTCAAGCGCCTGCTGGGCGTTGTAGGCCGCATCAACCTGATAACCTTC
>NZ_JBLYIF020000035.1:0-275 GCF_048548695.2 Pontibacter sp. JAM-7
TGGTAGGAATCCTATTTTTATACGGTGTAAAGAGTTTTATGTTCATGTGGCTATGGCCAATTTGGAACCAGATATTTGTTATGATGTTTTTGGCCGTTTGGATTCGTAGGTCCAATATTATGACCGGATCGGAATGGATACTTACCCGGTTTGGAGACGATAGGGCTGGGAGGGCCTCCCATAGCATAGTTGCTGTATTTGCCATTGTTGCCGCGGTAGGCTTTATTGCTTATTTCTTTGAAGGTGTAGGTAAATTTTTGACCATTATATTGCCA
>NZ_JBLYIF020000036.1:0-271 GCF_048548695.2 Pontibacter sp. JAM-7
GTGAAATTGGAAATACTAGATGGTTCCGCGTACTTTATGGCAGCTCCCTCACGGCACCCATCTACAAGATGAATCTGCAGGTTCCCGTTTTGAAAGCGAACGGAATTTATATGCCAGTACTTTTTTTGGGGCAAACAGATTTTAAAATCCATATCCTTGTCATGGACCCCTTGCGAAATGGCATTATTGGCATACCCGAACAGATCTGTGGATCGTTTGATCTTTAAGTGTAGCATCCCATTTTGTACCCTTACGGAATGATTACCCTTTT
>NZ_JBLYIF020000037.1:0-269 GCF_048548695.2 Pontibacter sp. JAM-7
GCTTGCTGTTTTTATCCGCCAGCTCTGACAGACCATCCAGCTGCATCAGGTAGAGGGCTTTGCGCCCCAAATCATTAATCGACTGCACCGCAGGCAACACCGTATGACCACGGGCTTCCGCCAGCAGAGAACAGTAGTAGCCACGACTGAGATATTTATAGTTTCGGCACAGATTGATCACCCGGGTACGCTGGCGCTTTTTCACCGGCATCTTCAGGTATTCATCAAAGGTGATGACATCCTGACTCGGGTAGTAAGGTTTCCAGTCG
>NZ_JBLYIF020000038.1:0-267 GCF_048548695.2 Pontibacter sp. JAM-7
GGCCAGCAGACCCTTTGCATAGGTGCGGATCATGCTGCTTTTGAACACCTCAAGAAAACGACGACGCTGATCACTGGTCGCAACACGGTAATATTTCGCCATGACTCCGGCTGCAAAACGACGCATATCAATTGTCGGCTCAAGAATGCGCTGCACATTGTCATAAAAGCGCTGCGGGTCCTCATCGTAGTAGCCACGGGCCTCTTCAATGATACCCAGTAACTCATTAGCAGTTCCGGTGATCACTTCTTTTGGCGTCTTTTCTTC
>NZ_JBLYIF020000039.1:0-266 GCF_048548695.2 Pontibacter sp. JAM-7
GCGTAGGTGATCATCACCCCAAGAAGCGCGCCAAGCGCCATCATAGCGGCGAATTCGAACAATAGATTTGCCATCAGGGGCACCTTTGATGCTGACATCGGATTGGTGACGACCTGAAACGAGATTCATTAAGGGTTGATTAAATCTGGATTGGTTTGTTTTCGCCGAGTGGCTTAGAGGCCCCGTCGCGCGGCTCCAGGATAGCGCTTGCTGGCCAGATTACTTCGGCGATTGCGCCGTAGCGCGGGGCGCTCGGGTCCCGTAAG
>NZ_JBLYIF020000040.1:0-264 GCF_048548695.2 Pontibacter sp. JAM-7
GTTGTAAGACCTGAAGGATGCCCCCCTGTTGTGCACGTGCTTCATCATACCGGATCGCTTGCGCCGGAGGCATCTGGCGTGGATACATGATCCGAACTTTCGGCGGGATCGTTGGGTCCGCCTCAATCTTGGTACGTCGAAGACATAAAGCAGGGCGCGTTCCGCTTTTTTGAAACAACGCTTGCTGAAGTTGCGCCAATCGGTTTGCGGACGGTTTCGCAAACACCCGATTAAACCCGGCCAACGGTCCCAGTGCGCCGGGGC
>NZ_JBLYIF020000041.1:0-262 GCF_048548695.2 Pontibacter sp. JAM-7
TCTGAATCTGCGAACGGGGATTTTGATAGGCAATGCGATGTCCAAGCAGCGCAAACGGCAACGGCGCGCGTGCCAAGGCGGCGGGGGTCATCGGCGGGACGGTGCAATCAGGATTGAGGATCCAGAACCGATCCAGCGACGGGTCTTCGAGCAGGTGCTTCAGCCCCAAATTCACGCCCGCCGCAAATCCCAGATTACGGGGGGATCGGATCAGGGAAAGCTCAAGACCCTGTCTCGCCGACCAGTCTTTGATCACCCGTAC
>NZ_JBLYIF020000042.1:0-262 GCF_048548695.2 Pontibacter sp. JAM-7
CTCCGAGGTCGAATTGAGACTCCCGCCGATCTCCCTAGCATGGAACAAGGAAAATAATAACTTTAAGGAGTCTCCTGATGGCCGGGCGAATCATGCTCTTGCTGCTGTGCCTTTCCCTGTTCCCGATACCTCTGCAGGCCGAACTCAACGATTCCAGGCGTGCGGTTATCCAGGAGCTGTTTCCGTCTGCCACCGTCATTGAGGACAAGCAGGAAGACTTCCCGGTGTATCCGGTCTACCAGCTCCAGGAACTGCTCGGTTA
>NZ_JBLYIF020000043.1:0-260 GCF_048548695.2 Pontibacter sp. JAM-7
GAGATGCCATACCTGACCGACGCCACCAAAGAAGAAACCCGGAAACTGATGGAAACCTTCGGGCCCAACGCAGCCTGAGTCTTTTCTCTGTGACGGTTATGCCGCCTCAACCCGACGGTAGAGGCGGCAGATCACCTGCCCGGCCTTCTTCTCTTTCTGCAGCTGCCAGCTGACCGGAATCTCCGCGAAATCAAACCCCTTCTCCGCTTCCAGATAGATCAACGCACCATCGTTCAGACGTTTCTGCTGCTCAAGCCCCT
>NZ_JBLYIF020000044.1:0-258 GCF_048548695.2 Pontibacter sp. JAM-7
GGGTGTCTTCCAGGTCTTCCCGGGCACTGGCCAGGGCTGATTCCGTGCGGGCCTTTCGGGCTTCCAGGGTATCCCGCCTGACCGGAATCAGGTTCAGCTGGTTTTTCAGGCTTTGGACGGCCTGTTCCTGCTGGAGGGTGGCCCGCTGTTGCTCGTCGTACCGGGTTTGGGACAGGGCGCCCCGCTCCACCAGGGTTTCTGCTCGGTCCAGTTCCCGCCTCGCCAGTGTCAGCCGGCGATCTTCAAGCTTCAGCAACT
>NZ_JBLYIF020000045.1:0-256 GCF_048548695.2 Pontibacter sp. JAM-7
GAAGCCTACCCGATGGCTGTGGCCGATCTGCACGCGGCCTTGGGCGCTTTTGAAGGTCTGCCAAGCGATCTGAGGGAGGTGGATATGTTTCCCGCGAAACTGGATGGTCCTGATTTTGAGCTGCGTGTGATCTTGGGCGATGCACGCAAGACGCTCCCCGATTGGGATGGTCGCGCGGATGCTTGGTTTCTTGACGGGTTTTCACCCGCTAAGAACCCTGAACTTTGGTCACCTGACCTGATGGCACAGGTGGCGG
>NZ_JBLYIF020000046.1:0-256 GCF_048548695.2 Pontibacter sp. JAM-7
TTTATGTAAAGCATCGTTTGTTCCATCGATTCCTGATACTGTATCATTAGGATTCAATGTCCCTTTTTTTAATGCTTCCAAAACATCACTTATATTTCTCCCTAAACCACTATTGCCTTCTGCAGCTTTAACGGTTGTTCTGCTGATAGCTTCTCCAGTAAAGCGATTGACCGTCTCTCCATCAACACCTGGTGCGTTTCCACCAAGAAGGTTGGATTTTTCAACAACGCTACTTAATTTACCTTGTTTCCAACGG
>NZ_JBLYIF020000047.1:0-255 GCF_048548695.2 Pontibacter sp. JAM-7
GAAAAGATTAAATTTTATATCCAAAACTCGAAAAGTAAAAATACCCGAAAAAGTTATGCAGCTGATTGGAAGCATTTCACTGAATGGTGCAATATAAATCAACGTTGCCCTCTTCCAGCTGATACGGGTACGATTTGTTTGTATTTATCCGACATGACCCACACCCATAAATATTCTACTCTTAGAAGACGCCTTTCTTCTATTAATCAAGCGCATCGATTCCAAAAATATCTCCCTCCGTCTAGAGAGTTTGAG
>NZ_JBLYIF020000048.1:0-254 GCF_048548695.2 Pontibacter sp. JAM-7
GTGGGCATAGCTCAGTTGGTAGAGCTCCGGATTGTGATTCCGGCGGTCGTGGGTTCGAGCCCCATTGTCCACCCCATTTCTCTTAAATGTGCGAGCGTGGCGGAATTGGTAGACGCGCTGGTTTTAGGTACCAGTATCTTACGGTGTGGGAGTTCGAGTCTCCCCGCTCGCACCATCTATGGTGGGCATAGCTCAGTTGGTAGAGCTCCGGATTGTGATTCCGGCGGTCGTGGGTTCGAGCCCCATTGTCCACC
>NZ_JBLYIF020000049.1:0-254 GCF_048548695.2 Pontibacter sp. JAM-7
GGTTGTCGGGCGGTAAAGCCTCTCTGGATGGCGGTACGCTACTGACTAATGACGCTGGCGAAATGCTGTTTGCCGAGCACCATTTTTCGGCCGGTCCTTTGCAGATCACCACCTGTATGCATCGCCGTGCCGGAAGTCAGCGTGAAACCGTGCAGGCCGTGACTGACGGTGCGCTCATCGACATTACGGATATGCGCGAATGGCGTGAGGAGCGTGGGCAGGGTGTAGTGAATAAACCGATTCCTGGTTGGCAG
>NZ_JBLYIF020000050.1:0-254 GCF_048548695.2 Pontibacter sp. JAM-7
GCCTAACCAGAGCGTACCGCCCACCACCGCATCTGAGAAATCAGCGGTCGCATCGGTAAACTGAACGCTACCGGCCGTTGCCTGAGCATTCCCGGTGTGGGACTCGCCATCAAAGTCGATATAGAAATTCAGACTACCCGCCAAAGCACCCACGATAGCTGCGGTTGCATCGGTCGAGAGTTCTAACCCCGGTAATTCAAAGTCGAAATCGATCGGCAGATCCGCCAGTGTTTCGGTATCGGTAAAACTCAGAG
>NZ_JBLYIF020000051.1:0-254 GCF_048548695.2 Pontibacter sp. JAM-7
CCGGTGGCCGATCAGGTAACCCATCATGTGGTGGGGGAGCCCATTCTCTACGGTTGGGTCGACTTCTACCTGGATGAAACTGTTTCCATTGCCCTGATCTCCCTGGGCGCCATGCTGTTTGCCCTGTTCCTGCTGAACCGGACCTGGCGCGGCACCCTGTTGCCTCTGCTCAGTGGCGTGGTGTCGACCATCTGGGCTCTGGGTATCGGGGTTCTGCTGGGCTTCAACTTCGATCCCTTGGTAATTGTGGTGGC
>NZ_JBLYIF020000052.1:0-253 GCF_048548695.2 Pontibacter sp. JAM-7
GGCTCTCAGCTCACGGTATTCAATGGCCTGTGCTGCTGGGTAATCGTTGCTGCTTGCTTCCGGACTTTGGTCGAGGTAAATCAATGCTTGTCTGGCATCGCTCTGTTCCAGAGCCGCTTTAGCTTTGTGTTTTGCGATATCAAAGCGCAGGGAGGGTGTCAGCAGTGACAGATCAATTTGATCGAGCACGGAAAGCGCGCGTTGTTTTTAGTTCAGCGTGAGCAGCAGCTTGGCAGCCTCCATGCGCAGTTCT
>NZ_JBLYIF020000053.1:0-253 GCF_048548695.2 Pontibacter sp. JAM-7
CAGTTGATTGAGCGTTCAGATCATTGCCAGATCATCAGCTGCGGAGGCCTGCATAGTATCGCGCAATAGCGTCAGATCAGTGCAGTCCAGGAAGTATAACAGTTGATCTTCAATCCAGTCTTTGTCTGATTCTGCATCAGTGATCCATCACACTTCGATTGAATACTCCAGCCCCTGGGAAAAGCCATAACCACACACAGGAAGGCTGACAATGCTCAGTTTCAGTAGCCGCAATAGGCTCTGATCAGTGGTG
>NZ_JBLYIF020000054.1:0-251 GCF_048548695.2 Pontibacter sp. JAM-7
GCCGCGTATTTGAATCGCTGGTGGCGTGATATCCTGAAGGAGCGTTTTGGTCTGGTAAGCTGTCTTGATATTGAGTACGAAACCCATTATCGGCGCTTTATGATGACGACTATCCGACATTCGGAAAAGGGCAGCAAAAAACTTTATGCGGGTTTGAAAATCAGCCGAGAGGGCGAAGAAACACTGATTTTCCGTTTTCTGGAAAATGTACGCAGTGTCTGGACTCCGCTGGCGCGCCAGTTTCAGGAACA
>NZ_JBLYIF020000055.1:0-250 GCF_048548695.2 Pontibacter sp. JAM-7
TCTGCTGGTGGTGTGCGGGCAACGGTGACTGAAAGGGCGATGGCCGGCCGAGTGGGTGTTCATATTAATCTCGACATGTTGGCCGCAGATAGTAATGAGTGGGCCGCAGCCATGTTCAGTGAAGAACTCGGTGCAGTGATGCAGGTGAAGCGCGCAGATCTGGAGCAAGTGCTGACCGAGCTGAATGCTGCCGGACTGGGTGACATTGCCCAAGTCATTGGTGCGCCAAATGCAGATGATTCAATCAACT
>NZ_JBLYIF020000056.1:0-250 GCF_048548695.2 Pontibacter sp. JAM-7
CGAGTTTGAAGTCTTCCGTGAAGAAGACACCCCAACAGAGGTTGCCAACCAACCCGGCAGCATCAATCAGACCCAAACCACTGAAGGCCTCTTCTGATTTTTATTTCATAAACACCAGACCCAAAAAAACCCGGCCGTCGCCGGGTTTTTTTTATACAGACCCGATCAGGACAGTGGATCATTAGCTGGCATTGGCAAACGCGCCACACCAGTATCAATCGCAGCCTGCGCAACCGCTGTCGAAACAGCA
>NZ_JBLYIF020000057.1:0-249 GCF_048548695.2 Pontibacter sp. JAM-7
GCTCAATTGTTGAGATCCTTACTGCTGATATTTTTTGGGTTTCAGTAAGCCCGACGCTCAGACAGATGCATGCTGTAAACAGGAACAAGATTCTATGAATTCAATTTTGATTGTTAACGCGGGTTCATCCAGCCTGAAATGCTCTATTTTTGATGAAGATGGTGGCGAGATCCGCCAGCATTTCCGCGTAAAGGTCGCGAACCTTGCCGGTCCTGCACATCTGGAGATCTACGATCACAGCGAGAAAGT
>NZ_JBLYIF020000058.1:0-247 GCF_048548695.2 Pontibacter sp. JAM-7
AATTAGTTCAGCATTACTTTTGATTTTGAGTTTCCTAAAAAGGTTTGATCGGTGCTCATGAACAGTCTTAGGACTGAGAAACATAGCTTCCGCAACGTGGCTGACGCTTTTGACTTCGGATAATAAAGAAAAGATCTGAAACTCTCTTTTAGTTAAGGAATTTAGAGGCGAATCCTCACCTGTTTCCTCAAGAACGTCAGCCAAATATTGACCGCCAGCAAAGACTTTACGAACAGCGATAAGCAGC
>NZ_JBLYIF020000059.1:0-246 GCF_048548695.2 Pontibacter sp. JAM-7
TAGGGGACAGCTCCGATTCACGGCCAAAACGATAGTTTTCCCGGCCAAGCACCCTGCCATGCATTGAAAATTCAGACAGTGGCAGCAGCAGATAATCATCCATGGTCACCAAGTTAGTGTCGTCATGCGGAGCTTGAAGCGGCGTACTGGGTACCAGCACACCCGAATGCACGATGGATGCGTGTGGCTCTTTGTTGTACCATAACACCGCGCCGATCAGCGCGATAAACAGCAGTAAAATACGTA
>NZ_JBLYIF020000060.1:0-245 GCF_048548695.2 Pontibacter sp. JAM-7
AAGCGGGCATAACCCCGGGCAGAACGTGCTGACAAACGCGCATTAGCCAACCCCCCAGGCACTTGGGCTGCCGCACAGGCGGCAAGCATATTCGGCCAAAGCTCTGTTTCAACCACCCCCAGCCCACGAGGTTTCACCCGGCGGATAAAACGCTGCATGGCATGGGGCAGGTCATCAGGGCAAAAACTGTGCATAACCCGATCACCAAACAGGGCCTCAGCCCGGGCAGCGCCGGTAGCGGTCAT
>NZ_JBLYIF020000061.1:0-244 GCF_048548695.2 Pontibacter sp. JAM-7
GGTGGGGAACATGGTGAATCTCCGGCAATAATTCCAGCTTAACCTTTCCGTTTACGCCATCAGCGATCCGCTGCGGCTGATCAGCAGAGCCGTATTCATCTTCTTCCCCATGCAGTACCAGTGTTGGGCAGTTCACCCCCGGCAAGGCTGCATCCAGTGACCAGTGATCAAAGTCAGGGGATAACCAGCTGTTTATCCAGGCATCGAGCACCCATTGGGTTCGCTCGCCATGATAGCGGGCAAG
>NZ_JBLYIF020000062.1:0-244 GCF_048548695.2 Pontibacter sp. JAM-7
TCCTCGAGTACCAGCACCGCCGTGGTCAGGCTGTCGAGAATGCTCTTGTATCCGTCGTTTGTGGCCGGGGCGAACGCCATGGGCAATTCCTGTCGTGTCGTTTTAAAGATGACGGGGTAGGAATTGCAAAAACCGAACCACTTTGGCCTATTTGCCCCAAAAGATGGGCAAAGGCGGGGCTCGTGCCCGCTATGGCACGGCCCGCGTGCCGTACACTGGTGCATGACGTTGGCCAAGAGGGTGG
>NZ_JBLYIF020000063.1:0-243 GCF_048548695.2 Pontibacter sp. JAM-7
GGCACTGCAGAATAAGAGTCAGTCGACGGGCAGGTTTATAAGGGGATCCGACTTTACTGCGGCCTCTGCCTTCCTGCAAGTTGATTAATTATTTAACAGTTCAAAATACGCTCCCGCTTGTACATCCGGTCTGCAGCGATAAAAATCAAACGTACGTTCGCTTTGGAGTTTGTCCGTCGTTATGTCGATTTTACACTTTGCCCATGCCAATGGTTTTCCAATGGGAAGTTATCGGGTGCTGTT
>NZ_JBLYIF020000064.1:0-243 GCF_048548695.2 Pontibacter sp. JAM-7
TCTGTTTGAACCGATTTATAATGATGGTGGCGACCCGATTTTTGTAATGGATCAGCTAAGTGATGAAAAAAATAAAGATACAAACTGGATAGAAGAATTAGCACTCAAAGAAGGCATGCGTAGATTAAACGAACGCGAGAAGTTGATTTTGCGCAAGCGTTTTTTCCAAGGTAAGACGCAAATGGAAGTTGCTGATGAAATTGGCATTTCACAAGCCCAAGTATCAAGACTTGAAAAAGCTGC
>NZ_JBLYIF020000065.1:0-243 GCF_048548695.2 Pontibacter sp. JAM-7
AGCGAGGGTTACCGGCAGCTCGTAAACCGAAGGTTTCAGCACCATAAAGGCCGTGTCGACACACAAGGTTTCAGCGAGACTCATAAAGTACTTCCGATTGTTTATGGCAAGATCAAAACGCCCTGAAAGCAGGCCTTTTAACTGAGTGACCTAATCAAGCACCGGGGTTTTGGTGAGGTAGTTTGAGGAATCAAAATCGGGACCGTAAGTCCAACCATAGACTATCCCAATATTAAACTGCGC
>NZ_JBLYIF020000066.1:0-243 GCF_048548695.2 Pontibacter sp. JAM-7
ACCGTATCTACGCGGTGGTAACCGGCATCACTCAGTTGCTTGCGTAACAGTTGCGGGTCCATCTGGCCGCCCGCTTTTAAACTGAAGCAATGCCCCGCAATAAACTCATCAGGTGCAGTCCGGTGCAGGAGGGTACTGACAGGAACCACCAGGATGCCACGTTTGAGACTGGGCAGCCGTGCCAGGGTGGCAATCCGCTGGGAGATACTATCCTGATGTGGTGAGAAGGTGTCGTAGGGCAGT
>NZ_JBLYIF020000067.1:0-242 GCF_048548695.2 Pontibacter sp. JAM-7
TTAGCATTTGCCATATATATAAGCTGCTTATCGATCATGTTTGCCGCTTCAAGATCGGGTGACAGCAGTATATCGGCTTCTCCTGAAACCTCAGAGACGATGTGTTTATCCAGTGCTGCTTGTTTGGAGATGGCATTATCAAAGGACAGCGGACCATCTAAAATGCCGCCTGTGATCTGGCCCCGGTCTTCCATTTTACAGAGTGCCGCTGCGTCCAGAGTGCTCTGCAAGTTGGGTTTTAC
>NZ_JBLYIF020000068.1:0-242 GCF_048548695.2 Pontibacter sp. JAM-7
TAGCAACTGGTGTATGTTGGTCTTGTGTTTAGTCGTGTTTTGTGTCCCCCGATTTTTTTCTTCTTCTCAGGGGTGTGTTGTCCTATGTTGGTTTGGGCCTGTCAGTTGTATGCTATTTTGTATTTTGTTCTCGATATTCTGCTCCTGTCTTTGTATTCTTAATTGCAAATACTATTTATTTGTTTGTTGCTCTGTTGAAGGCTTTATTTGATTTTGATTTTTCTTATCTTTTTAATCAAAGA
>NZ_JBLYIF020000069.1:0-241 GCF_048548695.2 Pontibacter sp. JAM-7
GCTGTTTAGAGTGTACAGTATATCTGGATAAATCCACTTTATGAGCGCGTTTCCATAACCGCATGGCGCGTTTTTATCCTTGTGTTTTTTATAAATTGATTAGATATTAGGAACTTAGGGATTTGACTGTGCGAGCTTATGCGCACAGTCACTCATCATAACGAGCATGCTCGTTTTTAGCTGTAGAAAATGGCAGTTTTGTCTTAAAGCTATTTAGATTCAGATTGTTACAGCTTTTTTT
>NZ_JBLYIF020000070.1:0-241 GCF_048548695.2 Pontibacter sp. JAM-7
AGGAAAAGAAAGACATGCTGCGGCTCGCTGGGGCCGAATTGGTGCAAGTGCCAGCGGCGCCTTACCGCAATCCCAACAACTTTGTGCGCTATTCCGAGCGTCTGGCGAAAAAGCTGAACGAAACGGAGCCGAACGGTGCGATCTGGGCGAACCAGTTCGACAACGTGGCTAACCGTAAGGCCCATTTCGAGACCACAGGCCCCGAGATTTGGGAGCAAACCGAAGGCAAGGTCGATGGGTT
>NZ_JBLYIF020000071.1:0-241 GCF_048548695.2 Pontibacter sp. JAM-7
GTTCAGCACACCAGGCGTGCATATCGGACTGTTCTGCTCCACCCCCATGGTGGCCCTGTCGCGCAACGTCGCGGACAAACACGCGATGGAGATGTTGCTGACCGGTGATATGACCTCGGCCGCGCGGGCCGCCGAGATAGGTCTTGTGAACCGTGTTGTCGCTCCCGAAGCGCTGCAAGAGGCCACGATGGAAATGGCGCGCAAGATTGCGTCAAAATCCAGCATGACGCTCGCAACAGGC
>NZ_JBLYIF020000072.1:0-241 GCF_048548695.2 Pontibacter sp. JAM-7
TCCGGCACAGGATTTACACGCCAGACATGCCATAATCGTTTCATGTACTTCATGGGAAAAGTAATATTCACCATGGCGTTTTTTCAGGGTGTTTTTAATCCGTTGTGGCAGGCGGATCAAACCAAAACCACGCTTGGCACGCTCACTTTCCAGTGCAAGATTACTGCCCTTCTGCTCCATCAGGAGTAGCCATTCACGGATCAGGGATGAAAGACCCTTGGGGGAGTTAATAAGCTGACGG
>NZ_JBLYIF020000073.1:0-240 GCF_048548695.2 Pontibacter sp. JAM-7
AGCAGTCAACGATCATGATGCAGTTAGTAAAAATCGACATGGGTCAGATTATCAACAAACTTTTTCACAACAGGCTCCGCTTTAAGGGACGCTTATAGTAGCTCAAAACGACTGTACAAAAAACGTCATTCTCGGCATGGCTATCCCGCTTGGGTATAATAGCCTTTTATGCTTTAAAGTGATGCGGGGAAAACATTCGTCAGTTGATCAACGAGTCATCTCAACCCATTCTGCTTTGCC
>NZ_JBLYIF020000074.1:0-240 GCF_048548695.2 Pontibacter sp. JAM-7
TGCCAATACGGCTGCTCGCTGGCCAATGCCAGGGCTATTGCCCCTGTGCCAGTGCACATGTCTGCGACTCTGGCATCGACAGGTAAACCGAGCTGCAACGCAGTCTCCACCATCAGTTCCGTATCAGGTCTGGGGATCAGTGTATCCGATGAAACCGCCAAATCGAATGACCAGAAACCGCGCTGACCAATGATATGCGCCACCGTCTCTCCCGCCTTGCGCATTGCCAGCAACTCGGTC
>NZ_JBLYIF020000075.1:0-239 GCF_048548695.2 Pontibacter sp. JAM-7
TCCGGCCCGAACAGCCCCTCTGTTGGGGAGACTGGCGCATCCGGCTGCTTCCTGCTGAAGGCCAGAAACAGCCACCGCCGGCAATACGGGTATCTACGAGGCAAGGGGGTGAGCGTTTCCGTCCGGTACCGGAAGGGCCCGGAAAACGGGTCAAGAAATGGTTGCAGGAGCAGGGGGTTCCACCCTGGGAGAGACCACGTATTCCGCTGGTTTTCAGCCGGGATGGCGAGGAAGAAACC
>NZ_JBLYIF020000076.1:0-239 GCF_048548695.2 Pontibacter sp. JAM-7
ACCAAAGCGGGTAGAAGCCCATTCATGCATCCAGTGCTGGTTTCACTAAGCTTGATTATTCTGATGCTGAAAGCGTCAGTCACTGGGTATCGGACTTATATGTTGGGTGGCCAATATATTCATTTTTTGATGGGTCCCGCAGTGTTCGCATTGGAAGTGCCGCTCTATGATAACCGGGCGATGATCAGACGCATCTGGTTACCGCTCTTGATCGGCTGTTTGTCGGGTCCTGTTCTGGC
>NZ_JBLYIF020000077.1:0-238 GCF_048548695.2 Pontibacter sp. JAM-7
TGGAAATGAAACCATTGCGGTACTTTTCTGCCGTGTGACCATTGATATTACTCAACAGAATCACATCTTCTGCAGAGTAATACTCTGCAGATTACGGTGTAGCAAAGCCCACGTTTTTCACTTCAATGGTTGTATCAGCCAACACAGCAGTGTGAACCACACCAAATGCTAGAGTCAGTGCAGATAGTTTAATTGCATGTTTCATTGTCAGTTCCTTAAGACATAGCGTCATCCGATT
>NZ_JBLYIF020000078.1:0-237 GCF_048548695.2 Pontibacter sp. JAM-7
GTCGACTGTGTCGATCATCGCGCGGGCAGCATCTACAGCAAGTGGGCGGGGCAGTTTTTTCTGGAATTTGGGTGAGCGGGTAGCAAGGACAGCGGTCGGCTCAAAGCCCTCGCGCTCTGCCAGCCAGCGGTAGAAGCTTTTCACCGAGGACAGTTCCCGAGCGAGCGAGCGCGCGGCGACACCGCGTTTGCGTTCATGGGCCATCCATGCGCGCATGTCGGTGGGTGTAACCCGGGC
>NZ_JBLYIF020000079.1:0-237 GCF_048548695.2 Pontibacter sp. JAM-7
CGGGCCGAGTACGAGCGCCTGATCGAAGTGTTCCGCGCCCACGACATCGGCTATTTCTTCTATAACGGTGGCGGCGATTCCCAGGATACTGCCTACAAGGTCTCCCAGATCGCCGACAAGATGGGTTACCCCATTACCTGCATCGGTGTGCCCAAGACCGTCGATAACGACCTGCCGTTCACCGACTGCTGCCCCGGCTTTGGCTCGGTTGCCAAATACATCGCCACCTCGACCCTG
>NZ_JBLYIF020000080.1:0-237 GCF_048548695.2 Pontibacter sp. JAM-7
GCGTCACCACAATCGGCGGCATCCCCCCGGGCATATTACAAATCAACTCCCGCAGTGCTTCCGTGCAACGGGTAGAGGCACCGTTGGTGACCAGTGCATGCTGACTAAACACCATAGGTTTAACCGACTGCACTTTGGCTGTCGTCACTGCTGAAGCAGGGAGACGGAATTTAAGTTTTGCCGCTGTTGCAGCGGCAGCTTTAACCTTCACTGTAAGATCACGCTGAAAGAGCTCAA
>NZ_JBLYIF020000081.1:0-236 GCF_048548695.2 Pontibacter sp. JAM-7
ATCGCGGCCAGGCCGATGCCGCCCAGGCCAAAGATGGCCACAGTCGCACCTTCCTCGACCTTGGCAGTGTTCAGCACCGCACCGATACCGGTTGTGACGCCACAACCGAGCAGGCAGACCTTGTCGAGGGGGGCTTCCTTGGGGATCTTGGCCAGGGAGATTTCCGGCAGAACGGTGTACTCGGAGAAGGTGGAGCAGCCCATGTAGTGATTCAGCGGCTGGCCCTTGTAGGAGAT
>NZ_JBLYIF020000082.1:0-236 GCF_048548695.2 Pontibacter sp. JAM-7
TTTGGTAATATAGTCGTCCGCACCCAACTCCAGACCGACCACGCGGTCAATCACATCGTCCTTGCCGGTAACCATGACAATCGGAACAGCAGAGATTTCACGCAGGCGTTTTGTCACGTCAAACCCGTCATCGCCCCCAAGGTTCAGGTCAAGCGTCACCAGATCAATCTGATGATTTCCGACGCAGTCTACGGCTTCATCTGCATCGCTCGCTTCCAAAACCTGAAAATCTTCGC
>NZ_JBLYIF020000083.1:0-236 GCF_048548695.2 Pontibacter sp. JAM-7
GCTCTATGACTCCCGCATCATCGCCCGCTACCTGAGCGCCAAACAGAACCGTGATCCGCTGACCTGGGACCAGCAGAACCAGCTGACCCTCATTGATGCCGCCAATGATTCCGCGGTCACCCTGTTGTTGGCCAAACGCTCCGGCATTGATGTCGATGCCGACGTGATGTTCTTCAACCTGCAGCGGGAACGGATCATGACCACCCTGCGAACCCTGGCGGCCCAGGTCGAGGAAG
>NZ_JBLYIF020000084.1:0-236 GCF_048548695.2 Pontibacter sp. JAM-7
TGGCTACTGTCTCTGTTACTTTGTTTTAGTTTTTTGTTATGTTTTGTACTTTGGACAGTTTTGTTAGATCATGTGTAGGTTTTATCTGGAGTGTTATGATTGTTTTATTAATCGTCGCTCTTGAGATATTAGTTTTTTCGGTAGTTGATTATGTATTTAGCGTTGTTTTTTTTTTCTCATAAATTTAGTGTAATTTCTTCTGAAAAATGGTTTACTTCATTGATTATTTTGTGTGG
>NZ_JBLYIF020000085.1:0-235 GCF_048548695.2 Pontibacter sp. JAM-7
AGCGTACTTTCCAATTTATCATTCACTCTTCCCCCGAACTTGTAATACATGCTTTTTACCAATATATGCTCATAGGAAGAAGGGTTGTCAGCGTTTGTCCAAGAAAAATATTTTTCTAAAAATAATTGTTTACGTTTTGAAAATGCGGGGTACTTTCATTGTACAAGCAACAATTACTACAAAATTCTACAAAATTAGGGAGATGAATATGATGGAAAAGACTTTAACAAAGAAA
>NZ_JBLYIF020000086.1:0-235 GCF_048548695.2 Pontibacter sp. JAM-7
TGTGACAGGTATACTTCCAAGTGTGCGGTTTTCTATATCTGCCTTAAGTAGATACGTCAAAGGAGCCGACAGATTATGAGAACCAATTTGAGACAGCTCACCCGGAGCCCAAACAGTGCAAATCGATAGAGACTCCTCAATTCAAGTAGCTTTGCCTTTATGGTGATTCTGCCTTTTCCCAGGTGGGTTCAGGCATTTCACTTCAGCCTGACAGAGCCACCCTAGTGTTTCACCC
>NZ_JBLYIF020000087.1:0-234 GCF_048548695.2 Pontibacter sp. JAM-7
CTGGGCTGTTCATTATCTTTCGCATCCTGCGCCGCAAGGAAGTGACGAAAGCTCCTGCGTGACAGGCGATCGGTACTGAAACAGCGGTTCTCCAGAGCCAGCAGCGCATTCAGGTCTTTGCGTTCTGCTTTTCTGGTGATCATTGTTGGTTTGTTTGCACTGCTGCTCATCTGTTTACCTGCCATCCGGCGAACCCTTGTTATTGCTGTCTGTGTCACTGCTTGCGAATCTCTT
>NZ_JBLYIF020000088.1:0-234 GCF_048548695.2 Pontibacter sp. JAM-7
CGCCAATGCGACCGTGCTGCTCGCTTCGGCGAAAGCGAAAAAGAGCGACGTGGCGGCGCTGGGTTTTGAATGGAAGTTAACAGCGGGAATATAGCAAGCGGCTGAAACAGCATTACTGTCGGGTGAGTATCAGTTAGCCATGCATCTGGCGGCGCAGGCGAAATATCATGCGCGACTGGGCATCAGACCAGCGCACCATGCCAATCAGCACTGGCTGGACGCAGTACCCACCAC
>NZ_JBLYIF020000089.1:0-234 GCF_048548695.2 Pontibacter sp. JAM-7
ATGCTTATTGCATGCATTTAGCTGAAAATTTTCAACTTTTACGACTAAAATTGCAATGCTCACGCTTATTTAGCTGCTTGACTGCCGCGTTAAAACGACCCTTCGTCCTCCTATTTGCTTTTATTGCATCAGCAGCATATATATAATCGGCCGCCTTGACGAAATTGAAGTAAGCCCTCTAGGGGTACACCTTGTGTCTGAAAAAACGTGCACGCCTAGATTAACTCATTGATG
>NZ_JBLYIF020000090.1:0-233 GCF_048548695.2 Pontibacter sp. JAM-7
TAGCACAGAATCAGGCAAAGTTCATACTTTGCTGTTGCTTATTGGTCGGGAAAATCCACAAGGCGACCGAACAGGTTAAACTCTTCAAGCAGTACTGATTGCATGATTTCCAGGTGGGAGGGGTTGGTTTCCCGGCCAACATAAACAATGGTCAGGTCACCACTGTGGCGAGAAAAAGTTGCGTAACCTTTTGCCAGCAGCTGATTTTGTAACTTGCTGGCATTATCGCTTTG
>NZ_JBLYIF020000091.1:0-233 GCF_048548695.2 Pontibacter sp. JAM-7
GGCCGGACCCCGTAGGGGTGCCGCAAGGAGCGTGTTTTGAAAGGGCCCTCCCAGCCGTTCCTTGCACATACTCTCAGGCTGGGGGCGATAAACTCCGACAGCTACAAGTTTACGAAAATCAGACTAAACAGAAGAGTCAGAATCAATGGGACTGCTTTTCGAACAAATAGACAGCCAACCCTCGGTGATTGGAGAGATCACCCTCAGGAGGCGCCGGATTCCGGCCATTGGCG
>NZ_JBLYIF020000092.1:0-233 GCF_048548695.2 Pontibacter sp. JAM-7
GCTCATGGACACTTCACTACGCAGGTCGCCTTCAACAGTCAGCTTGGCAACTTCTCCACGAACGATGTCCAGCTGCTCGTCAGAAAGATCAGCAATCTTAGTGCTTGGAGTAATACCACAAGCGCTACAGATGCCAGTCGCAGACGTGCGGCCAATTCCGTACATGTAAGTCAGAGAAATTACAGCATGCTTATTGTCAGGAATATTGACGCCAGCTATACGGGCCAATCTAT
>NZ_JBLYIF020000093.1:0-233 GCF_048548695.2 Pontibacter sp. JAM-7
GTTTTTCTGGTTTCAGTCTAATGGATGGGGTTCCGGTTGGATTGATCTGGCTGGAGGGCTGTTTAGTCTTTCGTTGTTAGCCGCCATTTATCTCTATGTAAATCGGGACGACTTTATCTGAGTGTCTCCCCCTGTCTTTTGGCCAATTCATCGGCCGGATGAGGATGATGCATGTAAAAAAAACTGAAAACTTAGTTTTCTGAAAAAAAACAGAATGAAACAGAATCAGCTGA
>NZ_JBLYIF020000094.1:0-233 GCF_048548695.2 Pontibacter sp. JAM-7
ATCGCCACTTCAGTCATGGCGCGGTGCAGCGCAGATGCTCTGCGCGGGCAATACCGGAACTGAACATGCCAATTAGGCAGCTGAGCGGCCCTGGATTACAGGGTTGCCATCCGCAGATCCGTAGCATTTGCCAACAAATTCCGTATATTTCCTGCCTGCTCCGCCTCAGGCTGCGTTGCCTGCTGCTGTATCGCCAATTGCGGAGCATCCGCAACAGACAATTTATCACCCAA
>NZ_JBLYIF020000095.1:0-232 GCF_048548695.2 Pontibacter sp. JAM-7
ACAACGCAGCCTTGATCTGCCAGCAGGTACCGCTGCTCGCGGTGAAGGCTCTCGCCAGATCCGCAGCATTAATCAGCAGCGCGATGCCGAAGGGTTTCGCCAACTCCCCGTTTATACCGACGGTCAGGGCCGGCTAATCCGGCTGGGTGATATTGCGGATATTCTTCTCAAGGAAAAAGACAACCAGGTAACCCTAAGCTATCAGGATGCACCGGCAGTGATGGTTCGCTTA
>NZ_JBLYIF020000096.1:0-232 GCF_048548695.2 Pontibacter sp. JAM-7
CTGCGACCAAGGCCTCGCCAATGGCGCGGCCAATACCTTGTGCGGCTCCGGTCACAATGCATGACCGACCTGTGACACGTCCCATGACGGCCCCCCAGATATTAAAGATTTGAGGCAAAGAGGGCAGGCAGATCACTCGATCCGCCTGCCTGAGGGAGGTGTCCTAGAAAACCGGCTTGGTGAACTCAGACTGGTTATCCTGAGTGATCTTCGGCGTGTCGAAGTAGTTGAG
>NZ_JBLYIF020000097.1:0-232 GCF_048548695.2 Pontibacter sp. JAM-7
TACAACACGGTCACCCTGGGTAACGCCCTGCGCTTTCAATACACCTGCAAACATTGCTACATCATCAAGCAGTTCACGGTAGTTAATTTTACGCTTCTGATTGGAAACCGGTGAGTCATAGATAATTTCCAGGTTATCCGCCAGGCCATACTCTACATTATAATCCAGCGCCAGAAACGCGGAGTTCATCTCACCTTCGCCAAACCAACGATAGATACCATTTTCGTCGCTA
>NZ_JBLYIF020000098.1:0-232 GCF_048548695.2 Pontibacter sp. JAM-7
GCTCATAACTCAGTTCATCATGAATTTGTTGACAAGCGACGCCTTCTTCATATAATGGCGATCGTTTATCCTGCTCCGTGATGGGTCGGCGGCAGCCATGACACTGGTCATACTGACCCGCCTCCAGACTATGATCGACCGCAACCCGGTTATCAAATTCTAAGCATTCGCCCTGCCAGAGACTATTTTACTGCGGTACCTGCTCCAGATATTTCAGGATGCCACCTTCCAG
>NZ_JBLYIF020000099.1:0-232 GCF_048548695.2 Pontibacter sp. JAM-7
ATTGTTTTTGATCGTGCTGGTGGCGGCTTTTAATATTGTTTCTACTCTGGTCATTGTGGTCACTGATAAAAAAGCGTATGTTGCGATTTTACGCACCATGGGCGCTACCGCTGGCCAGATTATGCGGATTTTTATTGTTCAGGGTACCGGTATTGGTGTGCTAGGCAAGGTACAAGGTGTTTTGCGGGGGGTGAGCCAGGCGTTGAAGATATCTTGTAAGATTGCCTGGGTT
>NZ_JBLYIF020000100.1:0-232 GCF_048548695.2 Pontibacter sp. JAM-7
CAAGAGGGTATGGGAGGTCTGCAGTTAAGCAATAACTATGCTTTTATAGGTTATGATCAGAAGATGTCGTAAAAAC
Organism: Pontibacter sp. JAM-7; assembly: GCF_048548695.2. NCBI lineage: Bacteria > Pseudomonadati > Bacteroidota > Cytophagia > Cytophagales > Hymenobacteraceae > Pontibacter > Pontibacter sp. JAM-7. The sequence goes on from NZ_JBLYIF020000100.1 coordinate 77, forward strand.
ATGCAGGAGCTGCTCAGGTAAATCTTCGCGATACTGTGGATGTTGATGAAAAAGATTTTAATGATATTTATGAAATTTGATGTCATGACCTCCGACAATGTGGTGCCATTGTGATGAAAAGCCGTCAGACTGCAGGCTTTTTTGTTCAGTCTCGCG
>NZ_JBLYIF020000101.1:0-231 GCF_048548695.2 Pontibacter sp. JAM-7
CGAGCTTATGCGCACAGTCACTCATCAAAACGCGCATGCTCGTTTTTAGCGGAAGAAAATGGCAGTGTTGTCTAAAAGCTATTTAGATTCAGATTGTTACAGCTTTTTTTGCTTTCTCCGGCGGCAGAAAAACGCGCTGGCTCGTTATTAAAATGTTATATGTAAATAAGGACATAACATGAAAAAAATACTTATCTTTTCATTATTACTTGCAAGTTCACTATCCGTAGG
>NZ_JBLYIF020000102.1:0-231 GCF_048548695.2 Pontibacter sp. JAM-7
TACCAATGACAAAGCATTGAAAAGTGGCGACATCATAAATATCGATATCACGGTCATCAATGATGGTTATCACGGCTACACCAGCAAAATGTTCTTTTTCGGCAAAGAACTGCCACACGCGCGTCGTTTGGTTGATGTTACTCTGGAGTGAATGTATCGCGGTATCCGCATGGTAAAACACGGTGTCAGGTTCGGTGATATTGGCCACGCCATTCAATCCTATGCAGAATC
>NZ_JBLYIF020000103.1:0-231 GCF_048548695.2 Pontibacter sp. JAM-7
ACCACCGACGCCAAGCCTAATTCTCGTTGTAATTCCTCAGATGGCTTACCAGGCAGGTAGGGCTGCAATCCCTGCACGCCTGAGGTTGCCAAGTCTCTGTAATCACAACTCATAGGGATTACTTAGAGCACCGCACGGGGGTATGAGCCCAGCAGTTTGAGTTCTAAACTTACCTGATGTAACTGTTTTAACACAGCGTTCACCGCATTTTCAGAGACGAGTCATGCGAAA
>NZ_JBLYIF020000104.1:0-230 GCF_048548695.2 Pontibacter sp. JAM-7
GGTGGGCGTGGAGAGGCTCGAACTCCCGACATTCGCCTTGTAAGGGCGACGCTCTCCCAACTGAGCTACACGCCCACTTCAGAGGTTGGGTAAGTCTAATACCATCACATGGGAATGTGAAGTATCTCTACCCCGGGCTCAATAACACTAGATAGTGGCGGAACGGACGGGACTCGAACCCGCGACCCCCTGCGTGACAGGCAGGTATTCTAACCAACTGAACTACCGCT
>NZ_JBLYIF020000105.1:0-230 GCF_048548695.2 Pontibacter sp. JAM-7
GTTGAGTAATATGCCCGGCACCTGATCATTTAAGCTCAGCATTCTGCCACCATAAAATCCAAACCAACCTAACCAGATCAACAGCGTGCCCAGAGCCGCCAGAGGCAGGTTACTGCCTGAAGGAACCGTCTTATTTGCAGCGTAGCGTTGTAACCTTGGCCCGATAATCAACACTGAGGCCAGGGCACCCCAACCACCTACTGAGTGCACGACAGTGGAGCCAGCGAAAT
>NZ_JBLYIF020000106.1:0-230 GCF_048548695.2 Pontibacter sp. JAM-7
CCTGATCCTCCAGGAACATTGCAGTTTGAGCTCTTAAGTACCCACCGAAGTTGACACTGTAGTCTCCTTCACCAGCAGTCGCTGCTGACCCCATTACCAGACCGGCACCCGCGAGAACGGCCCCGACCATCATATTATTTTTTTTTTTCACTATAACATCCCACAATTTCTCCTTGTTATTTGGTCTAGTGTTCAGGCTCTAATGAAAAAAACCGCTATGAAGCACTTTC
>NZ_JBLYIF020000107.1:0-230 GCF_048548695.2 Pontibacter sp. JAM-7
TCAAATATAACGGTACTTCTTGCTTTTACCCCACCCAATAACCTATATTTATTGAGAATAATCTACAGTGGGAATCCAGCAAATATGATTAGCTTGTCACCCTACATAACACAGGATAAAGCTCCAGGAGAGCTTCAAGACCTCATTGTTGAGAGCTATTCGCGCGACCGCGCCCTAAAAGACAGCATCCCACCAGCACTTCGCAAGCCGATGGAGTATCTGTTACGTAT
>NZ_JBLYIF020000108.1:0-230 GCF_048548695.2 Pontibacter sp. JAM-7
TGTTGATTTTTTTCGGTTTTTAATTTTTAGTGATTTCTGTGTTTTGGTTTTTTACTGTCTGAGGTAGATGATTTTTTGTTCAGTGTTGTTGAGTTGCTTTTTTTAGTTGGTTTTGTTATATAAATCTCGATAGATTAGATGATGTGTTATTTCGGTATGTCTTTTTATTTAGATAGGTCTTCTGAAAGGTACTTAATGTATTTGTTCATGCCTTTGGATCGAAAATAAGC
>NZ_JBLYIF020000109.1:0-229 GCF_048548695.2 Pontibacter sp. JAM-7
GGTTAATAATCGACTGCGCTATTGAAAGCCCAAGCCCAGTTCCTTCTGCACGCCCACTCACCATGTGGTAAAAAATACGGGTAAAAATGTCTTCCGGTATACCTGGCCCGTTATCGATTATTTCGACACAACATACCAAAAGATGCTTTTCGGCACCCAGGGTAATCTGACGCAGGGCCCGAGTCCGTAATTGGAAGCATGGCTGCTCGATATTCGCAGAATACAACGC
>NZ_JBLYIF020000110.1:0-229 GCF_048548695.2 Pontibacter sp. JAM-7
ACTCCGAACCTGGGTAAAAAGTCGCTGACCGAGATCAATGACGTACTGGCTTCCAAGGGTCTGTCCCTGGGTATGCGTCTTGAAAATTGGCCGCCGGCTAGCCTGAAGAACGACGATAAAGTCGCTTCTTAATTCAGGATTCTAAACTTACAAGTTTGGTAGGGATTTAACATGCGTCATCGTAATTCTGGTCGTCACTTCATCCGTACCAGTGCGCACCGCAAAGCCA
>NZ_JBLYIF020000111.1:0-229 GCF_048548695.2 Pontibacter sp. JAM-7
GCACCCTGAAGCCATTGCTGCAGATAGTCGGGCAGGATGCCTCCGAGATTGCCGGTATTGCGTTCTCGCCGGACGGGCGGAGGATGTACTTTACGTCGGATCGTGGGGGCAGGGATGGTTTTGGTGGGTTTACCAATGGATTGGGGATGGTTTATGAGCTGATTCTGCCCGAGGGGCTGTGAGTGAAAACGGGGTCAGAAGAAAGCTTTCTTCTGACCCCAGGTTCAAT
>NZ_JBLYIF020000112.1:0-229 GCF_048548695.2 Pontibacter sp. JAM-7
TGGATGCTTTAATCGAAAATATTAGACCAAAACTGGAAGCGCTCGGTGAACACTTTGCACCTACATTAGCCAATTTAACCGGGAATGAAATGTTTCCTCATGTTGCAAAACATGCACGCCGGACAACGAACCCTCCAAATGATACGTGGGTAGCATTTGCCAATAACCGTCGTGGATATAAAATGCTTCCTCACTTCCAAATCGGCATGTGGGAAACCCACCTTTTCAT
>NZ_JBLYIF020000113.1:0-229 GCF_048548695.2 Pontibacter sp. JAM-7
CACAGGCGTCATTAGATGACCTCAATCAGCGCAGGTCGCAGCCGGTTAGCATGGCACACTTTAGACCCTATTTAGTTGTCACTGATACAATGCCCTTTGCCGAGGATCACTGGCGCAAAATACGTTTCGGCGAAGTGGAATTTGACGTGGTTAAACCCTGCTCCCGCTGCGTGATGACCTCCTACGATTCATTAACCTCAGACAAAGTCGCTAACGCAGTTCACTTAAA
>NZ_JBLYIF020000114.1:0-229 GCF_048548695.2 Pontibacter sp. JAM-7
TTTTGTGTTGGGGGGGGTTGGTTGGTTTGGTGGTTGGGGTTTGTTTTTTTGGTGTTTTGGGTTTTTTGGGGGTGTGTGGTGGGTTTTGTGGTGTGTTTTGGTGTTGGGGGGTTGGGGTTTTTGGTTGGTGTGGTGGTGGTTTTGTGTGGTGGGGGGTGGGGGTTGTTTTGGGGTGTGGTTGTGGTTGTGGGGGGTGTGTGGTTGTGGGTTGGGTGTGTTGAAGGCTGGC
>NZ_JBLYIF020000115.1:0-223 GCF_048548695.2 Pontibacter sp. JAM-7
GCCGAATTGGCGCTTGTAAAACTTCTACAAGTCAAAATCTATAAATGAATCAAATCCAAATTTTTAAAGAGCGTTTTGCTTAAAAAAAGCAAACGGTAATAAGCCAAAGCTCACTAACGTTTGCCCTCTACGGGCAATAACAAATAACCAGATAATTCGTGTGAACGCTTGCCAGAACAGGCTTTCGTTTAAGGAGGTGATCCAGCCGCAGGTTCCCCTACGG
>NZ_JBLYIF020000116.1:0-217 GCF_048548695.2 Pontibacter sp. JAM-7
GGAGACTCGAACTCCCACGCCCGTGAAGGCACTAGCACCTGAAGCTAGCGTGTCTACCAATTCCACCACATCTGCGTATTCAGCTGACTTTTTACAGGCTCAGCGACCTGTTCTTTCGCACCGTCTGACATGGCGTCAGATGGTGCAGATGGGGAGACTCGAACTCCCACGCCCGTGAAGGCACTAGCACCTGAAGCTAGCGTGTCTACCAATTCCA
>NZ_JBLYIF020000117.1:0-206 GCF_048548695.2 Pontibacter sp. JAM-7
GTTGACCTTAATTCTGTGCGGTGTAGAATGCGCCTCCCTGACCGCTACAGGGCAGTGTTTATCTGCCGGGTGGGGTTACGGATTAACCGCTGTAAACAAATGAAATTGTTTATATTTTGTGCGTTTTATGTGGTGTGAAGTTGGCGTTATGTACGGTGTGATAAATTGTCACAAAGGGTAAAAATAACGGTTGACTTTGAAGGGGC
>NZ_JBLYIF020000118.1:0-203 GCF_048548695.2 Pontibacter sp. JAM-7
GGGCGTGTAGCTCAGTTGGGAGAGCGTCGCCCTTACAAGGCGAATGTCGGGAGTTCGAGCCTCTCCACGCCCACCACGAACAGGTGCAGCATAGCTGCAATTGATAGAGTCAATGACTTATGATGCTGGAGCGGTAGTTCAGTTGGTTAGAATACCTGCCTGTCACGCAGGGGGTCGCGGGTTCGAGTCCCGTCCGTTCCGCC